>JAEYAU010000047.1 GCA_023404705.1 Pseudomonadota bacterium
GCCGGACCGCTCCGCAGAGGTCGCGCGCCGCGCCCGCGACCGCGTGCTCGACATCGCAGGCAAGGGCCGCATTCCGGACGACGAGATCGCGCTCGCCAAAGCCGAGAGCGTACCGGACGGGCGCAAGCCGATGCCGGCGCTCGCGGCGCATGCGGCCGACCAGGCCGTCGCCGCGACGCCGACGCGCAAGATCCATCGCCTGACTCTCGACGCACATCTGCAGAAGCGCCTCGAGGATCTCGCGCGGGAGCGGGCGAAGACGCTTCAAGCCGACATGTCGCTTGCCATGGTCGTGGTCGACAATGCGACTGGCGCCGTGCTCGCGCGCGTTGCCGCCGCCGACTACTTCGACGAGCGCCGCGCCGGCAATGTCGACATGACCCAGGCGCTGCGATCGCCCGGCTCGACGCTCAAGCCCTTCATCTACGGCCTCGGCTTCGAGGACGGACTCATTCACCCCGAGACGCTGATCGAAGATCGCCCCGTGCGCTACGGCAGCTATGCGCCGGAGAATTTCGATCTCAGCTTCCAGGGCACCGTGAGCGTGCGCCACGCGCTGCACATGTCGCTCAACGTGCCGGCCGTCACGGTGCTCGATGCTGTGCATGCGAGCCGACTCACCGCGCGGCTCGCGCAGGCGGGCGGCGGTCTCGTCTTCCCGAAGGGCGAAGTGCCGGGTCTCGCCATGGGTCTCGGCGGCGTCGGCGTGAAGCTCACGGATCTCACCATGCTTTACGCCGCGATCGCGCGCGGCGGCGACGCGCTGCCGCTGGTCGAGCGGCGTGACGACCCGGTCGAGGCGACGCCCCGCCGATTACTGGACCCGGTCGCGGCCTGGTATCTCGGAAGTGTACTGATCGGTACACCTCCGCCCGAAAATGCCGCCGGCGGCCGCATCGCCTTCAAGACCGGCACCTCCTATGGCTATCGCGATGCCTGGTCCGTCGGCTTCGACGGCAGGGTTACGATCGGCGTCTGGGTCGGCCGCCCGGACGGCGCACCCGTACCGGGGCTGGTCGGACGCGTCGCCGCGGCGCCGATCCTGTTCGACGCCTTCGCGCGGCTCGGCACCTTGCCGGCGCCGCTCCCCAAGGCGCCGCCCGCTGTGCTGTTCGCCTCCAATGCCAAGCTGCCGCTGCCGCTGCAGCGGTTCCGACCGGGCGCGCTCGCCAGCGACAGTCGGGATCCGCCGCCCAAGATCATGTTCCCGCCGAACGGCGCCCGGCTCGAGCGGGCGGCCGGGGCCCTCCGCGAGTCCATGGCCGTCAAGGTCTCGGGCGGCGTCCAGCCCTACACGGTCCTGGTCAACGGCGTGCCGGCGGCCGGGCAGGGGCGAGCGCGCACGCTCTTCTTTCAGCCCGACGGTCCCGGTTTCATCCGCTTGACGGTGATGGATGCGCGGGGAGCCGCCGACAGTGTGGTGGTACGGATAGAGTAGGAGCATCCGCCCAAGGGGCACCGGTTCGGCGCCGGGAAAAGCGACCAAGCAATAAGTGTTGCCGCCGGAATACAGTTAAGGGCCAGATATTTACGACGCGGCGCTGCGGCGCTTTCGCGGGCCCGCGCTCTTCACTATTGTCCGGCCGACTCCGACCACGGACGGCGCCATGGACAAGGCCCTCTCCGAGGGCCAGCGGCTCTCGGCTTATCCGCGTAACCTGAGCGAGCTCGTCGCCTTCGCGACGGCCTCGCATGCGCGCGCGATCGCGTTCCTGGTCCTGGTTTCGCTCATTTCGTTTCTTCCCGGCTTCTTCAACCTGCCGCCGATCGACCGCGACGAGTCCCGCTTCGCCCAGGCGACGAAGCAGATGATCGAGAGCGGGGACTACATCGACATCCGCTTCCAGGACGAGGTCCGCTACAAGAAGCCGGTCGGCATCTACTGGCTGCAGGCCGGCGTGGTGAAGACCGCCGAGGCGCTCGGCGTACCCGAGGCGCGCACGACCATCTGGCTCTATCGCGTGCCGTCGCTGATCGGCGCAATCGGCGCCGTGCTGCTCACCTATTGGATCGCGATCGTCTTCGTCTCGCGCCGCGCGGCTTACTTTGCGGGCGTGATGATGGCGGCCTCGATCGTGCTCGGCGTCGAGGCGCGTTTCGCCAAGACCGACGCGATGCTGCTGTTCACCATCGTGGCCGCCATGGGCGTGCTCGCGCGCGCCTATATGCGTCCCATGAAAGGCTGGCTCTATCCGGCCGTGTTCTGGACTGCGCTGGGCGTCGGCATTCTGCTGAAAGGCCCGCTGATCCTGATGGTGATCGGCCTCACGGCTCTCACGCTGGTCATCACGGATCGCTCGGCGCGCTGGCTGCTCGCGCTCAAGCCGCTGGTCGGCATCATCTGGATGCTGGCGCTGGTGCTGCCCTGGTTCCTCGCCATTACGGGCCGCGCCGGGCAGAGCTTCTATGCCGAGTCCCTCGGCAAGGACATGCTCTCCAAGGTCTTCTCCTCGCAGGAGACCCATGGCGCGCCGCCCGGTTACTACCTGCTCCTGTTCTGGCTCACCTTCTGGCCGGGTGCGCCACTCGCGGCCGTGGCCGCGCCTGCAGTGTGGCGCGAGCGCCGCGATACCGGCGTCAAGTTCCTGCTCGCCTGGCTGGTGCCGTGCTGGATCGTGTTCGAGCTCGTCATCACCAAGCTGCCGCATTATGTGCTGCCGCTTTATCCCGCGATCGCGATCCTGATCGCGCGCGGCATCGAGCGGCGCAATTTCTCCTCCAACCCGCATCTCGTGCGCACCGTCGTGATGTGGCCGATCATCGCGGCTGTGCTGCCGCTGCTCACGATCGCGGGCCTCATCTATTTCCGCGGCCAGCTCGGCCTGCTCGCCTGGCCCTTCGCGGCGGCCGCCATCGTCTTCGGCTTCCTCGCCTGGCGTCTCTACGACGCGGACGGCCCCGAGCTCTCGCTCGCGCGCGCGACCATCGCGGCCCACCTCATGGGCGTCGCGACCTTCGGCGTGACCATGCCGCTGATGCGCCCCGTGTTCCCGAGCGTGACACTCGCGAGTCTCGTGAAGGGGGTGGATTGCCCGAACCCGCAGGTCGCCTCGGCGGGCTTCCACGAGCCGAGCCTTGTGTTCCTGGTCGGCACCAACACGCGGCTCACCGATAGCGCGGGCGCTGCCGAGTTCCTGCGCCAGGGCGGCTGCCGCCTTGCGCTGATCGAGCAGCGCCACGAGCGCAGCTTCGCCCAGCGCGCCGAGGCGATCGGCCTGCGCTACAGCCTGTGGCGGCGCGAGGAGGCGATCAACTACAATGGCGGGCGGCAGATCTCGATTGCGATCTACCGCGCCGGATTGAACTGATGCGCGCGAACGAGGCCGGCATGACGGCGCCGAGCGAACCGATGCTTCGCCGCACGCTGGAGCATCTGCGCCTCTGGCTCGCGGCGCTCGTGCGGCCGCGCAAGGTGCGCACGAGCCGCCTGCGCGCGCAGGCGGGCCGCATCGCGATCGGCACGCTGATCGTGCTGGCACTGGTGCTGGTCACCATGTGGCTCATCGATGGTCCCGTGCACGCGGGCACGAAACATCTCCCGACCATCGTCGTCGACATATTCAACGAGCTTACGGACTTCGGTCGCGCCGGCTGGTTCCTCATCCCGCTCGCCGCGCTGATCCTCGGCGCTGCCGCGGTGTCGAGTCCCGCGCTCGGACGCATGAGCCAGCTCGTGCTCGCGAGCCTCGTGGTGCGCTTCGGCTACGTCTTCGTCGCGATCGCCTTGCCGGGTCTCATCGTCACGGTCGGCAAGCGCCTGATCGGCCGCGTGCGGCCCTCCGAACTCGGCCAGTTTGCTTACTTCCCGTGGTCGTGGCAGCCGAGCTACGCGAGCCTGCCATCGGGCCACGCCACCACAGCGGTCGCGGCCGCCGTCGCGATCAGCGTGGTCTGGCCGCGGGCGCGCATCCCGATGGGGATCTTCGCCATCATCATCGTGCTCAGCCGCGTCGTGATCTCGGCCCATTACCCGAGCGACGTGCTGGCCGGCGCGGTGGTCGGCGGCATCTCGGCCCTCCTGGTTCGTGATTGGTTCGCGGCCCGGCGCCTGGGCTTCGTGATCGGCCCCGAGGGGGCGGTGAGCGCTTTGCCGGGCCCTTCGCTGCGGCGCGTCAAAGCGGTTGCCCGCCGCCTGTTCGGCCAATAGAAGCAAGGCCGCCATCGGCTCGATGGCGCCAAAATCACCCGGATTCCGATGACCGACCCGCACCCACCGAGCCCGACGGACCAGCCCGCCGTCGCGGTCGTCGTCCCGGTGAAGAACGAGGCCGAGAACGTGGCGCCGCTGGTCGAGGAGATCGCGGCCGCACTCACGGGCCGCTGGAACTTCGAGATCGTCTACGTCAATGACGGCTCCACCGACGGCACCGAGGCCGCGCTGCTCGCCCTGATGGCCGAGCGCCCGTGGCTGCGCCAGGTGAAGCACGCGGAATCCTGTGGCCAGTCCGCCGCCGTGCGCACCGGCGTGCGCGCCGCGCGGGCGCCGCTGATCGCGACCATCGACGGCGATGGTCAGAACGATCCTTCGTTCCTGCCGGCGCTGATCCGCACGCTCGAGGAGCAGCAGCCGCGCGTCGGCCTCGTCGCGGGTCAGCGCGTCGGACGCAAGGGCGGCTACAAGCGTTTCCAATCCCGCATCGCCAATGGTGTGCGCGCCGCGATCCTGCGCGACGGCACGCGCGACACCGGCTGTGGCCTGAAAGCCTTCCGCCGTGACGTGTTCCTCGCGCTGCCGTATTTCGACGGGCTGCATCGCTTTCTGCCGGCGCTCGTGCGCCGCGAGGGGCACGAGGTCGCCTATGTGGACGTGATCGACCGCGCGCGGCGTCACGGCACCTCGAACTACGGAATGTGGGACCGGCTCTGGGTCGGCATCCTCGATCTCATGGGCGTGCGGTGGCTGATCCGCCGGCGCCGGCGCGTGCCGCAGGTGACGGAGGTTGGCAATGCTCGTTGATCTGCAGCGCGAGGTCGGCAACTACCTGCACGAGGTCTTCTTCATGAAGATGACCTGGTGGGTTCTGGTCGGCTATCTCGGCCAGGCGCTCTTCACCATGCGCTTCGTCGTGCAGTGGATCGCCTCCGAGCGGGCAGGGCGCAGCGTCATCCCGCTCGCCTTCTGGCTCTTCTCGATTGGCGGCGGACTGGTGCTGTTCGGCTACGCGCTCTACGCGCGCGATCCGGTCTTCATCCTCGGTCAGGGCTTCGGCGTCTTCGTCTACGGCCGCAATCTCTACTTTGTCCTGCGCGAGCGTAAGGAGAAGACGGCCGCGGCGTGAGCGCGCTCACGCCGTCGCGCGCATCGCCGCGAAGCCGCGCTCGAGATCGGCTTTGAGATCCTCGATGTCCTCCAGCCCGATGTGGAAGCGCACCGAAGGGCCGCCCGGATTCCAGGTGGTAGCCGTGCGGAATGGCGTGCAGTCGAACGGGATCGCGAGACTCTCGTAGCCGCCCCACGATGCGCCCATGCCGAACAGCGTGAGCGTGTTGAGGAAAGTGTGGAACGCGGTCTCCGACACGGGCTTGAGCACGATGCTGAACAGGCCCGACGCGCCCGTGAAGTCGCGCTTCCAGATCGCGTGTCCGGGATGGCTCGGCAGTCCCGGATGCAGCACGCGCGCAACCTCGGGACGCGCCGCGAACCATTCCGCCATCTTGAGCCCGGACTGGAAATGCCGGTCGAGGCGCACGCCGAGCGTGCGCACACCGCGCTGCGTCAGATAGGCATCGTCCGGCCCGACGCATTGCCCGAGATGGCGCACCGTGTCGCGCAGCGCCGGCCACGCCGTCTCGTGGGCCGAGATCGTGCCGATCATCACGTCCGAATGGCCGCCGAGATATTTGGTGCCGGCCTGGATCGAAAGATCGACGCCCTTGTCGAAAGCGCGGAAGAAATAGGGACTCGCCCAGGTGTTGTCGAACAGCACCAGCGCGCCCTCGGCATGCGCGATCTCAGCCAGCGCCGGCACGTCCTGCACCTCGAAGGAAAGGGAGCCCGGCGCTTCCAGATAGAGCACGCGCGTGTTCGGCCGGAACAGGCGCTCGATGTCCACGCCGAGCAGCGGATCGAAATATGTCGTCTCGACGCCGAGGCGCTTGAGCACCGTGTCGCAGAAATTCCGCGCCGGCCGATACACATTGTCGGTCATCAGCAGATGGTCGCCGACGCTCAGCACCGAAAGCAGCGCCGTCGAGATCGCGTTGAGACCCGATGAGGCGAGGGCGACGCCCGCGCAGTTGGGTCCCTCGAGCTGCTGTACCGCGACCTCCAGCGCCTCCATGGTCGGCGTGTGCCGGCCATAGGTGTAGCGCGCGTTGCGGGCGAGGAAGTCCGCCGCCGTTGGGTAAAGCACCGTCGAGGCGTGATAAACCGGCGGATTGAGGAAGCCGTGATTGGCGTGGGGATTGCGCCCGCCGGTCACCATGACCGTGTTGGGGGCAAGGTCCGGCGCATGTGGCTTCGCGAGGTCTTTTTGTGGATCTTTGGTCATCTATGAGGCATCCGTGGCGGCTCGGTGCTGTTAACTGCGGCATTTGGCAGGATTTGCAACCCCTTGACCTCTCATAGCGATCGTTCTCAGATGGCAGGTAGTCGGGGGACGCGGAGAACGAAGCTAGGCCATGAACACGCCTTGCCACAATGCGTGTTGCGATTTTGCGTGGTATGGGAACACGCATGTCGCGCAAGTAGCGGCCAAACGCGATCAACGGCGCTGGGCGCTCCGGCTTGCCATTCTCGGCAGCCTGCCCAGCCTTCCACCTTCAGGGATTTTCTGTACGGAGAACGCTGTGTCATGAAACGCGCCGTCACAACGATCGTGCTCGCTGGGGCGATCGGCCTCACCGCATTTGCGGCATCGGCTCAAACGCTCAATACCGTGAAGCAGCGGGGAATTCTCCACTGCGGGTCCAACACCGGTCTTGCGGGCTTTGGTTTGCCCGATGCCCAGGGCAACTGGACCGGCCTCGACGTCGAATTCTGCCGCGCGCTGTCGGCGGCGATCTTCAACGATCCGAACAAGGTCAAGTTCGTGCCGCTGTCCGCCAAGGACCGCTTCACGGCGCTGCAGTCCGGCGACGTGGACGTGCTGGCGCGCAACACGACCTGGACCTCGTCGCGCGACACCTCACTCGGTCTCGACTTCAGCGTCGTGAACTATTTCGACGGCCAGGGCTTCATTGTCCGCAAGGCGCTGAAGGTGAATTCGGCTCTGGAGCTCAACGACGCCGCGGTCTGCGTGCAGCAGGGCACGACCACGGAGCTCAATCTCGCGGACTATTTCCGCGCCAACAAGATGAAGCTCAAGACCGTGACCTTCGCGAGCTCGGACGAGTCGATCAAGGCTTACGACTCGGGCCGCTGCGACGCGTTCACGACCGACGCGTCCGGCCTTTATGCCGAGCGCCTGCGTCTCGCCAAGCCCGATGATCACATCGTGCTGCCCGAGATCATCTCCAAGGAACCGCTCGGTCCGGCCGTGCGTCACGGCGACAACCAGTGGGCGGACATCGTCAAGTGGACCCACTACGCCATGCTGACGGCCGAGGAGCTCGGCATCACCAAGGCGAGCGTCGACGAGGCGATGAAGTCGGCCAACCCGGACGTGAAGCGCCTGCTCGGCACCGAAGGCAATTACGGCGAGCAACTCGGCCTCACCAAGGACTGGGCCTACCGCATCATCAAGCAGGTCGGGAACTACGGCGAGGTGTTCGAAAGAAACGTCGGCCAAGCCTCGCGCCTGAAGATCGCCCGCGGCCTGAACGCGCTGTGGACCAAGGGAGGCCTGCAATACGCGCCGCCCATCCGTTGAGCGGCGAGATATGACGGCGCGCGGCTGGACGGAGGGGACCGTTCAGCCGCGATTGCCACCGTGGTCGCGGGCGCGGATGGGGTGCCTCTGATCATGAACCGAATGCCAGGATCGTGAGGGATCCTGGTTGCGTCTGGCTCACGGGGCGGAGGGGTCCATGAGCGTTCAGTCGACGGGCGTTCGATCGGAGCGCGGACCACCGAAGGTCCCGTTCTTCTACGATCCCCGTATCCGCAGCATCGCCTATCAGGTCGGGCTGTGCGCGCTGATCCTCTTCCTCGCCTATAGCGCGGTCCGCAACGCGATCGACAATCTCGCCAAGGCGCGCATCGCTTCCGGCTTCGAGTTCTGGGACGCGACCGCCGGCTTCGATATCAGCCAGACGCTGATCGAGTTCTCGGCCGCCGGCTCGACTTACGGCCAGGCCTTCTGGGTCGGCCTCCTCAACACGCTGCTGGTCGCCGCGCTCGGCATCGTCTTCGCCACTATTCTCGGCTTCCTGATCGGCATCGCGCGCCTGTCGCGCAACTGGCTGCTCCAGCGCATCGCCGGCGGCTATGTCGAGCTGGTGCGTAACCTGCCGCTGCTGCTGCAGCTCCTGTTCTGGTACAACGCCGTGCTCAAGGCGCTGCCGGACCTGCGCGAGAGCTACGCGTTTCCGGGCGGCGGCTTCCTCAACAATCGCGGCCTCTTTCTCGCCAAGCCGATCTTCCAGGCCGGATCGAGCGCGGTGGTCATCGCCTTCATTCTCGGCATCGTCGGTGCCATCGGCTTCCGCATCTGGGCGCGCAAGCGCCAGGAGGCGACCGGCCAGCAGGCGCCCGTGCTGCTCGTCGCGCTCGGTCTCATCATCGGGCTGCCGCTGATCGCCTTCTTCGCCTCCGGCATGCCGATCACCTTCGAGTTCCCCGAGAAGGGCCGCTTCAACATCCGCGGTGGCCTCGAGGTGCTGCCCGAGTTCGTGGCGCTGCTGTTCGGGCTCGTGACCTACACGGCGGCCTTCATCGCCGAGGTCGTGCGCGCCGGCATCCTCGCGGTCTCGAAGGGCCAGACCGAAGCCGCCGGCGCGCTCGGCCTGCGCTCCGGGCCGACGCTGCGGCTGGTGATCATACCGCAGGCGATGCGGGTGATCATCCCGCCGCTCACCAGCCAGTATTTGAACCTGACGAAGAACTCTACGCTGGCGGTCGCGGTCGGCTACCCGGACCTCGTCCAGGTCTTCACTGGCACGGTGCTCAATCAGACGGGCCAGGCCGTGGAGGTCGTGATGATCACCATGGCGGTCTACCTGACGATCAGCCTCGTCACCTCGGCCGCGATGAACTGGTACAATTCTCGCATTGCGCTGGTGGAACGGTGACCGACATGGCCGTCGCGACCTACCATCAGACCGATGAGCGCCCCGCCGGCGCCTATGTGCGCAACACGCCGGTCGACGCCATGCCGCCACCGCCCGCGACCACGGGCGTGCTCGGCTGGCTGCGCGCCAACCTGTTCTCGAGCATTCCGAACACGATCCTCACGCTGGCGACGTTCGCATTCCTGCTCTGGTTCATCCCGCCGATCATCGAGTTCATGTTCATCGACGCGGTGTGGAGCGGCGCCGATCGCGACGCCTGCCTCGTCACCGAGCAGCGCCCGGAGGTCGGCGCCTGCTGGGCCTTCGTGCGCGACCGCTTTGCCTATTTCGTCTACGGCTCCTATCCGATCTCCGAGCGCTGGCGCGTCAACGTCTTCTTCGTGATGCTGGCGATCGGCGTCTTCTGGCTCTTGTGGCTGCGGGCGCCGCGCCGCGATCTCGGCGCTGGCTATTTCTTCCTGCTGTTCCCGGTCACGGCCTACTTCCTGCTGGCCGGCGGCGGCCTCACTGGCTTCGGAACGCTGTTCGTCACCGGCGTCGTTGCCAGTGTCGTCAACTTCTTCCTCGGCTCCGGCGGCGCGCTGCTGGCCTATGCGGCCGATCCGCCCGTCATGAGCCCGCCGCTGCTCGAGAGCATCGTCTCGTCGATCGCGTGGCTCTTCGGCATGGCGCTCAGCTACTTCGGCATCCTGCTGAGCTGGCTCGCCTGGCCGCTGCAGCTGTTCGCCGACTGGATCCGCGGCCGCCCGTCGCCGTTCTGGTCCGACTTCATCCTCACCTCTGTGGTGGTGGGCGCGCTCGCGTTCTGGCTCGGCGGGGGCATGGCCAAATACGGCGCGCGGAATGCCGTCACGGTTCTGGCCGCGCTCGCGGTCTTCGGCTGTTTCGTGCTCGGGCTCGGCTTCTATGACAAGGGCTTGCCCAGGGTCGACACCGTCTACTGGGGCGGCATGCTGGTGACCATCGTGGTCTCGGTGGTCGGCATCGTGGTGTCGCTGCCGATCGGCATCGTGCTGGCGCTTGGCCGGCGCTCGAAGATGCCGGCGGTCCGGCTGCTCTCGGTGATCTTCATCGAGTTCGTGCGCGGCGTGCCGCTGATCACCGTGCTGTTCATGGCGAGCGTGATGCTGCCGCTGTTCGTGCCCGACGTATACTCGCCCAACAAGCTGCTGCGCGCGCTGATCGGCATCGCGCTGTTCGCCTCGGCCTATATGGCCGAGGTGGTGCGCGCCGGCCTGCAGGCGATCCCCAAGGGCCAGTACGAAGGCGCCATGGCGGTGGGCCTGAGCTACAGCCAGATGATGCGCCTGATCATCCTGCCGCAGGCGCTGCGCATCACCATCCCGAACATCGTCAACAGCTATATCGCGCTGTTCAAGGACACGACGCTGGTCTTCATCGTCGGCATCTTCGACCTGATCAAGACCATCGAGGCCGCGCGCATCGACCCGCAATGGGCGACGCCGGTGACGAGCCCGACCGGCTACGCCTTCGCGGCCGTATTCTACTTCATCTTCTGCTACTCCATGTCACGCTATGCGCGCGGCGTGGAGGCGCGGCTCGCGCGCGCCGAGCGCCGCTGACCCAAGGGGACCAACATGGATTCGAGCGCAGCTGCCGCGACCAAGCCGGCCCGGGCCATGAGCACCGAGGCCGCGGTCGAGATCATCGGCATGCACAAGTGGTACGGCGAGTTCCACGTGCTGCGCGACATCAACCTTCGCGTCACCCGGGGCGAGCGCATCGTCGTGTGCGGACCGTCCGGCTCCGGCAAGTCCACCATGATCCGCTGCATCAACCGGCTGGAGGAGCACCAGCAGGGCCGCATCATCGTCGACGGCATCGAGCTGACCAACGACCTCAAGAAGATCGACGAGATCCGCCGCGAGGTCGGCATGGTGTTTCAGCACTTCAACCTGTTTCCGCACCTCACCATCCTGGAGAACTGCACGCTGGCGCCCATATGGGTACGCAAGATGCCCAAGAAGGAAGCCGAGGACGTGGCGATGCACTTCCTCAAGAAGGTGAAGATCCCCGAGCAGGCCGCCAAATATCCGGGTCAGCTCTCGGGCGGTCAGCAGCAGCGTGTCGCCATCGCGCGTGCGCTGTGCATGCGGCCGAAGATCATGCTGTTCGACGAGCCGACCTCCGCGCTCGACCCCGAGATGGTGAAGGAGGTGCTCGACACCATGGTCGAGCTCGCCGAGGAGGGGATGACCATGCTGGTCGTCACTCACGAGATGGGCTTCGCGCGCCAGGTCGCCGACCGGGTGATCTTCATGGATGTCGGGCAGATCGTGGAGATGAACGAGCCGCGCGAGTTCTTCTCCAATCCGAAGCACGAGCGCACCAAGCTGTTCCTCAGCCAGATCCTGCACTAGGGGCGTTTGGATTTTTGGAGCGGGCCGAAACCCGCGCGCCCTGCTGGCCGTAGCTTGGCCAAAGCCAGCAGGGGACTTCCATGAGCGACGCCAACATTGCCTTCATTCAAAGCCTCTCCGCGGCCTTCCAGCGCGGCGACATCGCGGCCATCACAGCGGCGTCCGCGCCGCAGATCACCTGGGAGGTGAACGGGCGGGTGCAGGACCATCCGCTGCTCGGGCTGCGCCAGGGGCCGCGGGGCGTGCAGGACTTCTTCGAGACCGTGGTCCAAGTCCAGGACATGAGCGAGTTCTCGCCGTGCGAGTTCTATGCGGACGGCGAGAAGGTGTTCGTGCTCGGCCACTATGCCTGGACCATCCGGAGGTCCGGCTGGCCCGTGGCCTCGAACTTTGTCCATATCTTCACGGTGCGCGACGGCAAGCTCACTGCCTTCGTCGAGTTCACCGACACGGCCAAGTTCGCTGACGCCTATCGCGGGACCGAGCCCGCCGGCGCAGGCGCTGTCGCGTGATGCCTTGGGTCCTCCGCGCTGACACGCGTCACATATCACGCAACGCGAATGCGTGAATTGGCCGGCGATGCTGCTTACATGCCGGGCGGCGCGCATCGGCCGTGCGGACATTATCGCAAGGCGAATTCTTTCAAATGAGCGGTTGACGGAGCCGCGCTCGCGGGTGTTTACGTCCGCTCGCGTCAGTCCATTGATGCGGGACTCGGGTTCCCTTGCGCGCACCGGTCTGGGTGGAACCGAGTGGTGTGAGCAGGGCCGCGTTCGGTACGTTGGGGGCAGCCGAATGAACGAGATCGTGCGCCGCGTCGAGCAGGCGCGGCAGCTCTGGTGCGCCGGGGACATTCCGGGCTATCTCACGCTGTACGACGAGAGCGTCCGCGTGCACGGCTTCTCGCGTGTCCCGATGGACAAGGCCGGGGTCGCGGAGTTCTACAGGTATGTCTGTGAATCCCTCGGCGCCGAGGGCAAGCCGAGCCCCGAGCTGCAGTTCCACGAAGTGATGACCGACGGCGACCTCTACTGCTGCCGCTACTCCATGCGCGGCATCCACCGCGGCACGTTCCTGGAGGTTCCGGCGACGCATAAGCCCTACGACACCGGCGGCATGCACATCATGCGCTTCGCAGGCGACAAGGTGGTGGAGCGCTGGTCCAGCATCGACATGCTCGGCTTCCTGGTGCAGATCGGCAAGCTGCCGCCATCGGTGCACTATCCTTCGTAGATCATTTTGCGCGTCATGCCGCCGTCGATCGTGAGATTGGCGCCGGTGACGAAGCCCGAGCGCTCGCCATCGATCAGATAGGCGACCAGCTCCGCCACATCCTCGGGCTTTCCTACGCGGCCGGCCGGATGCTGCAGGTGGTCCTTGCGCCGCAGGTCGCCATAATCGCGGGTCGCGATCCAGCCAGGGCTCACGCTGTTCACGCGGACATCCGGCGCGAGGCTGACGGACAGCGCATGGGCGAGCGCGACCAGACCGCCCTTGGAAGCCGAATAGGACTCTGTGTCGGCTTCCGACATCTGCGCGCGCGTCGACGCGATCACGACGAACGCGCCTCTTGCCTTGCGCAGTGGCTTCTCAGCCGCCTTTGCGAGCAGGAAGCCCGCCGTGAGGTTCACGTCGATCACGCGGTGCCATTCAGCGAGGGTGAGCCGGCGCAGCGGCTTGCGCAGCATCATGCCGGCATTGGAGATGACCGCGTCGAGCCGGCCGAAGCTCGCGAGCGCGGCCGCGACGGCGCGCACGGCGGTGCCGTCCTCGGCCACGTCTCCGGCGACCATCGCGATGCGCTTGCCTGCGCGCCCATGGGCGCGGCGGAGCTCGGATTCTGAGAGGTCGACGACCACTACGCGCCAGCCATCGTCTAGAAGATGGCGCGTGATTGCCCGGCCGATCCCCTTGGCGGCTCCGGTGACCAGCGCGACGCGCGGTTTAGCGGTCCGCTTGCGCGGCGCGCGCGCCATCTAGCGCTCCAGCGGGCCGCCCGCGTCCTTCCAGGCCGCGATGCCGCCGTGGATGTGGCGCGCCGCGAGGCCGGCGCCTTGCGCCTCCTCGACGGCCATGGCGGAACGCTCGCCGAAGGCGCAGTAGAACAGGATGCTCTTGCTCCCCGTCGCGGCGAGCGCATGGAGAATGCCGCCCGAGCCGAGATTGTCGCGCAGGTCCGGGTAGGGCGCGTGCAGCGAGCCCGGGATCACGCCGTGCTTCTCGCGCTCGGCGCGCTCGCGCAGGTCGACAAAGGCGATGTCGGCGCGGCCGAGCAGGGTCTTGGCGTCGCGTGCCGTGACGGCGAGACCGCGCCGGGCGATCTCGTCCTGGGCGAGCCCGACCCGCATGTTGGCGGGCACCGCCACGTCCATCATCTTCGGGTTGGGCAGGTTGAGGTTGTTCATCAGCTCCACGTATTCGTCGATCGAATTGACCTGCAGTCGCGGATTGAAGGCCTTCTCCTCGCCGATGGTCGAGACCGTGTCGCCCTTGTAGTCGTGCGCGGGGAACAGCATGGTCTCATCCGGCAATCGCAACAGCTTGTTGAAGATCGAGTCGTATTGCGCGCGCGGATCGCCGTTCTGGAAGTCGGTGCGGCCCGTGCCGCGGATCAGCAGCGTGTCGCCCGAGAACACCCGGTCGCGCATCAGGAAGCTGTAGGAATCGTCCGTGTGGCCCGGCGTGTAGAGCACGTCGAGGGCGAGACCCTCGATCTGGATCTTGTCGCCTTCGGCGATGCGCATCGAGACGATGTCCGCCTTGGTGTGCTCGCCCATGACGGTGACGCAATGGGTGCGATCGCGCAGGGCGCCGAGCCCCGTGATGTGGTCCGCGTGCAGATGGGTGTCCACGGCCTTGACCAGCTTCAGGTCGAGCTCGCGGATCAGCTGCAGATAGCGGTCAACCTTCTCGAGCACCGGATCGATGATCAGCGCCTCGCCGCCGCGCCGGCTGGCGAGGAGATACGTGTAGGTGCCGGAGACGTTGTCGAAGAGCTGACGGAAGATCATAACGGCCTCCCGGGACTTACGCCCCTCAGCCTTTCTTTTCGGTCGCGACCGGCAGGTCGGCGCGCGAGGCCCACTCGGTCCACGAGCCGTCGAACAGTGCCGCTGGCGGCTTGCCGATGGCATCGAGCGCGAGCCACAGGATTGCAGCCGTCACGCCCGAGCCGCAGCTCGTGATCGTCGGCTTGTCGGTGTCGACGCCGGCCTCCTTGAAAGCGGCGGCGATCTTCTCCTTGGAGGCGAGCCGGTTGCCTTCGAGGATGTTCTGGTAAGGCACGTTGAAAGCACCCGGCATGTGGCCCGAACGGAGGCCAGGCCGCGGCTCCGGATCGACGCCGCGGAAGCGGCCGCTCGAGCGCGCATCCACCACCTGCTCGATGCCGCTCGAAAGGGCGAGCTGCACCTCGCTCAGGGTCGCGACCTTGTTGGTGTCCATGTCGGCATCGAAGCTGCGCGGCTCGCGCTTCACTTCGCCGGCCTCCACGGGACGGTTCTGGGCCTTCCACTGCGGGAAGCCGCCGTCGAGAATGTAGACCTTGGTGGCGCCGAAGAGGCGGAAGGTCCACCAGACGCGCGGCGCCGCGAAAAGGCCGACGCCGTCATAGACGACGATCGTGTCGTCCTTGCCGATGCCGAGCGCGCCGACCTCCTTGGAGAACATCGCGGGCCCCGGCAGCATGTGCGGCAGGTCCGTCGAGGTGTCGGCGATCTTCTCGATGTCGAAGAACACCGCGCCCGGAATATGCGCCGCCCGATACTCGGCATGGGCGTCGCGCTTCTGCGTGGGCAGATAATAGGAGCCGTCGACCACGACGACGTCCTCCTGCCCGAGCCGCGCGGCGAGCCATTCGGTCGAGACGAGCCAGCGGCTTGCGGATTCAGTCATGTGCACTCCTCAACCGAACGCGATGCGCACGCGGCGGTTCTGCTTGCCCTTCTTCTCGATCTGCGTCACGCGCACGACGCCGATCTCGCCGGTGCGGCCCACATGCGTGCCGCCGCAGGGCTGCAGGTCGATGCCGGCGATCTCGACCAGCCGCACGCGGCCCGTGCCCATCGGCGGCTTCACCGACATGGTTTTCACCAGCCCCGGATTGGCCGCGAGCTCGTCGTCCGAGATCCAGCGCGTCGACACGGCCGCATCGGTCGCGATCAGCTCGGCGAGCTTCGCCGTGATCGCCTCCTTGTCGAGCCCGGCGTCCGGGATGTCGAAGTCGAGCCGGCTCTCCTCGTCACCGATCGCGCCGCCCGTGACCGGGTAGGGGAGGATCGCTGAGAGCAGGTGCAGCGCCGTGTGCATGCGCATGCGGCGATAGCGCAGGTCCCAGTCGATGCGCAGCGTCACGGGCTCGCCCACGTCGGGGCGCGCCGCGGCGCCTTCGGCCGGCACATGGGCGATCTCGGTCTTCTGCGTGTCGATGTAGACTGCGGTGGCGAGCGGCAGCTCGATGCCGCTGGCCGTGACCAGCGCGCCGCGATCGCCCGGCTGGCCACCCGAGGTCGCATAGAAGCAGGTGCGGTCGACAACGATGCCGCCCTGATCGGTCATGCCGAGCACCTTGGCGGTGCAGTCCTTCAGGAACGAGTCTTCGCGAAACAGGCAGTCCGTCGCCATCGACACCTCACACGAACGGCACTTTGACATTGGTCTTGCGGACGAGCCAATCCGGAACCGGCAACTTCTTCGAGCGCAGGAATTCCGGATTGAACAGCTTCGATTGATAGCGGGTGCCGGAGTCGCACAGGATCGTCACGATCGTATGGCCCGGCCCCATGTCCTTCGCGAGGCGGATCGCCCCCGCCACGTTGATCCCGGTCGAGCCGCCCATGCACAGGCCTTCGTGCTCGAGCAGGTCGAAGATCACCGGCACGGCCTCCTCGTCCGGAATGAGATAGGCCTTGTCGATCTTGATGTCCTCGATGATCGGCGTGACGCGGCCGAGGCCGATGCCCTCGGTGATCGAGCCGCCCTCGCTCATCTTGGCCTCGCCATGGGCGAACAGATTGTACATTGCGGCGCCGCGCGGGTCCGCGACGCCGATGACGATGTCCTGCTTCACCTCGCGCAGATAGCTCGACACGCCCGCGATGGTGCCGCCGGTGCCGATCGAGCAGATGAAGCCGTCCACCTTGCGGTCGAGCTGGTTCCAGATTTCGGGGCCGGTCGAGACGTAATGGGCCTTGCGGTTATCGAGGTTGTTCCACTGGTTCGCGAACAGCACGCCGTTCGGCTCGCTCTTGCGCAATTCGTCCGCGAGCCGGCGGCCCACATGCTGATAGTTGTTCTGGTTGCTGTAGGGGACGGCCGGGACCTCGACGAGTTGCGCGCCGCACAGGCGCAGCATGTCCTTCTTCTCCTGGCTCTGCGTCTCCGGAATCACGATCAGCGTGCGATAGCCGCGCGCATTGGCGACCAGCGCCAGCCCGATGCCGGTGTTGCCGGCGGTGGCCTCCACCACGAGCCCGCCGGGACGCAATTCGCCGCGCGCTTCCGCCTCCAGGATCATCTGCTTTCCGGCGCGATCCTTCACGGACTGGCCCGGATTCATGAACTCGGCCTTGCCCAGAATGGTGCAGCCGGTCGCCTCCGAGGCGCGGTTGAGCCGGATGAGAGGCGTGTTGCCAATCGCCTCGATGACGTCGTGACTGACCTGCATGGAATGACCCGATTGGCCGGCGAGGTTTCACCTCCCCGATGTGGGAGCGCTTCGCCGTCGACGCTACGGTCGATGAAGGACCTAGACCGTATTCGGTTTGCGCAGTCAAACTGGCGGCGACCCGGACGAGGGGGCGAAGGACCTGTCTCATGTTCCTCCGCGGTCGATATTGGCCGGAGCCGATGGCCGGCCGCGAGATGCGCCGCGGCGGTGGGCGAGGGTACCTGGACAGTCCAATCTCAGGTTGCTGTAATGCGAGTTCCCCTGGACTTAAGGTCAAGGTGATCCAAGGCCGGTAGCCCCGCGTATAGCCACTCAAAATCGCCCATGGCGCAAATTTTAAGCTGCCCGGCGTACGGTATCCCGACACATGCAGGCCGAGGACTTCAGGGTACAACCCATTGACGCGCTGCTGGCTGCCTATGTGGCCGGCAGGCTGGCGCCGCCGGTCGCGGCGCTGGTCGAGGCGCATCTGGAGATGCGCCCCGAGAGCCGGCGGTTCGTCGCTGCCCTTGCGGCGCTTGGCGGTTTGCTGCTGGACACCATGGAGCCGCGCCCGCTCACCGATCGTGACCGGCGGCTTGCCGCCGCTTTGGCCGCGGCCGAGCAGGGCGGCATCGATCCCGCGCCTCCCGCGGCCGCCAATGGCCACCGGCTGCTGCCGCCGTCGCTCCTGCGCCTGATCGGCCGCGACCCGGCCGAGCTCGCCTGGCATCGCGTCATTCCGGGCCTGCGGGAAGCGCCCATCCTGGTCTCGCCCGGCATGCAGGCGAGCCTGGTGCGCATCAGCGCGGGCCGGCGCATGCCGGTGCACACCCATGCGGGCGACGAGATCGTGCTGGTGCTCGACGGCGGCTTCCGCGACATCAACGGCCACTATCGCCGCGGCGACATCGAGATCGCCGACGACACCTTCAGCCATCAGCCGGTGGCGGACCGCGACCGCGACTGCATCTTCTTCGTGGTGCGCGACGGCCCCGTGAAGCTCACCGGACCGATCGGCCGCTTCGTGCAGATGTTCCGCCGCGACGAGCCCTGACGGGCTCTTGCCCACCGCCCGACACCGGTTTACGCGCCGCGTCCGCATCTGCTATCGCGGTCCTTCCCGCTTGTGACCCTGACGAGACCTCTGATGACCATACGGCCGGGCGCCGTTCCCAATCCCTTCGAGACCGCGCTGCAATCCGGCCGCTTCGTGATCACGGCGGAGATATCGCCGCCGATCTCGTGCCTGCCCGAGGACCTGCTCGCCAAGGCAAAGCCGCTGAAGGGCCTCGCCGACGCCGTCAACGTGACGGACGGGGCCGGTGCTCGCGCCGCGATGGCGGCGACTGCGGCGGCCGCATTGCTCGTGCGCGAGGGCGTCGAGCCGATTCTCCAGCTCACCTGCCGCGACCGCAACCGCATCGCGATCCAGAGCGATCTGATCGGCGCGGCCGCCAGCGGCGTGCGCAACCTGCTGATGCTGCGCGGCGACGATCCGAGCGCGGGCGACCAGCCTGACGCCAAGGGCGTGTTCGATCTCGACTCGCTGCGCCTGATCGAGACCGCCGCGATCATGCGCGACCGCGGCGAATTGCCGACGGGCCGCAAGATCACGGGCGCGCCGCGCTTCGTGGTCGGTTGCGCCGACATGCCGATCGATCCGCCGGCCGGCTGGACGCCGAAAGGCTTGCAGGCGAAGATCGCGGCCGGCGCGCAGTTTGCGCAGACCCAGTTCTGCATGGACGCCGGCATCGTGCGCCGCTACGTGCAGGCGCTCGCCGACGCCGGTATCTCGCCCGACTTCCGCATGCTGATCGGCGTCGTGCCGCTGCGCTCCGCGCGTTCGGCGCGCTGGATCCGCGAGAACCTGTTCGGCTCGATCATCCCGGACGCGATCATCGATCGCATGGAGCGCGCTGCCGACCCGGCCGCCGAGGGCCGTCACATCTGCGTCGAGGTGCTCGAGGAGCTCGCCGGCATTCCGGGCGTCGGGGGTGCGCACATCATGGCGCCCAACCACGACGAGATGGTGCCGGCCATGATCGCCGAGGCGCGCGAGCGCCTCGCGCCGCGCGCGCGCCAGAAGGATGCGCGCGGCTGATCCAATCAGCGTCGGACGAGTTGATGGACTGGTCGGAGCTGGCGCCTTACTTTCTGCTGATCTGGGGAGCCGCCGCACTGCTGCAGCTCATCCGCCTCTTGCGGGCGAGCGAAACCGTGCGTCCGGGGCTGCTGCTGCGCGACTGGATCATCACCGCGACCGCGATCTCGCTGGTGCTGCTCGCTGACGAGGCGCGCCGAACAGGCCTCGTTCCCGTGTGGGGATTTGTGATCGTGCTCGCCGTGACCGGCGCCGGCCTGTTTTTTCTGCTGCGCCCGCCCGAGTCCGAGTGAGCCGCTACGGCGAGGGCGCGAAGATCTCGTTCGCGGCCGACGCGGAAGCGCCCGGCGTCGGGCCGCCCGCGATCACGAACAGCCGATTGCCGACCACGGCGGCGCCGAGCCCGTGCCGCGCGGTCGGCATGGGCGCCGCGGTGCTCCAGCGGTCGGCGGCGACGTCGTAGATCTCGACCTGGTTAAACGTGCCCGACGGCGCTTCGCCGCCGACCACGACGATGCGTTCCTGTAAGAGCACGCCCGCGATGCCGCTGCGCGCCGTCGGCAGGGCCGCGCGCGTCTCCCATTTGTCGGTTGCGGGATCGTAGCTCTCGTTGATCGCGAGATTGCGCGAGTAGCTGCCGTCGACGCGGCCGCCGATCGCGAACAGCCGCCCGCCCGCCGCGACGGCGGCGTGATGATCGCGCGGCGTCGGCACGGGCGTGCGGCGCGTCCACTGGTTGGTCGCGGGATCATAGGCCTCGTGCGCCGGCGTGTTCTTGCGGGCGCTGCCGACGCCGCTCACCGCATGGATCCTGCCGTCGAGCACGGCCGCCGCCAGCGCCCCGCGCGCCGTCGGCAACGGCGCCAGCGCGCGCCAGCGATCCGTCGCGGGATCGTATTCGTGCACCTCGTCGGTCGGCGTCCAGCCGTCGACATAGCCGCCGATCAGATAGAGCTTGCCGTTGAGCGCCACGGCCGCGGCGTGATGCACCTCGCGCGGAATGCGCGCGCCGCGGCTCCAGGCATTGCGCGCCGGATCGTAGATCTCGAGCTCGCGCTCGCCGCCGAAGCCGCCCATCACGTAGACCTTGTCGCCGAGCGCAGCGGCCGTGACTTCGGTGCGCGTCGACGGCATGGGCGCGCCCTTGGTCCAGCTGCCCTGCGCCCAGGCCGCATGTCCGCACATCAGGGCGACGAGAACACCGAAGATCATCTTCGCCAGCATCGGAGCCTCCCGGGTTCACGCCCTGCTTCGATAGCGTGAAATCGTGGTCGTGCTGCGGCGCTTGCAAGCCGCGCGCTTCGTGTATCATCGCGGCATGACAACGGGGGACACGACGATGCGCCGAAGCGCCGCTCTGCTTCTCGGCCTCATGCTGCTTGCTCACGCGCCGGATCTCGCGGCGCAGACCTATCCGGATCGGCCCGTGCGCATCATCGTGCCGGTGGGCCCGGGCGGAAGCTACGACGTGGTCGGCCGCTTCGTCGGCGAGGCGCTGCAGAAACGGCTGGGGCAGGGCTTCGTGGTCGAGAACAAGCCCGGTGCCGGCACCATCATCGGCACGCAGGCCGCGATCGCGGCGCAGCCCGACGGCTACACGCTGCTGGTCGGGGGCCTGAGCAACATCGTGTTCAATGCCGGTCTCTACAAGAAGCTGCCCTACGACCCGATGAACGACCTCGTGCCGGTCGCGCTGGTCATGAACATCTCCTACACGCTCGTCGCCAACAAGGACGTGCCGCACAAGTCCGCGAAGGAGCTGGTCGAGGCTGCGCGCAAGAACCCGGAGTCGATCAAGCTCGCCAATGCGGGCGTCGGCACGGGACAGCATCTGTTCGGCGCGGCCTTCATGAAGCTGACGCAGGCGAAGATGCTGGAGGTGCCGTATCGCGGCTCGGCCGCCGCCTTCCCGGACCTGATCGCGGGCCGCGTCGACCTGTTTTTCGACTCCACGCCCGCCGCGATTCCCTACATCAAGTCCGGCCAGGTGAAGGGCGTCGCCGTGCTGGCGCCGAAACGCAATCCGCAGATCCCGGACGTGCCGACGATGACGGAAGCCGGCATCCCGGGCCTCGAGATCGACTCCTGGATCGGCATCTTCGCGCCCGCCAAGACTCCGGCCGCCGTCATCGCGCGTCTGCAGAAGGAAATCGCCGACGCGCTGCCCGAGCTCAAGCCGCGCTTCGAGCAGAGCGGCGGTGAGCTGATGGATGTGCCTCCCGAGAAGCTCAAGCCCTTCATCACGGCCGAGTATGACCGCTGGATCAAGATCATCCGCGAGGCGGGTATTCAGCTGGATTGACGGGTGAGGGGACGGCGGTGCTTTTCGCCCGCGCGCATTTCGTAACGAGAAATTACGGCTGCGTCTCGGAATCGGAGACGACCCGCCCGCTCCGGCTCAGCGTGATCCGGCGCTCGGGAAATTCATCCTGCGCGGCTGTGAAGATGGCCTTCGCGAGCTCGCCGTTGCACGCGCGCGCCAGGGTTCGTTCGATCTTGTCGGGATTGCCGCGGTCCCACAGCTCGACGCTGTAGGGCAGATCGTCGGGAGGATCGCCACTCGGTGACATGTCGGCCCGTCCCGTTCCATCAGCCGGGGTTCAATGCCCCGGCCCATTCCACTGCGATACGATGGAGTTCTTGTGCCGCAACGTGATGTAGCGGTCCGGCATTTCCCGGGTGGCCGCGTAGAAAGCCGCGTAACCGATGCTTCCGCTGGCCGTGACCGCCAGAATTTGCTCGACCCCCGTCCGTTCGGAATTCCACAGTTCCACCCGGTAGGGCAGATCTTCGTTGTGCGCGGGAATCTGGTCGTGCCGCAGCGGCGCCCGGGAGCGCGGCTCGTTCGAATCATCGGCCGGCAACAGGCCATACCCCGGGCCCAGGTCAGATTCGGTGTCGATTCGGCGTTCGGCCTGGGAAACCATATGGATGGCCAGAGGTTGCGTTGAAACGGAGAAGTCCTAGCACTATTATAACGCCCAACGGGGCGCTTATATCCCGCGCGTTTCGCGCGGAAAAGAGGCGTTTACGCTGATGCAAGCCAAGGCCGGCAACGGCGCCCCCCATCTGACCGAGGCCTATCGCTTCCAACTCCTGGTGGACGCAGTCACCGACTACGCGATCTACATGCTCGATCCGCGTGGCGTGATCATCAGCTGGAACTCGGGGGCGGAGCGGATCAAGGGCTACACCGCCGCCGAGGTGATCGGTCAGCACTTCTCGCTCTTCTTCACGCCGGACGATCGCAAGAACGGCATTCCGAAGCGCATCATCGAGACCGCGCGCCGGGAAGGGCGGCACGAATCCGAGAGCTGGCGCGTCCGCAAGGACGGGAGCCGATTCCGCGCTCAGGCCACGATCCAGCAGATCCGCGACGATCAGGACGAGCTGATCGGCTTCGCCAAGATCACCCGCGACATCACCGAGCGCGTCGCCGCACACGAGGCACTGCTGGAAAGCGAGCGGCGCTTCCGCCTGCTGGTCGAGGGCGTGACCGACTACGCGATGTACCTGCTCGACCCGAGCGGGATCATCACCAATTGGAACAGCGGCGCCCAGCGGCTCAAGGGCTACACGGCCGACGAGATCATCGGCGAGCATTTCTCCAAGTTCTACACCCGCGAGGACCGCGTGGCCGGGCTCCCCACGCGCGTGCTCGAGACCGCCACGCGCGAAGGCCGCTACGAGGCCGAGGGCTGGCGTGTGCGCAAGGACGGCTCCCGCTTCTGGGCGTCGATGGCCGTGAATGCGATCAGGAGCCCGAAGGGCGATCTCGTTGGCTTCGCCAAGGTGACGCGCGACATCACCGAGCGCCGGGCGGCGCAGGAGGCCTTGCGCGAAAGCGAGCGGCAGTTCCGGCTGCTGGTGGCCGGCGTCACCGACTATGCGCTGTTCATGCTCGATCCGAACGGCATCGTGACGAGCTGGAATGTCGGCGCCGAACGCATCAAGGGCTATCGGGCCGCCGAGATCATCGGCCACCACTTCTCGCGCTTCTATCCGGAGCGTGACCGCGCCGCTGGCGCGCCCGCCAAGGCCCTGCACGCGGCCACGCAGGAGGGCCGCTTCGAATCCGAGGGCTGGCGCATGCGCAAGGACGGCACCCTGTTCTGGGCCAATGCCGTGATCGACGCGGTGCGCGACGAGCACGGCCGGCTGATCGGCTTCGCCAAGATCACGCGCGACATCACGGAGCGGCGCAACGCGCAGCTCGCGCTCGAGGAGGCGCAGGTGCAGCGCGCCCACGCGCAGAAGATGGAGGCGCTCGGCAAGCTCACGGGCGGCGTCGCGCACGACTTCAACAACCTGCTGATGGTGGTCAGCGGGCACGTGCAGACCATCAAGAAGCAGCTCGGCGACAACCCGAAGACGGCGCGGGCCGCCGAGGCGATCGAGGTCGCGGCCAAGCGCGGTGCGGCGCTGACGCGCCAGCTGCTGACCTTCTCGCGGCGCCAGGCGATCCAGCCGATCGTGGTGAGCGTCGCGGAGCGGGCCGAGTCGCTGCGCAACATGCTGGCGAGCTCGTTCGACGGCGCCATCAAGCTGACGACCGTGGTGAGCCCCAATGTCTGGCCGATCCGGGTCGATCCCAACGAGTTCGAGCTCGCGCTCGTCAACATCATCCTCAATGCGCGCGACTCGCTCCCCAAGGCGGGTGGCGTCATCACGGTCACGGCCGAGAACCTCGTGCTCGCGCCCGCCGACACCGAACAAGCGCTGCAGGGCGAGTTCGTCGCGATCCGCGTCAACGACACGGGCAGCGGCATCGCGCCCGACGTGCTGCCCAAGGTGTTCGATCCGTTCTTCACCACCAAGGATGCGAGCCGCGGCAGCGGTCTCGGTCTCTCGCAGGTGCACGGCTTCGTGCACCAGTCGGGCGGCACCGTCACGATCGGAAGCGAGCTCGGGAAGGGCACCACCGTGACGCTCTACTTCCCGCGCTCGCGTGAGGAGGTCACGCCGGAAGCCCCTTCGCTCGAGGTCACGGATGTCGACGGCGGGCGTGTCCTCGTCGTCGAGGACAATCCCGACGTAACCGATGTCACGGTCAGCATGCTCGAGCAGCTCGGCTACGCGGTCGATGCTGTGGGAGACGCCTCGGCCGCGCTCGATCGCATCGCCCGCCACGACTACGAGCTTGTCGTCGCCGACATCGTGATGCCGGGCGAAATGGACGGCGTCGCTCTCGCGGGCAAGATCCGCGAGCGCAAGCCGGATCTGCCGGTGCTGCTGGTGACGGGCTACAGCGAGGCGCTGCGCCACGGCACGCGTGAGTTCACCGTGCTGCGCAAGCCGTTCGAACTCTCCGAGCTCAGCCGCGCGGCCGCCAACCTGATCGCCTCCGCGCGGCAGCCCGACAACGGCAATCTGGTGCGCCTGAAGGACGCCCGCGCGAGCCGCGAGCACAAGCACGACAAGAAGTAGACAATCTCCGTTCGTCCCCGCGAAAGCGGGGACCCAGAAGGCAGCGACGTGCGGCTCTGGATGCCCGCTTTCGCGGGCACGAACCGAGTATGGATCGAAGGTTCGAGAGATCCTCAGCCCTGCGGATTGCGCAGCACCATGCAGGCGCCGCCGGCGCGGCGGATCTGGCCGCAGAGATCGTTGGCCGCCTCGCGCGTATTCGCGCCGACGCGCACCTGATAGAAGGGCCGCGAGCCGCGGCTGCGCAATGTGGTGCGCAGCAGGCTGGGGTCGTGCGCGCCGAGCACGCCCTGATAGCGCTGTGAGAGCCGCGCGTAGCTCGCGAGCGCCCGGTTGCGCGAGAAGCCGGCGCTGAGCTGCACGCCCCAGGGCGCGGCCGCGACCAGGTTCACGCGCTTCTCCAGCTCCTCAACGAACGGGCTCGGCGCCTGCTTCAGGAGCGCGATCAACTCGCGGCAGGAGGCGGGAGCCGGCGGCGCCTTGTCCTTGCCGTTGATCCAGTCCTCGGCCGGCAGCCCGGTGATCGCGCTAACATAATTGCGCGTCTCGCCCGGCAGACCGCCGGTGCCGGCGAGCCATTCCCGCACGCGGCGCGGCCCCGCATTGTAGGCCGCGGCCGCGAGGCCGAGATTGCCGAAGCTCGCGCGCAATTCGCGCAGGAACTCGGCCGCCTTGGGCAGCGCCTGCACGGGATTGAACGGATCGAAGAGCCCGCGCTCCGCCGCCGTCCCGGGCATGAACTGGGCGATGCCCTGCGCGCGGTCGCCGGAGCGCGTCACCGGGCCGACCGCATCGGCGCGAAAGCGGCTCTCCTGCCAGATCACGCGCGCAAAGAATTCCGCCGGCAGCCCGTTCGCCTGCGCGGCGGACTCGATCAGCAGGCACATGGACTCGCGCGTGTCCGCCTCCTCGGCACCGGCCGGGCCGGCCGCGAGGAGCACAGGCAGCATTGCGAGGCGCAAGAGACGCATGCGTGCCTCCGGGGAACGAGCCCTAGGAGCACGAAAACTGCGTCGGGAATGGGGAGGGGCCGTAGGGTGCGCTAAGCGCGCCCATCGGAGCCGCGAGATAGCTCGGCGCCGATCGCGCGTGCGCACGTGTCAAGGCGATTGAGAAACGCGTGCGCACGGGCGGCCCCGAGGCCGCGAGAAAACGTTAAGGTCCGAGCCGCCCTTAGCGCACCCTACAGCGTCCTCAATACGCCGAGCTCTGCTTGGCGAGCTCGGCCTTGAGGTCGTCGAACAGCGCCTTCGGATCGTAGCCGGCCTTCTTCACGTTCTCGGCCCACTCGTTGTAGAGCGGCTCGGCGGCCTTGCGCCATTCGGCGAGCTGCTGCGGGGTGAGCGAATAGACCTCGTGGCCGGACTGCGCCTTGATCTTGTCGCGGCCGCCGGACTCGAAGTCCGCCCACGGCTCGGCGATCTTCTGCGCCCAGGCGCTGGTGCAGTGATCGTCCATCACCTTCTTCTGCGCGGGCGAGAGACCGTCGTACTTCGCCTTGTTGAGCACCCAGGTCTGCTCGGTCACGTAGAAGGCCGAGTCGATGTGATACTTGACGACCTTGTCGATGCCGAACAGCACGATCGAGCCCCACGGGAAGGTGATCGCGTCGGCGACGCCGCGCTCGAGCACCTCGCGCGCTTCCGGCGCCGAGGCCTGCACATTGGTGCCGCCAAGCAGCACCACGAAGCGGCCGATGGTGGCGTTGGCGGGCCGGATCTTGAGGCCCTTCACGTCGGCCGGCACCACGATCTTCTTCTTGGTCGAATGCACGGTCGCGGGATCGTGGAAGAAGGTGAGGCAGTAGCGGACCTCGTTCATCTCCTTCCCGGCATATTTGCGATACCAGGCATCGCCGGCCGCGCTGCCCTGCTTGGCATTGGCGAACATGAAGGGCAGCTCGGTCGCGCCCATCACGGGGAAACGCCCCGGCTCGTAACCCGGGTTCACATGGGCGATGTCGGCGATGCCGTCACGCGCCATGTTGTAGTGGTCGAACGCCTTGCCGAGCTGCTGCGCCGGGAAGATCTTGATCGTGATGGTGCCGTTCGAGGCCTTGTTGATGGACTCGGCCCAGGCGACCGCCGATGCGTGCATCGGATGGGCCGGCGGCACCCAGTGGGCGAAGCGCAGCTCCACCGGCTTGTCCTGGGCGGCGGCCGAGGCCGTCATGGCGAGCGCGGCCGCAATGCTGAGTGCGAATGATTTCACGAGCGTCCTCCCTGTGGTGCTCTCGGCCGTGCTTCGACGGTCCATCTTGTGAGCCGCTGCGGCTCTCGCTTAACAGGTTAACGATCCGCCCGCGCGCGCCGCAAGCGGCATTTCGTCGAAGACGGGCAGGGCGGGAACTGGCCCACTCGCGGCGGGTTGATGGGGCGTCCCCCCGCATCGGAGTTCTGCCATGGCCCTCAAGCTGGTGCTGTTCCTGGCCGTGATCCTGACCGCCCTTTGCCTGGTCCCGGCCGGCGCTCATCTCTTCGAGCTGCCCAACAAGATCGCCCTCGCCCAGGATCAGTATTTCGTCGTGCAGGGGATCTATCGCGGCTGGGCGCTGTTCGGCCTTGTGCTCATCCCGGCGGTCGGCGTCATCCTGCTGCTGACGTTCATGCTGCGCCGGCAGACCGTCGCGTTTCGATATGCGCTCGCGGCGCTCGTCTGCATGGCGGCGACGCTCGCGATCTTCTTCATCTGGACCTATCCGGCGAATGTCGCGACCAGCAATTGGACCGCCGTGCCGGACAACTGGGAAGTGCTGCGCCGGCAATGGGAGTTCGCGCATGCCGCCAACGCGGTGCTGACCTTCCTGGCGCTGTGCGCGCTGATGGGCGCCGTGCTGAGCGCCGAACGCGAAAACGGGCGCGCCACCACGTGACGCGCCCGCCGTGATCGAGAAGCGGAGAAGGCTCAGGAGGCCGCGCGGGCCTCGCGGAACGAGATCAGGCGGCGCCGGCTCTCGTCCCACAGCACCATGCGCACGCAGCGCAGGCTCTCGATGAGCGTGATGCGACCGATCTCGCCGAGCTGCGGGTGATCGCGCAGCACCTGCGGCAGGCGATAATAGGGGATGCGGCTGCACAGATGGTGCACATGATGCACGCCGATATTCGCCGTGAACCAGCGCAGCACTCCGGGAAGTGCGTAATGCGAGCTGCCGTGCAGGGCGGCGTCGTGCCGGCTCCAGCTCGGGTCATGCTCCCAGGACGTCTCCTCGAACTGATGCTGCACATAGAACAGCCACACGCCCGCCGAAGCCGCGAGCAGGATGATCGGCAGGTGCACCAGCACGAAGGATTTGATGCCGACGAACCAGATCACGGTCGCGAACAGCGCTGCGATCGCGAGGTTCGTCGCCATGGTGCTGAACCAGGGCTGCCAGCCGGCGCGCATCAGCCCCACGGGAAGCCGGTGCTGCAGCACGAACAGATAGGCCGGGCCGACGCCGAACATCACCAGGGGGTGGCGATAGAGCCGGTAGCGCAGCCGGCCCCAGCGCGAGAGCGCGCGATATTCGCGCACCGTGAGGGTGTCGATGTCGCCGACGCCGCGGCGCTCGAGATTGCCCGAGCTCGCGTGGTGCACCGCATGGGTGTGGCGCCAGAAGCCGTAAGGCGTCAGCGTCAGCACGCCGAGCGCGCGGCCGACCCAGTCGTTGATGGTCTTGTTGCGGAAGAACGCGCCGTGGCCGCAGTCGTGCTGGATCATGAACAGCCGCACCAGGAAGCCGGCCGCCGGAATCGCGATCAGCAGGCTCAGCCAGTAGCTGACGCCGAGGGCGAGCCAGGCCAGGACCCAGAGGCCGACGAGCGGCACGACCGTGATCGCGATTTCGAGCACGCTGCGCCCCGCATGCGGCTCGTGATAGTGGGCGAGAATCTTCGTCCAGGCGCGCGCGTCGACGGCGGGCGTGGCGGCATTATCGTGATCCATCAAATCCTTCATCTCGGTCACCGCGCCATGCGGCGCAGAATCGAAGCGCGCGGCCGTGACCGGGCGGCCGCGCTGCAGTCTGGACGGAATATCTGAAGTCCCCCCTCAGAACCCGGTCCAACTCGAATCGAGCCCGTCCTATGACGGCTATTATGCCCGGAATTCTGTCGGAAAGCCGGCCTTTCGGAGGCCCGAAGACAGGCCCAGATACGCTAACGACCACGACCGAGGTGGCGCGCATACATCCAGCGTCGCCTGCTCGATATCGTGGTCGTCTTGAACGACGGAGCCTTGCGGCGTCAACGTCGCCGTTCGCGTAGATATGGTGCGCGCTTTCAATGTTTCAAGGGCGCAAATGTTCCAATTTGCAGGCTTTTCAGGCCTCGGCCGGCGCCGCCGCGAAGGCCGGCATCACCTCGCGCGCAAATCGCGTCAGGGAGCCCGCCGCATCCTCGGGGCTCATCTGCCCGAAGATCATCTGGCAGACCACGTAGGTGACGCCGGTTTGCGCCTGCAGCTCGGCAATCTGCGCGCGAACGGTCGCGGGTGAACCCGCGAAGCCATGGCCTGCCGCGGCGAGGCCGTCCCAGGTCTCCGGATAGGCCGCGTCGAGCGGGAAATCGGCTCCGCTGCGCTCCCAGATGAAAGCGATCGCCTTGCGCCAGGACCGGTAGGCCGCGCGGGCGATGCGCTGCGCCTCGGCATCGGTCGCGCCCACCACCACGTGGCGCGTGATGCCGATCAGCGGCAGGTCCGCGTCGCGCCGGCCCGCGGCGCTCCATTCGGCGCGGTAGCGCGCGCCGATCTCCTTCGCGCGCGCCACGGGTCCGAGCGAGACGACGTTGACGCCGTTCTGCGCCGCCCAGACGGCCGCCTCTACGTTGCTGCAGCCATACCAGATCGGCGGATGCGGCTGCTGCACGCACTTCGTGGTCACGACATAGTCGCGCACCGTGGTGAAGCGTCCCTCGTAGTCGAGCACGTCGCTCGCAAAGGCGCGCATCAGCAGGTCGTAAGCCTCGTGATACATGGCCGAGGCGAGCTGCGGATCGACGCCATAGCGCTGATGCTCGAGCAGCGCGCCACCACGTCCGACACCGAGCTCGAGGCGGCCGCCGCTGAGCTGGTCGAGCATGCAGATCTCCTCGAACAGGCGCAGCGGATGATAGAGCGGCAGCAGATAGACGAGCGGCCCGAAGCGCAGCCGGCGCGTGCGCTGCGCGATCGCCGAAAGAAAGACGCTGGGCGAGGGCGCGCAGCCGAGCGGCGTGCCGTGATGCTCGGCCAGGTGATAGGCGTGGAAGCCCTCGCGCTCGATCAGCTCGACGAGCCGCAGGCGCTGCTCGAACTGCGCGCCGCGCGGCGTGCCGTCGTCGTCGAGATGATCGAAAATTCCGAAGCGCAGCATTGAGGATCTCCTTGCGCCGGTCAGCGCCAGCGCAGCATGGCGAGCGTCGCTGCGCGTGTCGAGGCGTTCATGTGTGGGCAAGAGTGGCGATGCGGGGCTGCTGCCCGCGCGCGGCGGCGAAACTCAGTTCATCAGGCGATCGAGTGGTGCGGAGAGCTGCACGACCAGGCCTTCCGGCCGCCACTCCCGCGTGACCTGCCCGCCGAGGCCGCTCGTCACCGCGGTGCGCGCGAGCAGGCTGCCGAAGCCTTCGGTGGCCGGCTCGCCCTGCACGCGCGGGCCGCCCTGTTCGCGCCAGGTCAGCGCGACGCGGTCGCCCTCGACGTGCCAATTCACATCGACGCGCCCGCTCGGCGTGGAGAGCGCGCCATACTTTGCGGCGTTGGTCGCGAACTCGTGGATCAGCAGAGCCAGGTTTGTTGCCGCGCTGCGGCCGACCGGCACGTCCGGGCCCGCAATGGCGATGCGCTCGGCAACGGCCGGGTCGCGGTCGAGATAGGGCAGCATGATCGTGCGCACGAGCTCGGGGAGCGTGCTGGTGCGGTCACTCGCGGTGCCGTCGGCCGTCACGTCCGGCAGCGTCAGCTCGTGGGCGCGGGCAAGGGCGGTCAGCCGCTCACGCACAGCATTCGCGAGCTCCTTCGGCGAATGCGCCGAGTTCGCGCTCAGCGCGACCACGCTGCTTGCGACCGCGAACAGGTTCTTCACGCGATGGTTCATCTCGCGCAGCAGCAGCGTCTGCCGCTCGAGCAGACGGCGATGCTCGCCGATGTCGCGTGCGATCTTCGAGGCGCCGATGATGTGACCGTCGCGATGGCGGATCGGCGAGACCGTAACCGAGATGTCGATCAGGCTGCCGTCCTTGCGCCGTCGCACCGTCTGGTAGTGATCGACCCGCTCGCCGCGGCGGATGCGAGCGAGGATCTCCGGCTCCTCGTGCTGACGCTCCGGCGGGATCAGCATCGTGATGGGCCGGCCGATCGCCTCTCCGGCCGTATAGCCGAACAACCGCTCCGCGCCGCGGTTCCAGGTCGAGATCATGCCGTCGAGCGTCTTGCTGACGATCGCGTCGTCCGACGACTCCACGATCGCGGCGAGACGCAGCGCTGCCTCCTGACTGGCCTTGTGCTCGGAGAGGTCCACCAGCGTATTGACGGCGCCGATGATGCGCCCGTTCTCGTCCCAGATTGGCGTCGGGTAGGCGAGGAACGGGACCAACGTGCCGTCCGGGCGCTCGGCCACAGCCTCCGCACCCATGATGGCACGGCCCTCTTTTAGCGCGACCGCCATCGGGCACTCGTCGTGCGGCAGCAGCCGGCCGTCCGGCCAGCGCAGCCGCCAAGATCCGCACCACTCGCTCTTGCCGAGATCGGGGTGGCAGCCCCACAGCTGCGCGGCCGCCTCGTTGTAGAAGACGATGCGGCCCGCCGCGTCGGTCTTGTAGACCGCGACCGGCAGGGCCTGTAGCAGATCACGCGATTGCAGCAGCCGTTCATGCGCGGTCGCCTGCGCGACCCGCCGCGCCGTCACGTCGCGAAAGCAGTTGATCGCGCCGACGACCTGACCCGTAACGTCGCGGATCGGCTCGATGCTCACCAGCGCGATGATGCGAGAACCATCGATCCGCTCGACGACGATCTCCTGGTCCGCGATCGCGACGCCCGTCTCCAGGACATGGGCCATCGCGGACTGGTTGTGGGCCAGCGGCGCGCCGTCGAGCCGGTAGAGCCGGTAGGATCCGGAGTAGCGCTCGGCCTCATCGCCGATCCGCGGGGCGCGGCCCCACAGCTCCGCGGCCTTGCGATTGTAACGGACGATGGCGCCGGAGGCGTCGCAGACATAGGCCGCGACCGGGAGCATATCCAAGATGCGGTCCGCGTCGCTCAGCGGCGACAGACCGGCCATCTCATGCGATAGGGCGGGTATGACAGTCGTCGGGTCGACGGAGCCCATGCAAGCGCCTTGGATCGGACCTGCGCGACGGTCCGCGAATTTCGGAGGCCGCCGCGCCGGACTGGGCACGGGAATACGGGCAGGCGTCTCGCGCCGTCTCCAACATAGCGTGCTTCGCGCGCAATCCGAAAGAGGCGTAAGGGCTGAGCTTCGCCGCTGGAAATTTGCCGTTTGTCGATGACTCCGCAGCGCGCCGAACGTTCCACCCAAGAGCGAGGAAAATAAGCCGACGTAAGGGAAGGCGGCGCAGCCGGCGCCCCGGGCTAGGCGGCGACGCCGCGAGACTGCACCTCAGGCGGCGCCGCGGGTTCGGACCGCAATCTGCCGGTCGCCCCAGGCGCCCTCGGGCCTGACGACGGGCGTGCGGCGCTGGATCAGCTCGCTGCGCGCGATCACCCCGGCCACCCAGTCGACGAACACCCGCAGCCGATTGCTCAGATGCCGGTTCGGCGGATAGACGACGTGCAGCGGAATCACGTCGGCGTTCCACTCCGCGAGCACCGGCTTCAGCGCGCCGCTTGCCACATGCGCGTCCACCATGAACACCGGCGCCTGGACGATGCCGAGGCCCGCGAGCGCCGCCGAGACATAGGCATTGCCGTCATTCACCGCGATGAACGACTGACCGCGCACCTCGTGCCGTTCGTTCTCCAGCGAGAAGGTGAACGGGAAAGCACGTCCGGAGCCGGCGCTGAAATAGCTCACGACGCGATGCTGCGTCTCGAGCTCGCTCGGATGCGTGGGCTCGCCGTGATGCGCGAGATACGACGGCGCCGCACACGTCACCATATGCAGCTCGCCGATGCGCCGCGCGATCAGCGATTGATCCGTGAGCTCGCCGCCGCGCACCACGCAGTCGACGTTCTCGCCGACCAGATCGACCGGGCGATCCGTCACGCCGAGATCGATCTGGATGTCCGGATAGCGCGCATAGAAATCGCCGAGCGCCGGGATCACGATCTGCATCGCGAGCGCGGCCGTCATGTCAACGCGCAAGCGCCCCTTCGGGCTCGCCTGCGACAGCGTCATGCTGCCGTCGAGCTCGTCGAGGTCGGCGAGTAGCCGCACCACGCGCTCGTAATAGGCCGCGCCGTCCGGCGTGACGGTCACGCGCCGCGTCGTGCGGTTCAGCAGCTTGGTACGCAGATGGCCTTCGAGTGTCCGGATCAGCTTCGACGCCGTCGGCTTCGGCATGCCGAGCGAGCGCGCAGCCCGCGTAAAGGTGCCGGCTTCCACAACCCGGACGAAGGCGCGCATCGCGGCCAGTTGATCCATATCGCCCACTCGATTTTCGCTGCGCCTGGTCCCATCTACGGCGCAAGAGCCGCAGCCCACCGGGCCCAGGACGTTGGCGCAGGCTGAAAAGATTCTGTCTGCAGTGCAGCAAAGCTAGGCGGTACGCAAGGGCTCCTCCAGATCACGCTGTCTCAAATCTTGCTGATCTCAGCGATCAGCGAGGGTGATTGTTCACGCACCAGAAACAATGTGGGCGCCATGCCCGCATTTATCCTTAGGTCGTTCCCCACCATTTTGCTGCAACGCGAGAACAGCCCACCTGTCGATTCCGGCAGGTCTCGCACGTCTTTCAGGGCGGAGGACCATGATGGTGCGTGCCGACGAGACGATCTGGATCGAAGGGACCGGCCCTGTGCCGGTGCGGATCTATGGCGCCGCCAATCCGGTGGCGCCGCTGGTCCTGCACCTGCATGCGGGCGCCTTCGTGAGCGGATCGCTCGAGACGGGACGCACGGTCGCGACCTTGCTCGCGGAAGCCGGCGCCGTTGTCGTCGCGCTCGATTATCCGCTCGCACCACATCATCGCTTCCCTGAAGCGCTCGATGGCGCCTTCGCGGCGCTGCGCGCCGTGCACGAGCGCCGCGCCACATGGGCGGGCAAGAAGTCACGCATCTATGTGGCGGGCGAGGAGGCGGGCGGCAATCTCGCGGCCAGCCTCGCGCTGATGGCGCGCGATCAGCAGACGCCGCCGCTCGCCGGACAAATCCTGCTCTCTCCGATGCTCGATCCGTGCCTCGCGACTCGTTCGATGCGCCAGGCCGAAGCCGGTCCGCGCGGCTGCCGCTGGGCCGATGGCTGGCATCAGTATCTCGGCTCCGCCGAAAAGGCCGCGCATCCCTATGCGGCGCCGCTCGAAGCCTCGCGCCTCGGCGGCCTCGCGCCCGCGCTCGTGATCACCGCGGAGGACGACGGCTTGCGCGACGAAAGCCTGTGCTATGCGCGACGCTTGCGCGCGGCCGGCGTCAGCGTTCGCGAGCATGTGATCGCTGCGCCGACAGGATGGCCGTGCGCGCTCACCGAGCCTGCCGGCGCGCAGCACTGGGCGCGCGCGCTGCGGGATCACTTCAATGTGTTCTTCGCGCAGACTGGCGCGCAGAGCGCTGCTGCCAATTTTTGTCCTGCGCTCGCAGGAGAAGTCTCACCCTAACCCCCCGAGAAGAACCGCAACGGCGAGAGAGCCCGATGCGGTCATGGAGTGCCAGATGTCGAAGTCGTCCAAGCGTTTGCTGCTCGCCGGCGTGACCGTGGCCGTAGTGGCCGGTGGTGCAGCCACGTTGTTCACGGTGCGCGGCACCGCGGAAGGCGCGCCCCCGGCGGGCCAGCCGCCGCGCGCCATGCCGGTCTCTGTCGCGGTCGTCGAGCAGCGCGATGTCGCGATCTGGGATGAATTCTCCGGACGGCTCGAAGCGGTCGAGCGCGTCGAAGTGCGCTCGCGCGTCGCCGGCGCCGTGCAGGACGTGCATTTCCGCGAAGGCGCGCTGGTGAAGCAGGGCGATCTCCTGATCACCATCGACCCCGCGCCCTATGTGGCCGAGGAGCAGCGCGCCGAGGCGCAGGTCGCGGCTGCGCGGGCGCGTGTCGCGCTGGCGAAGAGCGAGTCCGAGCGCGGCCGCCAGCTCTGGGATTCGCGCACGGTCTCGCAGCGCGATCTCGATCAGCGCCTCAACGGCGAGCGTGAAGCCGATGCGAACCTGCGTGCCGCGGACGCCGCGCTGCAGGTCGCGCGGCTCAACCTCGGTTACACCGAAGTGCGCGCGCCCGTCTCGGGCCGCGTCGGGAAGCTCGAGATCACGGTCGGCAACCTGGTCTCGGCGGGTCCCGGCGCACCGGTTCTGACCACGCTCGTCTCGGTCAATCCGATCTATGCGGGCTTCAATGCCGGCGAGCAGGTCGTCATGCGTGCGCTGAAGGCGCTCGGCGAAGGCTCCAACGCTTATGCCCATATCGATCAGATCCCGGTCGAGATGGAGACCGCGGGCGATCGCCGCGTCTCGGGCCGCATGCAGCTCATCGACAACCAAGTCGATGCCCGCAGCGGCACCGTGCGCGTGCGCGCGGTGTTCGACAATGCCGACGGCCTGCTGATGCCCGGCCAGTTCGTGCGTCTGCGCATGGGCCAGCCGAAGCCCGCGCCGGCGCTGCTCGTCAGCGAGCGCGCCATCGGCACCGACCAGAACAAGAAATACGTGATGGTCGTCGACGGCGAGAACAAGGCCACCTATCGCGACGTGAGTCTCGGCCCGACGGCCGACGGCCTGCGCGTGGTCACGGCCGGCCTGAAGCCCGGCGAGCGCATCGTCGTCAACGGGCTCCAGCGCGTCCGTCCGGGCGTGCAGGTCCAGCCCGAGGTCGTGCCGATGGCCGCAAACCCCGGCGTGCAGGCCCAGAACTAACATCCCAAAGCCCGCGTGCGACGCGGGGAGGGCGACATGAATCTCTCCAAGTTTTTCATCGACCGGCCGATCTTCGCCGGCGTGCTGTCGATCCTGATCCTGGTGGCGGGCCTGCTGGCGCTGCGCGTCATGCCGATCTCGGAATATCCCGAGGTCGTGCCGCCCTCCGTGGTGGTGCGCGCGACCTATCCGGGCGCCAACCCCAAGGTGATCGCCGAGACCGTGGCGATGCCGATCGAGGAGGCGGTCAACGGCGTCGAGAACATGCTCTATATGAGCAGTCAGGCCACCACTGATGGCGCGATGACACTGACCGTCACGTTCCGGCTCGGCACCGATCCGGACAAGGCGCAGCAGCTCGTCCAGAACCGCGTCACGCAGGCCGAGCCGCGCTTGCCCGAGGAGGTGCGGCGACTGGGCATCACCACGGTGAAGAGCTCGCCCGACCTGACCATGGTCGTGCATCTGCTCTCGCCCAACGACCGCTACGACGTCACCTATCTGCGCAACTACGGCCTGCTCTACGTGAAGGACCGGCTCGCCCGCGTCGAGGGCGTCGGCCAGGTGCAGCTGTTCGGCGGCGGCGACTACTCGATGCGCGTCTGGCTCGATCCGCAAAAGGTCGCGGAACGCGGCCTGTCGGCGGGCGACGTCGTGCGTGAAATCCGCAACCAGAATGTTCAGGCTGCGGCGGGCGTCGTCGGCGCCTCGCCGAGCCTGCCAGGCGTCGACCTGCAGCTCTCGATCAACGCGCAAGGCCGCCTCCAGAGCGAGGAGGAGTTCGGCGACATCGTCGTCAAGACCGGGCAGAACGGCGAGATCACGCGGCTGCGCGACATCGCGCGCCTCGAGCTCGGCTCGGCCGAATATTCGATGCGCTCCCTGCTCGACAACAAGCAGGCCGTCGCCATCGGCATTTCCCAGGCCCCGGGCTCGAATGCCCTGGCGATCTCGGACCAGATCCGGGCCGCGATGGCGGACCTGAAGAAGAACATGCCCGAAGGCGTGGACTTCCAGATCGTCTACGACCCGACCCAGTTCGTGCGTGCCTCGATCGAGGCCGTCGTGCACACGCTGCTCGAGGCGATCGCGCTCGTCGTGCTGGTCGTGATCCTGTTCCTGCAGACCTGGCGCGCGTCGATCATTCCGCTGCTGGCGGTGCCGGTCTCGATCATCGGCACCTTCGCGGTGATGTATGTGTTCGGCTTCTCGATCAACGCGCTCAGCCTGTTCGGCCTGGTGCTGGCGATCGGCATCGTGGTCGACGACGCCATCGTCGTGGTCGAGAATGTCGAGCGCAACATCGAGCGGGGACTGTCTCCACGCGAGGCCACCTATCAGGCCATGCGCGAAGTGTCGGGGCCGATCATCGCCATCGCGGTGGTGCTGATCGCGGTGTTCGTGCCGCTCGCGTTCATCACGGGCCTGACGGGCCAGTTCTACAAGCAGTTCGCGCTCACGATCGCGATCTCGACCGTGATCTCGGCGATCAACTCGCTCACCCTGTCGCCGGCGCTCTCGGCGCTGCTTCTCAAGGGGCACGATCAGCCGAAGGATCTGTTAACCCGTTTCATGGACACGGCATTCGGCTGGCTCTTCCGCGGCTTCAATTACGCGTTCGGCCGCGGCACCGAGGCCTATCAGGGCGGCGTGCGCCGCGTGGTCTCGCGCAAGGCCATCATGATGGGCGTCTACCTCGCCCTGGTCGGCGTGACCTTCGGCCTGTTCAAGACCGTCCCGGGCGGCTTCGTGCCGGGCCAGGACAAGCAGTATCTGGTCGGCTTCGCCCAGCTTCCCGACGGCGCCACCCTCGACCGCACTGAAGAGGTGATCCGGCGCATGAGCGAGATCGCGCTCAAGCAGCCCGGCGTCGAAAGCGCCGTTGCGTTTCCGGGTCTGTCGATCAACGGCTTCACCAACAGCGCCAATGCGGGCATTGTCTTCGTCACGCTCAAGCCGTTCGCCGAACGCACCACGCCCAACCTGAGCGGCGGTGCGATCGCGATGCAGCTCAATGGCGGCTTCCAGGTGATCAAGGAAGCCTTCGTCGCGATCTTCCCGCCGCCGCCCGTCATGGGCCTCGGCCAGATCGGCGGCTTCAAGCTGCAGATCGAGGATCGGCTGGGCCGCGGCTACGAGGCGCTCGACGAAGCCACCAAGGCCTTCCTCGCCAAGGCGCAGCAGGCGCCGGAGCTCGCCGGAATGTTCTCGGGCTACCAGGTGAACGTGCCCCAGCTCTATGCCGATCTCGATCGGACCAAGGCGCGCCAGCTCGGCGTGCCGGTGACCGACGTGTTCGAGACCATGCAGATCTATCTCGGCTCGGTCTATGTGAACGACTTCAACAAGTTCGGCCGCACCTATTCGGTGCGCGTACAGGCCGACGCCGAGTACCGGGCGCGCGCCGACGATGTCGGCCAGCTCAAGGTCCGCGCGGGCAGTGGCGAGATGGTGCCGCTCTCGGCCCTGTTGAACGTCAAGTCGATCGCCGGGCCCGAACGGGCCATGCGCTACAACGGCTACCTGTCGGCCGACGTGAACGGCGCGCCCAAGCCCGGCCGCTCCACCGGCGAAGCCCAGGCGGCGGTCGAGCGCATCGCTGCCGAGACCCTGCCGAACGGTTTCGGCTTCGAGTGGACCGATCTCACCTATCAGGAGATCCTCGCCGGCAACTCGGCGCTCTGGGTCTATCCGCTCGCGATCCTGCTGGTGTTCCTGGCGCTCGCCGCGCTCTACGAGAGCCTGGTGCTGCCGCTCTCGATCATCATGATCGTGCCCATGGGGCTGTTCGCCGCCATGGCGGGTGTCTGGCTCTCGGGCGGCGACAACAACATCTTCACCCAGATCGGCCTCATCGTGCTGGTCGGTCTGTCGGCGAAGAACGCGATCCTGATCGTCGAGTTCGCGCGCGAGCTGGAGTTCGCCGGCCGCGCGCCGGTGCAAGCCGCGATCGAGGCGAGCCGCCTGCGGCTGCGCCCGATCCTGATGACCTCGCTCGCCTTCGTCATGGGCGTGCTGCCGCTCGTCACCTCCACGGGCGCCGGCGCCGAGATGCGCCGCGCCATGGGCATCGCGGTGTTCGGCGGCATGATCGGCGTGACCTTGTTCGGCCTGTTCCTCACGCCGGTATTCTACGTGCTGCTGCGCGCCGCCACGGGCAACCGTCCGCTGAAGCAGCACGGCGGCGCTTCGCCTCTCGCGCCCGCGGCGCCGTCTCCCGCGCCACACCAGGTGCCTGCCGAATAATACGGCCCGGAGCCGCAATTGCGGCTCCGGCACCAATCCCGGGTGGGCGCGTTATCCACCGGCTTGGAGCATCCTCCCGTTGAGGGAGGCCGGGGAGCTTCTAGGATCGGGACCGATTCGGTTCCCTCACAGGCGAGGCATGCATGCTCGGCTGGTTCCAGGCTCTGATGCCCAAGGAAACCAAGTTCTTCGACCAGTTCCAGCGGCACGCCACCATCGTGGTCGCGGGCGCCGAGGCGTTGCGGTCGCTGCTGCAGGGCAACGACATCGCGCGCTATTGCCGCGAGATCACCGAATGGGAGACCAAAGCGGACGACGTGACGCGCGAGGTGCTCACGGCGGTGCGCCGCACGTTCATCACGCCGTTCGACCGCGGCGACATCCAGGACCTGGTCACCTCGCTCGACGACGCCATCGACCAGATGAACAAGACCGCGAAGATCATCACGCTGTTCGAGGTGAGTAGCTTCGAGCCGCAGATGCAGCAGATGGGCGAGCTGACGCTGCGCGCCTCCAAGCTGGTGCTCGAGGCGATGCCGCTGCTCGCCAATATCGGCAAGAACGCCGGCCGTCTCGGAGATCTCACGGCTGAAATCATTCGCATCGAGGAAGAGTCGGACCAGCTTCACGAGCAGGGGCGTCGCGCGCTGTTTCTCGCAAACCGCGAGACAGCCGCGCCCGACGGCGCCATGCGCTTCGTGATCGGCACCGAGATCTACGATCACCTCGAGAAGGTGGTCGATCGCCTGGAGGACGTGTCCAAGGAGATCAGCGCGCTCGTCGTTGATCACCTCTGACGCATGATCTCCATCATGCGCAAACAAGACACATAGCAGGCGGTCGCCATGGAGATCCTGAGCTTTCCGGTCCTGCTCGGCCTGGTTTTCGTCGCCCTGTTCTTCGACTTCCTGAACGGACTGCACGACGCCGCGAACTCGATCGCGACCATCGTCTCGACCCGCGTGCTGCGTCCGCGCTATGCCGTGATGTGGGCGGCGTTCTTCAACTTCATCGCCTTCCTGTTCTTCGGTCTGCACGTGGCGGAGACGGTCGGCACGGGTATCGTCGCGGCCGACATCGTCGATGCGCGGGTGATCTTCGGGGCCCTGATGGGCGCGATCGCCTGGAACGTGATCACCTGGTGGGGCGGCATTCCGTCGTCGAGCTCGCATGCGCTGATCGGTGGCCTGATCGGCGCCGGCGTCTCCAAGGCCGGCAGCGTCGCGATCGTCTGGGGCGGCGTGATCAAGACCGCATCGGCCATCGTGCTCTCGCCGATGACGGGCTTCTTCCTGGCGCTCCTGCTGGTGCTGATCACGTCCTGGCTGTTCGTCCGCTTCACGCCGAGCGCCGTCGACTCGACCTTCCGCTGGCTGCAGTTCGTCTCCGCCTCGCTCTATTCGCTCGGCCACGGCGGCAACGACGCGCAGAAGACCATGGGCATCATCGCGGTGCTGCTGTTCTCGCAAGGCTATCTGGGCGACAGCTTCTACGTGCCGTTCTGGGTCGTGCTGACATGCCAGGCCGCCATGGCCCTCGGCACCCTGATGGGCGGCTGGCGCATCGTCCACACCATGGGCTCGAAGATCACGCGGCTCACGCCCATGCAGGGATTCTGCGCCGAGACCGGCGGCGCCATGACGTTGTTCGGCGCCACCTGGCTCGGCATTCCGGTCTCCACGACGCACACGATCACGGGCGCCATCGTCGGCGTCGGCGCCGCGCGCAAGGTCTCGGCCGTGCGCTGGAACGTGGCGAGCAACATCGTCACCGCATGGGTGATCACGCTGCCGGCCGCGGCGCTGATCTCAGCAGCGTTCTATTGGCTCTCCGGAATGTTCGGCTGACGCGTCACGCCGTCAACAGCTTCTCGATCCGGATCGGCAGCTCGCGGATGCGCATGCCGGTCGCGTGATAGACCGCATTGGCGACGGCCGCGGCGGTGCCGACATTGGCGAGCTCGCCGATGCCCTTGATGCCGAGCGGATTGACGTCTTGGTCTTCCTCCGGAACCAGGATCACGTCGATCTGGTCGATGTCGGCATTCACCGGGATCAGATAATCCGCGAGGTTGTCGTTGACGTAGCGCGCGTAGCGCTTGTCGATCTCGGTCGCCTCGTGCAGGGCCGAGGCGATGCCCCAGATCATGCCGCCCATGTACTGGCTGTGCGCGGTCCGCGTGTTCATGATCCGCCCGGCCGCGAAGGCGCCGACGGCGCGCGGCACACGGATCTCGCGCGTGCGCGCATGCACGCGCACTTCGACGAACTCGGCGCCGAGCGCATACATCAGCTTCTCGCCATGCGAGCCGCCGCCCAGCGATGGCTTGCCCTGGTAGAGCTGCTTCATCGCATCGGGCTTGCTGCCCTTGGGCAGGAACTCGGCATATTCCTCGACCGCGCCGACGCCCAGCCGCTCGAAGGCCGCCTCTATTCCACTGGCGGACGATGCCTGCCCCGTCGTCTCCGCGGGCCGAGTGGTGGCGGCAGAGCCCGCCATGCGTGCGCGGATCTTGTCGCAGGCCATCGACACGGCCGAGCAGGCGCTCGCCGTGGTGTTGGAGCCGCCCGCGACCGGCGCCGGGGGCAGGGCGCTGTCGCCGAGCTCCACTGTCACCTTGTCGAGCGGCACGCCGAGCCGCTCGGCCGCGATCTGCGCGATCACCGTATAGGCGCCGGTGCCGAGATCGTGCGCCGCGATCTGCACCCGCGTCTCGCCGTTGGAGAGCAGCCGCACGCGTGCCGCCGCAGCGCCCACATGGCTCGGATAGACCGCGCTCGCGCAGCCCCAGCCGATCAGCCAGTCGCCGTCGCGCATCGAGCCAGGCTCTGGCTTGCGCTGCGACCAGCCGAAAGCTTCCGCGGCTTCGTCGTAGCATTGCATCAGCGAGCGGCTGGACCAGGCCTTGCCGGTCGCGTCCTGCATGGAATCGTTGACGCGACGCAACTCGACCGGATCCATGCCGAGCGTCACGGCAAGCTCGTCCATCGCGCTCTCGAGCGCGTAGATATAGGGAACCACCGGCGGCGAGCGCATGAAGCCGGGCGTGTTGCGGTCCGCGTGCACGAGCGTGACCCGCGTCTGCACGGCCTCGAAGCCGTAGAGTCGGGCGCTGTCCTCGACGCCGGACACCGAATAGGGATCGGGCCGCGAGGTGATCTCCCAGCCCTCGTGGCTGAAGCCCGTGATCTTGCCGTCGCGGCGTGCCGCGAGGCGGATGCGATGCCGCGTCTCGGCGCGATAGGTCGCGATGGTGAAACCCTGGTCGCGCGTCGCCACCAGCTTGACGGGGCGCCCGAGCCGGCGCGCCGCTAGCGCGACGAGCGCCGTGCGCGGCGTCATCTGCGCCTTGGAGCCGAAGGCGCCGCCCACGAAGGGGCTCATCACGCGCACCTTGTCGGGCGCGATGCCGAGCTTCTCGGCCACGTTGTTCTTGAGACCGTGCACGAACTGGCTCGGCTCGTGGATCGTCAGCTCGTCGCCGTTCCAGACACAGGTGGTGGTGAACAGTTCGATCGGATTGTGGTGCTGCGTCGGCGTCCCGTATTCGGCCTCGTGCACGACTTCGGCCGCCGCGAGGGCCGCGCCGACGTCGCCCGCTTTCGGAAGCTTCTTCGCGCGCCCGCTCGCCTCGCTCGAATCTTGCTCCTTGAGGCCAGGCGAGCCGAAGGTCGCGCTCGGCGTCTCGGCCGCATAGGCGACCTGCACCTTGTACGCGGCCTCGCGCGCGGCCTCGAATGTATCCGCGACCACCATGGCGACGATCTGCCCGTCATGGCCGATCTCGGGCCCGAGACCCTGCATCGAGGTGGTCGGCCCGCCGCCGCCGGCGCTGTATTTCAGCGGCTTCAGCTCGCCGGTGTTCTCATGCGTGAGAATGTCGAGCACGCCGGGCACCGCCTGCGCGGCGGCGAGATCCATGCCCGTGATCCGCCCCTTGGCAATGGCGCTCGTCACCAGGAAGGCGAAGGCCGGGTTGCGCACCGACGCGTCGGAGGCGTAGCGCGCCGCGCCCGTCACCTTGAGGCGCGCGTCGTAGCGCGGCACGGGCTCGCCCATATTGGCTTTCGGTTCGGGGGCGGCTTTGCTCATGATCAGAGCTCCATGCTGGCGGCCTGGCGGACGGCGCGGATCAGCGTCTGCTTACCGAGGGCGATCTTGAAGGCGTTGTGCTCGTGCGGCTCGGCGGCGCCGAACGCGGCATCCGCGGCGCTTGCGATCACCGCGTCGTCGAGCACCTGTCCTTTCAGCGCATCTTCGGCTTCGCGTGAGCGCCACGGCACGGTCGCGACCCCGCCGAGCGCGATGCGCGCCTCGCGTACGCGGTCGCCCTGCAGGTCGAGCGCCACGGCCGCGGAGGCGAGCGCGAACTCGTAGGACTCGCGATCGCGGATCTTGAGATAGAGCGAGCGGCGCGCCCCGGGCGCGCGCGGCAGGACGAAGCCGGTGATCAGGTCATCGGCCGCGAGCACGGTCTCGACATGCGGGGTATTGCCAGGCGGGCGATGCAGGCTCGCGAACGGGATCGTTCGCGTGCCTTTGCTGCCGTTGAGCTCGACCTGCGCGTCCAGCACCATCAGGGCCTGGGCGAAATCGCCCGGATAGGCCGCGATGCAGTCGCGGCTGGTCCCGAGCACCGCATGTTGGCGGTTGACGCCTTCCAGCGCGGCGCAGCCCGAGCCGGGGTTGCGCTTGTTGCAGTTCGCGTAGGAGACGTCGCGAAAGTAGGGGCAGCGCGTGCGCTGCAGGACGTTGCCGGCGAGGCTCGCCATGTTGCGCAACTGCTGACTCGCCGCAAGCTCGAGCGACTGCGCCACCACCGGATAGTCGCGGCGGATGCGCGGATCGGCGGCGGCCTGCGCCATGCGAACCATGCCGCCGAGGCGCAGGCCGTTCGACGTGTCCTCGATGAGGCCCGCCTGCTGCAGAGGATTGATGTCGACGAGCCGCTCGGGGCGCATCACGTCGAGCTTCATCAGGTCGATCAGTGTGGTGCCGCCAGCGAGGAACTGCGTCGGCGCCTGCACCGGGACGGCCTGCTGCTGCCCGGCGGCGCGGACCGCATCGGCCGCGTTCTCGGCGCGCGCATAGGTGAAGGGGCGCATGTCACGTGCCTTTCATGACGGCGGCGGCCTGCTCGACGGCCGCGACGATGTTGGGATAGGCCGCGCAGCGACAGAGATTGCCGCTCATGTATTCGCGGATCTGCGCCGCATTGCCGGCATGTCCCTCGTTGACGCAGGCGATCGCCGACATGATCTGTCCGGGCGTGCAGTAGCCGCACTGGAACGCGTCCTGGTCGATGAATGCCTGCTGCATCGGATGCAGCGTGCCGTCCGGCTTCGCCAGCCCCTCGATGGTGGTGATCTCGCGGCCTTCCACGCTGAGGGCCAGCGTGAGGCAGGCGAGCACGCGCTGCCCGTCCACCATCACGGTGCAGGCACCGCACTGGCCGTGGTCGCAGCCCTTCTTGCTGCCGGTCAGCTCCAGGTGCTCGCGCAAGGCGTCGAGCAGGGTGGTGCGCGTGTCGAGGGCGAGCCGATGCGCCTTCCCGTTCACGCGCAAGGTCAGGGGAACCGGATCCGCCACGTTGGGCGCCGTCGCGGCCTCGGCGGGCGGGGCGCGTTCCAGGAATGCATAGCCGACCGTAGTGGCGGCCGTAACGCTGAGGAAATCACGCCGGTTGACGCGGGACTGCGTGGGATTGCGGTCTGAATTGCCCGAATTCTGCGTCGTCATCGCGGCACCACGCTCGGATCGAAGGGGAGCGGACGCGTGCAACGCACGCGCCTCGGTGGGCTAACCGGGCGCGGCCAGCGATGTTCCTGCGCATTGTTTAAATTTAAGAGTGCGAGCCCGCGGCCATCACGGATGCGGCGACACGCCCGCGCCGCTGTGGCGGCTCACATGATGCCGCGATAACCGTCCTCGCGCGCGAGCTCGCGGCTGATCACCAGGCGCTGAATCTCGGACGCGCCTTCGTAGATCATGCAGACGCGCACGTCGCGATAGATGCGCTCGACCGGAAAGTCGTTGAGATAGCCGTAGCCGCCGTGGATCTGGATCGCGGCCGAGCACACGCGCTCGGCCATCTCGGAGGCGAACAGCTTCGCCATCGAGGCTTCCTTCAGGCATGGCGCGCCGATATCGCGCAGCGCGGCGGCGCGCAGGACCATCAGCTCGGCCGCCTGCAGCGAGGTCGCCATGTCGGCGAGTTTGAATCCGATCGCCTGGTGATCGATGATCGCCTGGCCGAAAGTGCGCCGCTGCTTGGCGTAGGCGAGGGCCGCCTCGTAGGCCGCGCGCGCCATGCCGACCGACTGCGCGGCGACGCCGATGCGGCCGCCCTCCAGATTGGCGAGCGCGATGCGATAGCCGTCGCCTTCCTGGCCGAGCATCTGATCGGGCGCGACCTCGCAGCTCTCGAGCACGACCTCGCAGTGATCCGACGAGCGCTGCCCCATGGTGTGCTCCACCTTGGCGACGCGATAGCCTGGCGTCGTGGTCGGCACCAGGAAGGCCGAGATGCCCTTCCGCCCCGCGGCCGGATCCGTGACCGCAAACACCAGCGCGAGGTCGGCACTCTTGCCCGAGGTGATGAACTGCTTGGCGCCGTCGAGCACGAAACGGTTGCCGACGCGTCGCGCGCGCGTCTTGATCGCGGCCGCGTCCGAACCGGCCTCGGGCTCGGTGAGGCAGAAGCAGCCCAGTAGCTCGCCCTTCGCGAGCGGCCGCAGGAAGCGCTCCTTCTGCGCCTCGCTCGCCGAGCGCGTGAGCGCGCCGCAGACCAACGAGTTGTGCACCTGGAACGAGGTCGAGGTCGCGCCGTCCGCAGCCGCGATCTCCATCACGGCCAGCACATAGGAGACGTGGTCGGCGCCCGCGCCGCCATAGGCCTCGGGCACCAGCATGCCCATCATCCCGAGCTCCGCCATCCGCGCGAAGGCCTCGCGCGGGAAACGCGGCACGCGATCGCGCTCGGCTGCGGTGGGCGCGAGCTCGCGCTGGGCGAACTGGCGCGCGAGGTCGCGGACCTGCCGCTGGGCTTCGGTAAGCAAAGCGTCCCTCCTGTGGTCGCCCAACGGACCATGGGCGAGGGCGACGATATTGGCGGGAATTGCCGCGGAGGTATCCAAAGGGGCTGGACAAGTGCCGCTGCGTCAGCATTCTTGCGGCGTCTACCAACTGGGGGGATTCTCATGGTGAAGACAGTGCTGGCCGCGATGGCGCTCGCCGTCGCGGTGACGACTTTCGCGCCCGTTGTGGTGCCGGTCACGAGCGACGATGCCTCGGCGCAACCCGCCGCGGATCGCCGCACGCAGCCCGGCTCGGGCCAGTGCCGGCTGAGCAACGGCCAGAAGTGCTGAAAGTCGACGGCCGCGTGCAGAAGCGCGGTGCTCAAGTGATGATCAAAGGCCGGTCCTCGCGACCGGCCTTTTTTATGCCCCGCGTTCCGGGAATGCCGTCACGCGCGCAGAGAGCGTTATGATGCCTCCGACGGCACGGATGTTGCTTTAGATTTGGGCGACGCGTGCGATGCCTCCTGCATCGCCGTGACGACCACAAGATGTGCCGCGTATTCACGGCGGCCGGAGGATGAGGACGATGCGAGTGAACCAGATTTGGCGTGGAGTCGTAACGGGCGGAATCTTGCTGGCACTCGGCCAAGTCGGGCCGGCGGCGGCGCAGGAGCCCGTCAAGCTGCGCATCATGGGCATGCCGCTTGCGACCGGCAACATCCTGAAGAACCGCGAGCAGCCGTTCTTCGAGAAGCTGTCCGAGAATGTCGGCTTCCCGGTCGAGGCCGATTACAAGCCGCTCGACTCCACCGGCATCAAGGAGTTCGAGCAGCTGCGCATCATGCGCCAGGGCCTGTTCGACATCATCGCGCTGCGCCTCGGCCAGGTCTCGCGCGACGAGCCGATGATCCTCGGCCTCGATCTCGTCGGGCTCAGCCCCGATTACGAGACCGGCCGCAAGGTGGTTGATGCCTACAAGGACCAGGTCGACGCGCGCCTGCAGAAGCAGTTCAACGCCAAGCTGCTGGGCATCTGGCCCTTCGGCCCGCAGATCCTGTTCTGCAAGCCGGCCATCAAAGGCTTCGCCGATCTCAAAGGCCTGAAGGTGCGCATCCTCGACGGCGTGATGGCGAAGTTCATCGAGAAGGTCGGCGGCACGCCCGTCACCATGGCGTTCGGCGAGGTCTCGCAGGGCCTCTCGCTCGGCACGATCGACTGCGCGGTGACCGGCCCCTCATCGGCGAACTCGGCGGGCTGGCCCGAGACCGCGACGCATGTTTACCCGCTCGGCCTGCAGCTCGCCGTGCAGGGCTATGCGATCAACCTCAACACCTGGAAGAAGCTGAACCCCGACCAGCAGAAGAAGCTCGAGACCGCGGTCGCCAAGCTGACCGACGACATCTGGGCCTATTCCAAGACGCTCTGGGACGACGCAATGAACTGCAACGCCGGCAAGGACCCGTGCACCACCGGCAAGAAGTTCAAGCTCACCACCGTGCCGGTCGTGCCGGGCGACCTCGAGGTCGTGAAGTCCGCGGTGCGTGAGATCTCGTTCCCGGCCTGGTCCGAGGCTTGCGACAAGGTCAATCCCGGCTGCGCCGAAGGCTGGAAGAAGGCGGTCGGCCCGATCGTCGGCATGAAGTAAGCTCGACGCATGAAGCGACTGGAGACCTTGGCGGCCAGCCTGTTCGGGCTGGCCTTCCTGGCGCTCGCCGCGGCCGTGACGGCCGAGGTGATCATGCGCAAGCTGTTCAACCGGTCGCTGCAAGGCGTCGACGAGCTCGGCGGCTACATCCTGGCGATCGCGGGCGCGCTCAGCTTCGCGGTCGCGCTGGCGGCGCGGGCGCATATCCGCATCGACATCGTGCACGATCGTCTGCCGCGCTGGCTTCGCATCCCGCTCAACCTGATCGCGGCGCTCACCATCGTGGTGTGCGCCGCGGCCGTGCTGCGCATGGCCTGGTTCGCCTATGACGAGTCGGCCGTGCTCGGGGCCACCGCGCAGACACCCTGGGCGACGCCGCTGAAATATCCGCAAGGGCTCTGGGTCATCGCGCTCACCCCCTTCCTGATCGTCGGCCTCGTCGGCGTGCTGCGCATTCTGCTCCTGCTCGCAAAAGGAGACGCGCGCAGGGTCGATCACTGGTACGGGCCCCGTACGCCGCGCGAGGAGCTCGAGGATGAGCTCGCCGACGTCAAGGCGCGCGGCGTCACCGCCGAGCTTCCCGGAGAGCGGCCATGAGCATGGTGGCGGTCGGGATCACGGGCTTCCTCGTGATGGTGGGCCTGATGCTGCTCGGCCTGCCGATCGGCGCCGTGATGCTGCTGGTGGGGCTCTCCGGCGGCATGATGGCGTTCGGCTGGGCTTTCCTGAATTCGGCGGCTTCCGTCGCCTGGGGCACGATGAGCGAGAACGGGCTCACCGCCATTCCGCTGTTCGTGCTGCTCGGCGAGTTCCTGCTGCGCTCCGGCATGGCGGACCGCATGTACACGGTCTTCGCGGTCTGGCTCGGGCGGCTGCCCGGCGGGCTGCTGCACACCAATATCGGCTGCTGCGCGCTGTTCGCCGCCACCTCGGGCTCGTCGGTCGCGACCGCCGCCACCATCGGCACGGTGGCGCTGCCTTCGCTGCGTCGCTACGGCTATCCGATGTCCGATGCGCTCGGTAGCCTCGCGGCCGGCGGCACGCTCGGCATCATGATCCCGCCCAGCATCAACTTCATCATCTACGGCTCGATGACCGATACCTCGGCCGGCAAGCTGTTCATCGCCGGCATCATTCCGGGTCTCGGGCTCGCCGGCCTGTTCATGCTGTGGATCCTGGTCACGCACATCTTCCGCCGCGAGAAGGTCGCGCCCGTCGAGGTGCCGCGCGCCGAGCGCATCCGCCTGCTGCGCTACCTGATCGAGCCCGTCGCCGTGTTCGCGACCGTCATGGGCAGCCTCTATCTCGGCATCGCGACCGCGACCGAGTCCGCCGCGCTCGGCCTGATGATCGCCTTCGTCCTCGTCGCCCTGCAGGGCAAGATCTCCTGGTCCGTGCTGGAGACCTGCTTCGTGTCGAGCGCACGCACCACCGGCATGATCCTGTTCATCGTGCTCGGCGCCTTCGTGCTCAACCTCGCGCTCAGCCTCACGGGCATCGGCGAAGCGATCACGAAATGGGTGACCAGTTTCGGGCTCTCCCGCGTCGAGCTCCTGCTGCTGCTGATCGTGTTCTACCTGCTGCTCGGCATGTTCATGGACACGCTCTCCATGATGGTGGCGACGATCCCGCTCGCATTCCCGGTGGTGGTCGCGGCGGGCGTCGATCCGATCTGGTTCGGGGTCTTCATCGTGCTGATGTGCGAGCTCGGCCTCATCACGCCGCCGGTCGGCATGAATCTCTTCGTCGTGCAGAGCATCCGGCCCGATGGCGGACCGGTGATCGACGTCATCCGCGGCGCGGTCCCTTACGCCGCGATCATGATCCTGTTTGCGCTTGTGCTGATCGCGGTGCCGGGGCTCGCGACCTGGCTGCCGCAACTGATGCGCGGGTAGAGCGCGCGCAGAGACCTCGGCGCGAATTTTTTGTCGCATGCACGACGTTGTGTGGGGAAATCGCGGCCCTCGCGGAACTTTGTCACGCGCATATGGTTGCTGCTGCGCTAGACCCGCGACCCCGGCCTGCTTGCCGGGGTCGTCGCATGAATCGCGGGCGCGGGCCCGCGCCGGAATACCAGTGGAAATGCCCAGTGAGTGGAAATGACCGAAGATGAGCTCGACCGTTTCATCGCCGTCTATGTCGAACAGCGATCACGGCTCGCGCAGCGCCATCTGATGGCGACCGTCGACGAGCTGATCCAGCTCGGCCGCCAGCACGGCGCCACCGAGAGCGCAGTGAGGACCTCCATCGATTGCCTCTGCGTGCGCGGGACCGTCGCGATCGACGGCCCTTATGTGATCACGCAGACCTCAGTGCTCGAATCGCCCGGAGCGTGACGGCCGTCACAGCTCCCTCGACTGGCGCGCCTTAGAGAGGGCAGGCGGGGCCGTGCACCATGGGGTGTAGCGGCCGTTCGCAATCCCGTGGGGATTGATCATCATGAACGTCAATTGCGCTGGGGCGCGGGCCCGGAGGAGAAGTCGCGCCATGTGGGCCTTTGCCACGAGTCTGGGACTGATGTGGGCCACCGCCCTGGCGGCCGGAGTCCTTCTGACTCTCCGATAGCCCTTGCCGATCTGGCACCGACGTCAGCGCGCGCCGAGCGCGCAGCTCGTGCTCCCCTGATTACTCGCGACGTTGCAGGCGCCGGTGAGCTGGCCAGCGCGCAGCATCACCTGATAGCGGCCCGGCGGCACGTTCTGGAAGCAGACGCGTCCCGACGCATCCGTGTAGCGCGTCCAGTTCGCCAGGGTGGCGCTGACGCCCGGAAGCTTGCGGCCTTGGCCGTCCTGCACGTCGAGGCAGGGCGTATCCGCCAGCGCGGCCGACGACCATCCGATGGTGGCGGTCAGGAGTGCAGCCGCAATCCATCTCGTCATTGGGGACCCTCGCTCACCGCGATCTCGCTCGGCAGCTCGAAGCGCATGCCGGGCGTGATCTGGAACTGCTCGCGCGACAATTCCTTGCCGCTCTCGTCCTTCAGCACGATCGCGTATTTGCGCCGCTCGATATTGATCGTGAGGTCGCCGCCGGGCTGATACTGGCGCCCTTGTGGCCGCGCCACGGGCTCGACGAAGACGCGCACGCCGCCGATCAGCCGTCCGTCGCGGTCCGAGAGATCGCGTGCGACCAGCACCGTGTTGCTGGGATCCGGAAAGTCGATGATCTTCACGTCCTTCGGATCGCCGACCAGCAGCCCGTCGACGAACTTGAAGTCCGACGTGCTGAAGGCGACGAGATCGTATTGCCCATTGCTCGATTGCGGCACCGTGACGTTGAACTTGCCGCGGCCGTCGGTTCGTCCCGCGCGCGCCGCGGAGGCGATCCACACATCCGAGACCGGCTTGTCGTTGATGTCGAGCACCTGGCCGTCGAGCCGCACCAGCGTCTCCGACGGGATATAGGCCTTGCCGATCCATGCGAGTGCGACGAACACGGCCACCGGACCGCCGAAAGTGATCGCCAGGGTGCCGATCTGGCCCTGCACCTTGGCAATGTCGCGGCTCGCGCGCGCCGTGAACTTGTAGAGCGTCCAGGTGACCAGAGATGTCGCGAGCAGCAGGGCGACCCACGCCATCAACGGCAGGTATTGCTCGAGAGGGGCCGGCATGATCGCGCCTCGTTTTCGACGGGCCGACGATGCGCGCGAGCCTAGCGCGGTGATGCAGGTTGGAATGTGAGCGCCTTCACAATCGCACGCGGCATTCGGCGCGAGCAATGTGAGCCACTTCACGTCGGCGCGCCGACCACCGCACTACACTCTGCCTCGCTGATGCAACCTTCGATTGATCAGGAGGAGATCATGAAGCGCGCCCTTCTTGCTGCATTGGGAGTGACCGCCGGCGTTCTTGCGTCCGGCGCGGCCGAGGCCGCCACCCGCTTCGCCGTCGTCTGCATCCACAACAAGACGAACGCCACGATCAACTATCAGGTGAAGTGGGCGGATGTCGGCTCCTGGGACAACAATTCCCTGGCGCCGGGCCAGAACCAGTGGTTCTCGCACCAGTATAGCCAGGCTGGCGAGAATCGCTCGCCCGACCTTCTCGTTCGCTTCGATTCCGACCTCACGCAGCAACGCTACGATCAGACCTACCGGCTCGATCGGCGCGCTGCAGCCGGCAAGAGTTGCGGCGAAGGCAAGCCCTATGCCTTCGAATACGAGCCGCGCAATCGCAAGTTCATCGACTTGAAGGCGCTCTGACGCCGATTCGCATCTAGCGCTCGTCCATCGTTCGGCCGAGCGCTGGTGCGGTTCAACCCTCCGGCTTGTCGAAGCGCATCACCTTGGAGAGGAACGCCTTCGTGTCACTCTGGTGCGCGAGCCCGAACGAGGCGGCGATCGCCGCAAAGTCGTCGTCCACATAGCTCTCGTAATAGGGCTCGTGATAGGCCTCCGGGAACCAGTCGAGCAGCCCGTCATAGTCGATCTGATCGCCGCGCTGCAGCGAGTCGATCAGGATCAGCGCGCCGCCCGGTTTGAGCACGCGCGCGCATTCGCGGATCACCGTGCGCCGCACCTGCGGCGGCAATTCGTGCATGAGAAAGATGCTGGTGACGGCGTCGAAGCTTTCATCCGGCGCCGGGATTGCCTCCGCATTGGCGACCATCACGTTGACCTTCGCCCAGCGCGCCAGATGCTCGCGCGTGTGCCGCACATAGGCCTCCGACAGATCGAGGCCGGTGACCGGCAGCCGCGGCCACGCCTGCTTGACGAAATCGAGGAAGCGCCCCGTGCCGCAGCCGACATCGAGCAGCCGCAGCCGGCGCTGGTCGCGGCCCGCGAACAGGTCGTGCAGCAGCGGCAGCGCCTGGCGCCGCATGGCGTTGCCGGTGCCGCGGAACAGCACCTCGACCTGCGTGTCGTAGCGCTCGGCGGACTCTTCGGTCAGCCAGCCGTCCGATTGGAAGTGGAAGTTCTGCAAGAAGTAGTCCGGTCGTGTGCCGCGCGTTGCTTCGTTCAGCACGTCGTGCGTGCCGTTGCGGGTGCGCCGCTCGTGAATCTCGGGCAGGTCCCGGAAGAACAGGCGCGAGCGGGAGAGCAGGGTTGGCAGCGAGCCATCATGGTCCGCGGGCAGCGGATAGATTCCGGCCTCGACATTGGCCATGTCGCGCATCAGGAGCGCGGCCATGTCCGCATAGATGCGCCGCTGATCCGGGACCGATCGCGTGCGCGCGGGCCGCTCTGTGCCGTCGCGCTCGCGCGCCGCGGCAGCGAGCCGCCGCATCACCAGGTCGTGTCCCGCATACCAAGCCATGCGCGGCAGCTGGGTGGCCGCATAGGCGGCGCGCGTGGTCAGGCGGGCGAGGGGATCCATCGGCGACTCCTGTTCGGCTTCATCTTAATTCGAAACCGCCGGACGAAGACTCGCGTCCATTTGTCTCTTGATCATGGCAGGACGGCTCCCGACATAGAGGCCATGACGACTGCGCGCAGCTTCCTGCGACCGGAGGCCGTGATCCTGACGGCCGCGCTCGCCTTTACGCTGATGGCTGGAGTGCCAGCCTCCGCCGAGCCAAGCACCGTCGATGTGCTGCGTGAGGCCCGTCTCGGTTCCTCGCCCGGCGTCGAGCCGCTCACCACCTCCGAATCCCGCCGCACGCCGTTGCCGCTCATGGGGCGCGATTATCAGCGCCTGCGGCGCACCGAGCCGATCCAGCGCTGCAGCTATCTGCGGGGCCGCCGCGTCTGCCGGTAACCCTCATCGCATGCGGCGAGACTGCGGCGAGCCGGGCCGGCTAAATCCTTCTCGAGTGTGAGCCGCTTCACACGCGCTTGCGTGACAAACCGCTAGAACACTCGCCGTCTGGTTGTATCGCCAATTCAACCCAGGAGGCAGTGACATGACGTGCCATCCTTCCCCCCGGCGAATCCTTCCCGTTCTTTCCTTCATCGGCGCTCTCGCCATGAGCGGTTCGGCTGACGCCGCGAATGTCTCGTTCGGCCCGAGCACCTTCCAGAGCGACGAGGCCTGCGCCTTCTCCCTCACGGACGACAAGCTCGCCTTCACGGTGCAATGCTCCGACCTCCAGGTGCACATGGAGCCGGGCAAGCTGCCCGAGAGGGTGAAGCGGAACATGCGCGCAAGCGCCACCAAGGACCCGATCGCCATGCGGGCCTTTTCGGTGGTGATCCCGACCACCAACAAGGCACGCGTGCGGCTGCCGATCAGCGTCGAGGGCTTCGTGCTCACCGAAGCGGGTGTGCAGGCCACCCTCATGCTCATCGTGAACGGTGAGACCACGGTCGTGAAATTCGGCCCGAAGTCGGACCGGAGCTACGTGAAGAACATCGTGTATCGCGCGAAGTCGGCGTCCGACTTGCGGCTCACGGCGGTGCTCCTGGTCGAGCGCGAAACCGCGACGCCCAGTGCCGCGGGCTTCCTCGGACTGTCGGTGGTGAGCGCCGGAAACCTGCCCAAGCCCAAGTGACTCGGCTCAGAGCATCTCGCCGAGCCGGCGCACCGTATTCCAATTGCGCAGCGTGCCGATGCCCAGGCGTTCCGGGGTCAGCACCGGCAGCAATCGCGTCTGGCTCGGCGCTCCCGGGAAGGCGATCCACAGGTCGCCATTGACGATGCGCAGGCGCTCGCCGCGGCTCGCATAGGGCTTGATCTCGGCCATCGCGCCGCTGTCGAGCGGCTTGCGCATCACCCGCACGATCACCCGGCTGCCGTCCTTCTCGGATTCGCGCGGGAACGGGTTGGCAGCGATAAGCTTACGCCAAGTCGCCGCCGTGCGAACGATCGTATCGATGCGTCGGCCGAAGCTCTCCGCAAAGGCGTCCTCGAGCCGCGCCTCCAGCGCGCGCACGCTGGTGCGCTCGCTCTCGAACACGGCATTGCCGGTCGCAATCAGAGTGCGCGGCGATTGCAGGCCAAGGCCTTCCAGCATGGCACGCCAGGCCGCCATGTTGACCCGGCGGTTCTGCGGCAGAAGGATGCTGTAGAGGAGGGCGACGTAGGTGCTCACGCAGGCGAGCGTAGCACTCGCGCAGGGTCGGCCGACAGATCTAGCGACCGCGCGGCTTCCAGAAGCTGCCGATCGCGAAGCCCGCCGACATGGTCACGGCCACGGCCGACATGCCCTTGAACACCGTGCCGGTGTCCACGCCGAAATCCTTCAGCAGCCAGTGCATCACGATCGCCGCACACCCGGCCGACGCGACCAGGATGTCGAGGGTTTCTTGCGAGGTCATCACGGGCTTCATGTTCGGCTCGAGCGAGAGTACTTCACGCGGCAGCGGCGCGGCCGCGGATCCGCGGTCAACTTCCCGCCTGCGGGTTAACAGCGCGTTGAGTTTGCCGCGCGCGGGCCGCGCGGGGAATGATGGAAAACACGTAGTGCGACGGAGCGACCCCGCGGTTACTCCGCGATGCGCTCGGACATCAGCACGATGGTCTTGCGATAGACCACCGAGCGGTTCCACTCGCGCATCGCCTCGAAATTGGCGGTGCCTTCGCCGTAGGGCTGGCCGGCGCGCCATCCGTTCACCTTGAGCAGGTTCGCCGTGGAGGCGAGCACGTCCGGGATGCTGCGGCGGAGATCGACGTGGCCGTTGCCGTCATAGTCGACGCCATACTTGATGTAGGAGGAGGGCAGGAACTGGGTCTGTCCGATCTCGCCCGCAAAGGCGCCGAGCAGGTTCTGCTGGCTGAGGTCGCCCCGCTGGAGGATCTGCAGGGCCGCGATCAGCTCGCGCTGGAACAGCTCGGTGCGCCGGCAGTCATGCGCCAGCGTCGCGATGGTGCGCACCACCGACATCTTGCCGAGATCGCCGGTGCCGTTGTCGCTCTCCAGAGTCCAGATCGCCATGATGACGCTCTTCGGCACGCCGAACTGGCGCTCGACGCGGTCGAGCAGGGCCGCGTGGCGCACCATCAGCTGCTTGGCGCGGTTGATGCGCGCCGGGATCACGCGCGTGCGCGCATAGTCCTCGAAGGTCTTGCGGAAGGTGCCGCGCTGGCGGCGGTCGAAGTTGAGCACCGCCTGGTCCGGGGTCAGCCCCGCAAAGGCGCTGTCGACGATCTGGCGCGACACGCCCGCGGCCTGCGCCTCCCGCCCCATGGCGGCCAGGAAGGTGTTGAAGTCGCCGCCGCACTGCGCCGCCATGGCGGGCGTCGCGAAGGTGAGGCTGCACAGCAGGGCGAGGGTCGCTCTCGATGTCATGAGGGTGTCCGGAAGATCGTGGTGAGGCGTTGCGCGGTCTACGTGTGGTCCGCCGGGGGCCTCGCGTGGCGGGATGACAGGCGATTATGGACCGATTCCGACACCATCATGGCCTGTCGAATGGCCGCGGTCCGTGGTTCGCCGGAATGGCAATTGGCGTCCCGGAACCGACATAAGCCTCTTTCCAGCGCGCCGCGCACCGGGCATAACCCCGCCGCACTTTCACAGTCCCGCCTAGGTCCATGATCCGTCTCGACAATATCTCCAAGCAGAACGGCCGCCAGATCCTCTTCATCGAAGCCTCCGCGGCGCTCCACCGGGGCGAGAAGGTCGGCCTGGTCGGCCCGAACGGGGCCGGCAAGACCACCTTGTTCCGCATGATCACGGGCGAGGAACCGCCGGACGAGGGCCAGGTCTCGACCGATCGCGGGATCACGATCGGCTATTTCAGCCAGGACGTCGGCGAGATGGCGGGCCGCAGCGCGGTCGCCGAGGTGATGGACGGCGCCGGCCCCGTGAGCGGGGTCGCGGCCGAGCTGAAGGAGCTGGAGCACGCGCTCGGCGATCCCGACCGCGCCGACGAGATGGAGAGCCTGATCGAGCGCTACGGCGAAGTGCAGGGCCGTTTCGAGGAGCTCGGCGGCTACGCGCTCGAGGCCCGCGCCCGCGAGGTGCTGGCCGGGCTCGGCTTCAGCCAGGAGATGATGGACGGCGACGTCGGCGCGCTCTCGGGCGGCTGGAAGATGCGCGTCGCGCTCGCGCGCATCCTCTTGATGGCGCCCGACGCCATGCTCCTCGACGAGCCGAGCAACCATCTCGATCTCGAGAGCCTGATCTGGCTCGAGCAGTTCCTCAAGGGCTACGAGGGACTGCTGCTGATGACCTCGCACGACCGCGCCTTCATGAACCGCATCGTCAACAAGGTGCTCGAGATCGACGGCGGGTCGCTCACGACCTATTCGGGCGACTACGAGTTCTACGCCCAGCAGCGTGCGCTGAACGAGAAGCAGCAGCAGGCGCAGTTCGAGCGCCAGCAGGCGATGCTCGCCAAGGAGATCAAGTTCATCGAGCGCTTCAAGGCCCGCGCCTCGCATGCCGCGCAGGTGCAAAGCCGGGTGAAGAAGCTCGAGAAGATCGATCGCGTCGAGGCGCCGCGGCGGCGCCACAGCGTGACGTTCGAGTTTCCGCCGGCGCCGCGCTCGGGCGAGGACGTCGTCAGCCTCAAGAAGGTGAACAAGGGCTACGGCGAGCGGACGATCTATGAAGGTCTCGACTTCCAGGTGCGCCGCCGCGAGCGCTGGTGCGTGATGGGCGTGAACGGCGCCGGCAAGTCGACCTTGCTGAAGCTCGTCGCCGGCGCGACTGAGCCGGACGACGGCACGGTGGCGCTCGGCGGCAGCGTGAAGATGGGCTACTTCGCCCAGCACGCCATGGACCTGCTCGACGGCGACGCCACCATCTTCGAATGGCTGGAGGACGCCTTCCCGCAGGCCGGGCAGGGCTCCCTGCGCGCGCTCGCGGGCTGCTTCGGCTTCTCGGGCGATGACATCGAGAAGAAGTGCCGCGTGCTGTCAGGCGGCGAGAAGGCGCGCCTCGTGATGGCGCGCATGCTCTACGACCCGCCGAACTTCCTGGTGCTGGACGAGCCGACCAACCATCTCGATATGGCGACCAAGGAGATGCTGATCGAGGCGCTCGCGAATTACGAGGGCACGATGCTGTTCGTCTCCCACGACCGCCACTTCCTCGCCGCGCTCTCGAACCGCGTGCTCGAGCTCACGCCCGAGGGCATTCACCAGTACGGCGGCGGGTACACCGAATATGTCGAGCGCACCGGCCAGGAGGCGCCGGGGCTGCGGAACTGAGGCGCTGCCTCGTAGGGTGTGCTCGGCGGCCGTGACCTTGATGATGGGCACGGCCTCAATGCCGCCGAGCGCACGCGTAGGGCGCCTCAGCACGCGTGCGCTCGGCGGATCGCATTCATCACTTCAACTGCAACGTTCGGGCCGCCTAGCACACCCTACGGCTGCGGCGGCTCCCCCGCCCAGGCGCGGGCGATGAGGTCGCGAATGGCGTCGCGTTCGATCGGGCGCGGATTCCAGTAAGGGTTCTGCACCGCGATGTCGGCGGCGCGCTCGATGCCGTCCTGCGGCATGCCGAGCGCCTGCAGACTTTGCGGCGCTCGGAGCTTGCCCGAGAGATCGAACAGGCCATGCGCCGCATCCGTCGCGCCCAGCGCGCGTGCGATCCGCTGCGCCGCCTCCGGCGCGGCCGCCGCGTTGTAGGCCATGGCGTGAGGCAGCACGACCGTGTGGGTCTCGGCGTGGGGAAGATCGAACGAGCCGCCCAGCACGTGGCAGAGCTTGTGATGCAGTGCCATGCCGACCGCGCCGAGACACATGCCGCAGAGCCAGGCGCCGTAGAGCGCATCTGACCGCGCCGCGCTGTCCTTCGGATCCGCGATGATCGCGGGCAGGGCGCGGCCGAGCGCGCCGATCGCCTCTTCGGCCATCAGCGAGATGATCGGGTTGCGCTCGCGCGCATAGAGGGCTTCGACCGCGTGGGCGATCGCGTTCATGCCGGACGTCGCGGAGAGCTTCGGCGGCAGCGTCAGCGTGAGATCGACGTCATAGATCACGACCTCCGGCAGCACTTTGAGATTGCGCTGCGTGGTCTTGGCGCCGCCCTGGGTCTCGCCCAGAATCGGCGTCATCTCCGAGCCCGCATAGGTGGTCGGCAGCACGAACTGCGGCAGGTCGGTGCGCAGCGCGATCGCCTTGCCGAGGCCCGTGGTCGCGCCGCCGCCGATCGCGACCGTGCAATCGGCGCGCAACGATGCCACGGCCTCGAGGGCGCGCTCCGTCACCTCGACCGGCGTATGCATTGCGGCTTCCGTGAAGACGCCGGCCGCGCGGTCGCCGAGCGAAACCACGGCGTCGCGCGCGCTGCCGGCCTGTTCGCGAGTCCCGAGCACGAGCGCGCGGCGGCAGCCGGCCCGTTCCAGCTCGGCGCGCAGCTGCGCGCGCGTCCCGCTGCCGAACAGCACGCGGGCAGGCAGACCTTCATAGACGAACGCGTGCATGGTTTGCTCGGGCCTTGATCGACAAGTCGTCGGCAGTCGTGGGATCATCCGGCAGGCGGGTGAAGCGGCCGGACGACGGCGGGGAGAATAGCATGCAAGGCAAGATCGCGCTCGAAGAGCACTTCGCGATTCCCGACACGCTGCAGGACTCGGCCGGCTTCGTCCCGGAGAGCTACTGGAAGGAGCTGAGCGCGCGGCTGCTCGACATCCACAGCCAGCGGCTCGGACTGATGGACAAGCACGGCATCGAGATGATGCTGCTCTCGCTCAATGCCCCCGCCGTGCAGGCCATTCCGGATCCCAAGCACGCCGCCGAGATCGCGCGCCGCGCCAACGATTTCCTCGCCGAGCAGGTCGCGAAGCGGCCGGACCGCTTCCAGGGGCTCGCGGCGCTGCCGATGCAGGAGCCCGATGTCGCGATCGGCGAGCTGCAGCGCTGCGTGCGCGAGCGCGGCTTTGTCGGCGCGCTGGTGAACGGCTTCTCGCAGATCCGCGATCCGAACAGCGCGGTCTATTACGACCTCAAGCAATACTGGCCGTTCTGGGCCGAGGTCGAGAAGCTCGACGTGCCGTTCTACCTGCATCCGCGCAATCCGCTGCCCAGCATGGCGCAGATCTATGACGGCCATCCCTGGCTGCTCGGCCCCACCTGGGCGTTCGGCCAGGAGACCGCCGTGCATGCGCTGCGCCTGATGGCCTCCGGCCTGTTCGACGCGCACCCGCGCCTGAAGATCGTGCTCGGCCATATGGGCGAGGGGCTGCCCTACAGCATGTGGCGCGTCGACAACCGCAATGCCTGGGTGAAGACGCCGCCGCGCTATCCCGCAAAAAAGAAGCTCGGCGAATATTTCCAGGCGAACTTCTGGCTGACCACCTCGGGCAATTTCCGTACCCAGACCCTAATCGACGCCATCCTCGAGGTTGGCGCCGACCACATCCTGTTCTCGGTCGACTGGCCGTTCGAGAACATCGATCACGCGGCCGACTGGTTCGACGTCGCCACCATCAGCGAGAGCGACCGCATCAAGATCGGCCGAACCAACACGGTCAACCTGTTCAAGCTGAAGCTCTGAAGGCTACTTGCGCTTCGGCTTGCGCACGACGCGGATCTTGCCGCTCGGGCCGCCGCCGCAGAAGAACTGGTCGGCGCCGTCCGATTCCAGACCCGAGAGGCCGGCGGACGGCAGCTGGAGACTCTCCAGCACCTCGCCGTTGCGCGGATCGATACGCCGCAGCTCGCTCTCGTCGCCTTCCCAGGTGCCGTGCCAGAGCTCGCCGTCGGTCCAGGTCACGCCGGTGACGAAACGGTTCGACTCGAGCGTGCGCAGGATCTTGCCGGTCTCGGGATCGATTTGGTGGATCTTGCGCTCGCGATATTCGCCGACCCAGAGCGTGCCCTCGGCCCAGGCGAGCCCGGAATCCCCGCCACGACCCGGCGAGGGAATCGTCGAAAGGATGCGGCCGCTCTCGGGATCGATCTTCTGAATGCGATCTTCGTAGAGCTGGAACAGGTGCCGGCCATCGAACGCGGTGCCCGCATGAGCCGGGACCGCGATCGTGCGCAACGTCTTGCCGCTCGCCGGGTCGAGCTGGTTGAGCCGGTCGCCCGAGGCGAACCAGACGGTCTTGCCGTCATAGGTGAGCCCGTGCACGGCCTCGACGCCCGGGAAGGGGCCGTATTCGCGGATGATCTCGGCGGTTGCTCGTTTCATGTCTCTGCCTCGCGCATGGTTTTCATGCGCACAGCACTACCCGTTCGGCAGCGGACCCGGGAGTAACAAGGTCGTCGTGATTCCCGGAAGCGGCGGCGTGGTCCAGCGCCGCGCGCGTCCGCGGCCGAAGGCCTGCACCTTGCCGGTGGCCGCGAGCTCATCGAGCGCGCGCTGCACGGTGCGCTGGCTCGCGCCCAGAGCAAGCGCCAAGGCCGAGCTCGACCATGCTTCGCCGTCGGCCAGGAATGCGAGGGTCGCCGCGTGCTCTTCCTCGACCGGCGTCGCCAGCACGAGCACGTCGCGCATGCCGCGCGGCGTCAGCGCGAAGCCCTGATCGGTCGCCGTGATCTCGGCGAACGGCCGCAGCTTCGCGCGCAGCCGTCCGATCTCGACGCGCAGCCGCGCGCGATGGGACTCGTCCACATGCTTCGCCCCGAAAGCGCGCGCGAGCAAGGTCGCGCGGGATACATCCGCGGGCCAGGCTTCGGCGAGCGCGCGAGCGAGGGCGAACAGCACGGGACGGCCCGCGAGCGAGACCACAGTGCGCGCATCGCGCACGACATAGCGAATGGCGTCCACGATGAGGGCCTTCGTCGCCAGCAGCGCTTCGACCTCGTCGAGCCGCAGCGGGCGCTCCTCGCCGCGCGCAATCAGCCGCGCGGCCGGCGTATCGAGCACGC
>JAEYAU010000073.1 GCA_023404705.1 Pseudomonadota bacterium
GGGGTAGCCGCACACTCAGAGGCTGCGGCTACCCCCTCCCCTCCCTCCCCCGCAAGGGGGGAGGGAGCGATCGGCAGTGCTCAGCTCACTACGACTTAGCTGATCTCCTCAGTGCCTACGCCTCACAGCCCGAACGGCACACCATAGTAATTGTGCACGCGGCGGCTGCGGTCGTTGTCGTCCCAGTCCCACGGGTGGTCGCGGGTGAAGCGCGGGGCGCCCTTGAGCTGGTCGTCGGTGATGTTCACCTCGTAGCCCTGGAGCTGCGTGTTGTAGGTGAGCAGCGACCACGGGATCGGATAGTGGTCGTGGCCGAGGCCGAGGAAGCCGCCGAAGCTCATCACCGCATAGGCGACCTTGCCGGAGAGCTTGTCGATCATGATGCGCTCGATCATGCCGACCTTGTCGCCGTTCGGCCGGTAGACCGCGGTGCCCTCGACTTTGTCGCTGCCGATCAGCGACGCGGTTTCTGCCTGCTCGAGGGTAGAGCTTGCCATCGCCATGCTGGTCCTCCATCACGCGGTGTCTGATCAAGCAGCGGCACGCCCCTCCGCGCGCGCGGAGGAGCGTGTCCTGATGAAAGCAAAACGCGGGAACAGCGCGCGGGTTGCGTCAGACCGCGATCGGGCGTCTGTAAAAATCCAGGATCTTTCGCCGCATCTCGGGATCGGACCAGTCGGTCCCCGAGAGGACCGGCGCGCGGGCGAGCGTCTCGGCCTCGATCTCCAACTCGTAGCCGGCAGGCTCGTCGGTGTAACGCATATGCGACCATGGCACCGGGTGCCGCCCGCTGCTCGAGCCGTGGTCCGCGGAGACCACCGCGTAGGTCGCCTTGCCGGTGAACTTGTCGAACATCACCTCTTCGATGAAGCCGAGCCTGCGGCCCTTGGCGCCGAAGACCGGCAGTCCGCAGACATCCTCGGTGCCGATCAGGTTTGCGATCTCGTCACGCTCAGAAACATTGTTTGAAAACGAAGACATGAAACTCATTCGGTAACCCTCCGAGTCGTCCTTGTGGAGGGAACGTCCGGGCTCTGCCCCGGTTCCGCTGCAGCGCAGCAATGCCCGCGCCCGGTGCCGGCGTCAGCGCACGGAACTCGCCTCGAGCACGGCCTCGGCCGTCGCGGCGGCGAGACCCGGGAAACCGTGACCCGCGCCGTCGACCGCGATGAAGCGGGCATTGACGCTGCGGCGGATCAGCTTGCGGACGTAGTCCTCCGCGAACTGCTGTGCCGTGTTGGTGTCGCGGCTGCCCGTGATCGCGACGACGGCCGTGCCGGGCGGGACCCGTGCGGCGTATTGCGACGGCGACTCGCTCCAGCGCCAGCGGTCGCGCCAACGCTCGCGGCGCCAGCGCGCGACATCGCAGGGGCACGAGACGAGCACGGCCGCATCGATCAGGCCCGGCGACTTGCCGATCAGGACGCCGCCAACGGCGGCGCCGCCCGAATGGCCGACATAGATCACACGCCGCGCCCGATAATGCCGCCGCAGCTCCGCAATGGCGGCGCCGACCGCCGCGACATTGCCGGCCGTGTAGTTGTCCTGGCGGCCGAGCGTGCTGCCCTCGCTCACGCGGCCGCTGTCGCTTGCATAGCCGGGCCGGGTCAGCGCCACGGCGACCACCCCGGGCCGCACCAGCTTCTGCGCGAAGGTCGCATGATAGGTGGCGCGGCCGCCGTCCGAAATATCGCCATGGACCACGACGACGAGAACCGGCTGTTGGCCCGCGGTCTCTGCGCCGAAGGTGGAGGCCGCGAGGCAGAGCCCGTTGCCGAGCACCCATTCGGCGATGCGGCTGTCGGGCGGACATGCGGCACGCGCAGCGCTCGCAAGGGCGAGCAGCGCGGCCGCGAGAGGGCCTGCGAGGCGGGCCGTGCGTGCGATCACATCTGTCGATACCACGGCCCTGGCGAATCGTATTGGGACGGGGAATAGATCTTGAAGCCGGGCCCTCTCCCGTGGTCCGGCGCGCTCACGCCCTGCTGACCCCGCTTGCGCGTCGCGGCGTGCTTCGCGCCATTGCGCTTTCTCGCGGGCTGAGCGTCACGACGCACAAGCGAGGCGCGTCCGGTCGCGTTCCACTCGTCGGGTGGCGACGCGCCGGGCAGGACCGGGCGACCCGTGAGCAAGTCGACCGAGAATCCAGCCTGGGCGGCCGCGATGCTGGGCACGCACACGAGAAGAAAGGACACGGTGAAGGCGGAAAGAGTCCGCATGGAACGTCCTCCAAGGCTCCGACCCCGCGCCTTGTGACGATTGCGCGGTGCACGAGCAATGTAAAGGGATGCGACCAGTGTCGGCTCGCGATCGCGCCTCACGGCCGCAGCGCTGCCTTACAATTGCCTGTGGAAGTCCGGCGCGAAGCCGGAGCCCTGCGGCTGCGGCGCCTGCGCTTCCGCTGACCAGCCCGAGCCGGATGGGGCCGGATTCTTCGTGTCGACCTTGACGCGTTTGCTGCCTCCCGCGCCGGCGGCCTTCGGCTTCTTGTGGCGCTTGCCCGCATACTGGGTCTTTGAGATCTGGCCCGTCACCGTGATGCGCGTGCCGTCCATGCCGTGCTGCTTCACAAGCGCGAACAGCCTGGCGGCGTTGGAGGGATGCAGGCGGATGCAGCCATGCGATGCCGGGCGGCCGAGGCGGCCGGTCTCGTAGCTGCCGTGGATCGCGAAGCCGCCGTGGAAGAACACCGAATGCGGCATCGGTGCCCAGTGATACTTGCGGGAATTCCATTTGCGGGCGAGACGCTGCGGGCGATAGGTGCCGTTCGGCGTATTGTAGCCGCTGCGGCCGGTGGAGATCGCCCAATTGTGCGCGGTGGCGCCGTCGACCTGGACGGTCATGCGCTGGTTGGTCTTGTCGACGTGGACCCGGAGCGCGGCATCAGCCGACGCAATGCCGAACAGAAACGCGCCGGCGAACGCCAGCATCGCGGCGAGAGAACGCATGGACGACCCCCCGATATACGCGAACCCGGATCCGCCTCATCCGCGTTGAACGATTCATCAGCACGTTGTGAAAGTAAAGGACGATGACGTTCGACCTCTTCACGATCGGTCATTCCAATCATTCATTCGATCGCTTCGTCGCGCTGCTGCGTGACGCCGGCGTGACCGCGATCGCGGATGTGCGTTCGACTCCGTTCTCACGGCGCTATCCGTGGTTCTCGCAGCGACCTCTCAGCGAGACGCTCATGCGGAACGACTTCTCCTATGTGTGGCTCGGCGATTCGCTCGGCGGCCGGCCGAGCGATCCGGCGCTGCTGCGCGACGGCGTCGCGGATTACGAGGCGATCGCGGCGACGCCGGCATTTCAAGAGGGGCTTGCGCGGGTGATGGAGGGACGGAAGCGCTACTGCATCTGTCTCCTATGCGCCGAGCGCGAACCGCTCGACTGTCACCGCTGCCTGCTGGTGACCCGCGCGCTCGCGGAGCGCGGGCTCGCGATCGGGCATATCCTGGCAGACGGGCGCGTCGAGCCTCATACGAACACCGAAGATCGTTTACTGCAGATGGTCCGCGAGCCGGACGACCTGTTCTCGGACCGGAGCGACCGGCTTGCCCGCGCCTACCGGAAACGCGCGCAGACCCATGCGTATCGCGGGCCTCCGGCCGCGCCATCCTAGAGCCTAAATGCCGAACATCTTACTTTCGGCGCCTCGGAGGGCTGTGGCAAAACATGCACATGATACGAATCTCGATTCCAATCATCGCCATGTCATTCGCCGCGGCGTTCGCGGCGCAAGCGCAGGACAAGGGCACGGTCGATCCGAAGCCGCTGCCGCCGCTGGCGAATCCGAACGATCCGAAGACGCCCGCGAAGGAGCTGTTCGCGCGCCGGCCGCAGCCGGCGCCGCTCGCCGCGCGGGCGATCGGCTTCTACACCAAGGGCTGCCTCGCGGGCGGCGTCGCGCTGCCGATCAACGGGCCGAGCTGGCAAGTGATGCGGCTCTCGCGCAACCGCAACTGGGGCCATCCGGAGCTCGTGCGCGTGCTCGAGCGTCTTGCCGAGAAGGTGCCGAAGGTCGCGGGCTGGCCCGGGCTGCTGATGGGCGACATGGCGCAAGCGCGCGGCGGCCCGATGCTCACGGGCCATTCGAGCCATCAGGTCGGGCTCGACGCGGACATCTGGCTGACGCCGATGCCCAAGCGCGAGCTCAGCCGCGAGGAGCGCGAGGAGATGTCGGCCACCAATGTGGTGCGGACCGACCGGAAGGACATCGACCCGAACGTCTGGACGCCGGGCCACGCCGCCGTGATCAAGGCGGCCGCGCAGGACCCGAAGGTCGAGCGCGTGATCGTCAACGCGGCGATCAAGAAGGCGCTCTGCCGCGAGGCCGGCAGCGACCGCGCTTGGCTGCACAAGGTGCGGCCCTGGTGGGGCCACAACTATCACTTCCACATCCGCATTGCCTGCCCGGACGACAGCCCGGAATGCAAGGAGCAGGACCCGACGCCGGCCGCGGAAGGCTGCGGCGCTGACCTCGACTGGTGGTTCCGCGACGCCATCCTCAACCCGCCGCCGCCCAAGGAGCCGCCCAAGGCGAAGCCGCCGATCACGATGGCGGATCTGCCCGCTGCCTGCCGACAGGTGCTGATGACGCCGTGAGGCAGCGTCTGGCCCGGATCCAGTAGTCCGCGCGCCGGGACTCGTTTCCCGGCTATTCGTGCTTATATGATGATGAGCCGGCCATCGTCCGATCGACGGGCCCTATAGACGGCGCCGAGACGGTCCATCAGCCTCGGTTGAAAGTCTTCGCTCTCCCACCGAGGCCCCTTCACATGACCGACTTCGACTACGGCCGTGAGGCCGAACTGTTTCCCACGCGTACGCGCGGGCCCCGCCGCCAACCGATGAGTTATCGACGCTTCGCGCAGGCCGCGGAGGCGATCCGCTTCGCGGTCGAAGATCTCCCGCGCGATCTGCTGGTCGGCGCCTATCTCGAGGTTGACGAGCAACGCTACGACGCGGAGGGAATCCGGCGACTGTACGAGAGCGCCGACTTCCCCCTCGCCCGGCGCGACACGGTCCCGGCGTGAAGATCTCGTAGGGCGAGGTCAAGGAGCGGCCATGACCGACAAGACCATCGATCTCGATCAGCACCGCGGCATGCAAGCTCAGAAAGCTACCGAGCGCCGCCGCTTGCTGGCGGACGTCGAGGCCAATGAAGCGGCGTTGCGACAACGGCGGGAGGAGCTGGAAACCCATCTGCTCGCCGCCCCCGCGGCGAACTGGCTCGAGGCCGCCGAGAAGGCCGAATACCTGCTGAAGATCTTCGCCGAGACGCCGGCCGCGCAGGATCCGCGGCGGCAGAAGCTCATTGCCGACGCCCTGGCCGATTTCGACCGGCTGTCAAAAGACGGCTGAGTGGAGCGGCGGGTCGCCGGCCGACATGCGGGCCGACCATGACACTGGCGTTTCCGAACCGAAGCCGCTTCTACGACGCGACCCGGCAGGCCGTGCGCTTCTGGGGACATGACAGTGCGATGGAATGGACATTCTTCGTCAATGCGGATGCGCTGAAACGCATCCAGCCCGACATGCGCTTCGACGAGGCAGGGCTTCTCGCGGCGTTCGACCGCAACCGCGACGCCATCCATGCGGCCGCCGCGCGCGCCTATGCACGGGGACGCAAGGGCTCCTATGATTTGCTGCAAGAGGACTTCGGGGGCTTCGGATAGGCCCGCGTTGTCGATGCGTCCCGGCGGAGCGCGCGGGGGCGCGATCCGCGCCACGTCGGCTTCTCGTGCGAGGCTTGTCGCAAAATCGATCGGCGACACGCGATCCGCGAGCCGGGATGACGCCGAGTATGCCGAGCTGAGGTGTTCCGGACTCAGCGGCCCTGCAGATCGCGGACGAAGCTGTCATATTCGGCGCGCGAGAGCCGGCCCGTGATGGCGAGGCGTGTCAGCAGCTTTTGCACGCCGCCGCGGCGAACCTCGGCCTCGTCGGTCGACATGGGGCCTGTATCGGCGCCGGTGACCAGAAGGACGATATCGATCCCGGGGCGCGCCAGGTAGCCGTACTTCACCCGCAACTCGCGCGCCCAGGGTTCGAGCGGCCCCTCAGGGCGCGTGTGCTGCAGGTCGCGGAGCTCGTGGAGGAGCGAGACGCCCTGCTCGACGAAGAGGGGCTGCAGAGCGGTGAGCTCACGCTCGGCCTTCCGCAACGGCACCTCGGCCGGCTGAGCATTCTCCCGGGTTTGCGCGAGCGCAAGCGAGCTCCAGAGCGGAACCGCCGCCGTGAGCGCCCAGCGCAATGCTTTCGAATGTCGTGCAGCCACGGTGCCCTCCCTCACCGACACCAAGTCAACAGGTGCATTGTGGAGATTTCTCGACGGAATTGCTCACCGGCCCGGCATCACAGCTTTGAGGCTGGTTCGCACGATCACGAATTGCGGGCCCGGGCGCGCCAGGACGCCGGGGAGCAGCACCAGCTCGGCCGGGTCGTTGAGGCGCGTCACCTCGAAGCCGAAGGCTTCGCCGATCCGGGCCAAGTCGGGGTTCACGAAGTCGACGCCGACATTGCGGCCCGGATATTCGCGCTCCTGCTGGATGCGGATCGACGCATAGGTGCCGTTCTCGGAGAGGATCAATTTCACAGGCAGCTTGCGCTCGCACGCGACCGCGAGCTCGTTGCCGGTCATCAGGAAGCCGCCGTCGCCGACGAAGCAGATGACGGGTCGTTGCGGCTCGCGCAGGGCGGCCGCGACCGCGGCGGGCACGCCGAAGCCCATGGCGCCCGCGATCGGCGCGAGCAGACGCTGCGGCGGCGCGAACGGAATGACGCGATAAACAGGCGCGCCGAAGGTGCCGGCATCGACCGTGACGATGGCGTCGGGCGCGAGGTTCTGGCCGACCACGTCCACCACGCTCTCGAACGCGATGCCGTCGTCGACCGGCGTCGTGCGGCGATCCGCAATCGCGCGCTGCTGCGCCTTGAGGCGATCGATCCACGCGCCGCGGTGCGCGGGCTTGGCGGGCTTGCCCATGGCGGCGATGAGCGCTTGCGGATCGCAGGCGAGCGCGAGGTCGGCCGCGAAATGGGTGCCGATGACGCTCGGGTCCGCATGCACATGCACGAGGCGCATCTCGGGGCGTACCAGGTTCGGAAAGGCCCAGCCTTGCGTCGTAATGTCGGAGAGGCGCGCGCCGAGCACGACCAGCAGATCGGCCTCGCGCAGGACCGCCATCTGCGCGTCGGGATTGGAGAGGCCCATGTCCCCCGCATAGAGGCGATGCGCGTTCGGGAACAGATCCTGGCGGCGGAAGGAGACGACGAGCGGCAGCTCCCAGGCTTCGGCGAAGCCGCGCAGCGCTTCGCGCCCGCCAGGCCGCTCGAACGCGCTGCCGGCGAGCAACAAGGGGCGTTCCGCGGCCGCGAGCCATTCGCGCAAACGTGTGACGTCATCGGCCGGCGGCGCGGCGGTGACGCGTGCCTGCGGCTTCACGGGCCGGGATCCGGTCTCGCCCGTGAGCACGTCCTCGGGCAGCGCGATCACGACGGGGCCCGGCAACCCGGTAGTCGCGACCTGCAAGGCGCGCAGCATGGTCTCGGCCATGCGCGCCGGATCCGTGACCTCGGCGACCCACTTGGCCTGATCGCCGAACATGCGCGCGTAGTTGATCTCCTGGAACGAGTCGCGGCGCACGTCGCCCGCGCCGACCTGCCCGATCAGCAGAATGAAAGGCACCGCATCCTGCTGCGCCGTATGCACCGCGATCGCGGCATTGCTGGCGCCGGGACCACGGCTGACGCAGACCACGCCGGGCCGGTTGGTCAGCCGCGCATCGGCCAATGCCATGAATCCGGCGCCGGCCTCATGGCGGCAAACCACCGTGTCGATGTCGCGCCGGCCGTGCAGCGCGTCGAGCAGGCCGAGATAGCTCTCGCCCGGCACGCAGAACACGCGGTCGATCCCGTGCGCCACGAGGCTTTCGACGATCAGCTCTCCGGCGGTCGGCATCGAGTTTCACCTCGTCAAACATTGTTTCGGCTTGTCAGTCCGGCGGGAAACACGCTGAAATGCTTCGGATAACAAAACAGGGAGGAACGCCAATGAAAAAAATATTCGGCGTATTGGCAAGTGCTGCGCTCCTGATCACGGCGCCTGCTGGCATCGCGCGTGCGGAATTCCCCGAGCGGCCCGTGAAGCTGATCGTGCCCTGGGCGGCCGGCGGCGATACCGACAACATCTTCCGGCCCTTCGCGGCGGAGTTCCAGAAGCATCTCGGCCAGCCGGTCGCGATCGCCAATGTGGGCGGCGCCTCGGGGACCACAGGCGCGAAGGAAGCGCGCGGCGCGGCGCCGGACGGCTACACGCTCTATGCGGTGCACGACTACATCCACCTCACCTTCTATCTCGGGCTCGGCGACGTGAAGTACACGGACTTCGAACCGATCTGCCTCGTGGCCGCAACGCCGTCGGTGCTGACCGCGAGCGCGAAGACGCCGTGGAAGAACTGGGCCGAGTTCCTCGAGGATGCGAAGAAGCGGCCGGGCCAGATCACGGTCGGTGCGACGCTCGGCTCGACCAGCCACATCTTCCCGGCGATGGTCGAGAAGGCGGCCGGCATCAAGCTCAAATACGTCACTTATGACGGGCTCGCGCCGCGCATGAATGCGCTGCTCGGCGGGCACATCGACCTGACCGACTCGAACCTCACGCAAAAGGGCAAGGTGGAGGCCGGCCTGTTGCGCTTCCTCGCGATCGCAAGCGCGCAGCGCAATCCCGAGATGCCGGACGTGCCGACGCTCAAGGAGCTCGGCATGGACATCGTCTACGAGGTCGTGCGCGGCGTCATGGTGCCGAAGGGCACGCCGGCGCCCGTGAAGGCCAAGCTCGAGCAGACGTGTGCCGCGGCGTCGAAAGAGGCGAGCTTCGCGCAGGCCATGAAGCTGCAGGGCACGCGCGTCTCCTACCTCAACGCCAAGGACTACGGCGCCTTCCTCGACAAGATCGACGCCGAGAACAAGACCATCATGACCGAGCTCGGGCTCATCAAGAAATGAGCCTGAGCCGCGACGGCGTCGCCGGGCTGGTCCTCCTGGGGATCAGCCTGGTGCTGCTTTATCAATCGTTCGGCCTGCCGCACATTCCGATCGTGCCGGTCGGGCCCGGCTTCTATCCGCGCATCGTGCTCGGCTTCCTGGCGCTGACGAGCGCAGCGCTGGTGGTGCAGGACCTGATGCGGCGGCGCGCACCGGCGCAGAGAGGCGAGCCGCGTCGCTATGGTCTCGTGGTCGCGCTGTTCGCGATCTTCGGCGCCTATGTGGGGCTGATGCCGTGGCTCGGCTTCCGCATCTCGACCACGCTGTTCGTCGCGGCCGCGCAGATCGCACTCGAGCGACCGCGCACGTCGGCGCAGTGGGTTGTCGTTGCGGCGGTCGCACTCGGCACGGTCGCGGCAACCTATCTGGTGTTCGAAGGCTATCTCCTGGTGCTGCTGCCGCGCGGCAGCCTGACGGGCTGGTGAGTCATGTTCGAGTTGCTCGGCCAGGGACTCGTCACCATCGTCGCGTGGAAATACCTCGTGCCGCTATTCCTCGGCACGCTCGCGGGCGTGGTCGGCGGCGCGCTGCCGGGCGTCACCATCACGATGACGATCATCGTGGTGCTGCCCTTCACGTTCGGGCTCGATCCGTTACAGGGGCTCTCCGCGATGACGGGCGTCTATGTGGGCGGCTCGGCGGGCGGGCTCGTCACGGCCTGCCTGCTCGGCATCCCGGGAACGCCATCGGCAATCGCGACCACCTTCGACGGCTTCCCGATGGCGCGTAACGGCGAGCCGGGCCGCGCCGTGTGGCTCGGCGTCTGGGCGTCCTTCTTCGGCGGCCTGCTTGGTGGCGCGTTCCTGATCTTCGTCACGGGTCCGCTCGCCGCGATCGCGCTGGAGTTCGGGCCCTGGGAATATTTCTCGCTGTTCGTTCTCGCGATGGCGATGGTCGCGGGGCTGACCGAAGGCTCCATGGTGAAGGGCCTGATCGCGACCGGCATCGGCCTGCTGATCACGGTGATCGGCAACGACCCGATCATGGCGATCCCGCGCTTCACCTTCGGCTCCGATTTCATCGGCCAGGGCTTCGCGTTCCTGCCGGTGCTGATCGGCATTTTCGCCTTCGCGCAGATCATGACCGATGTGGAGAAGCTCGGCGGCCCGAGCGCGGCAGCGGCCCACTTGAAGGCCTCGATGCGGATCTCGCATCTGCAAGTGATCGGCGAAATCATCGGGCGGCCGTTCCTGCTCCTGTGGTCGACGATCGTCGGCATCGCGATCGGTGTGCTGCCCGCGATCGGAGGCAGCGCCGCCAACATGCTGGCCTATGATCAGGCGAAGAAGTTCTCGTCGCGGCCGGGGAAATTCGGCAGCGGCATCCCGGAGGGGATCATCGCGTCGGAATCCTCCAACAACGCCAATGTGGGCGGCTCGCTCGTCACCATCATGGCGTTCGGCATTCCGGGCGATGCGGTCACGGCCGTGATGCTCGGCGCGATGACGATCCACGGCATTCAGTCGGGTCCGCTCTTCGTGTCGCAGAACCCGCAGCTCGCCTACGGAATCTACGCGGCCTATATCCTGGCGCATCCCCTGATGGTGCTGATCATCGGCGCCGGCACCTTCTTCATTCTGCGCATCACCAGCGTGCGGCTCGCGGTGCTGGCGCCGATCGTGCTGGTGCTCTGCGTGATCGGCGCCTATGCGCTCAACAATACGATGCAGAGCGTCTACGTGCTGCTGCTGTTCGGCGTGATCGGCTATCTGCTGGTGAAGTGCGGCTTCCCGCTGGCGCCGCTGATCCTGGGCCTGATCCTCGGCGACCAGATCGAGATCAATCTGGTGCGTGCGATCATGACGGATGCGGATCCGTGGCTGTTCCTCACCCGCCCGATTTCGGCCGGGCTGCTCGCGGCCTCCGTGCTGTCCGTGGTGCTTGCGGTATGGCAGCATATGCGCCATCAGCAGCGTACCGCGGCGGCGGAGGCCGACGCGGATTTCTGATCGGACGGACACGTGACGCGTAAACCTGTCATCATCGCGGGCGGCGGCATCGGCGGCCTCGCCACCGCCCTGACGCTGCACCAGATCGGCGTGCCCTGCGTCGTCTACGAGGCGGTGCGCGAGATGCAGCCCCTCGGCGTCGGCATCAACATGCAGCCGAACGCGGTGCGCGAGCTCTATGATCTCGGCATCACGGAAGGCGAGCTCGACCGTGTCGGCCTGCCCGCCCGCGAATGGGCGCTGGTTGGGCTCAACGGCAACGACATCTATTCGGAGCCACGCGGGCTCGGCGCCGGCTACAACTGGCCGCAATATGCGGTGCATCGCGGCCAGTTCCACATGCTGCTCTACCGCAAGGCGGTGGAGCGGCTGGGGCCGGATGCCGTTCATCTCGGCAGCCGCGTCACGCGCTATCGCAAGAACGCCGACGGCAGCGTCAACGTGCAGATCGAGCAGGCGGACGGCGCGCGCTCCGAGGTCACCGGCGCGCTGCTGATCGGTGCGGACGGCATCCACTCGGCGATCCGCGCGCAGATGCACCCCGACCAGCCGCCGATCCACTGGGGCGGCGCGATCATGTGGCGCGGCACGGCTCAGGCGAAACCGATCCGCAGCGGCGCATCGTTCGCGGGCCTCGGCACGCATCGCCAGCGCATGGTGTTCTATCCGATCTCGCATCCGGATCCGCAGACCGGGCTCGCGATGATCAACTGGATCGCGGAAGTCACCGTGGACAATGCCGAGGGCTGGAAGCAGCGCGGCTGGTTCCGGCAGGTGCCGATCACGGACTTCATCCATCACTTCGAGAATTGGATCTGGCCCTGGCTCGACGTGCCGGCGCTGATCCGGCAGGCCGACAGCGCCTTCGAGAACCCGATGATCGATCGCGACCCGGTGGCGACCTGGCGCGATGGCCCGGTGCTGCTGCTCGGCGACGCCGCGCATCCGATGTATCCGACCGGCTCGAACGGCGGCAGCCAGGCCGTGATGGACGCGCGCGTGCTCGGCGCCTGCATGATCGAGCACGGCGTGACCGAGGACGCGCTCGCCGCCTTCGATGCGAAGCTGTGCGGCCCGATCTCCCAGGTCGTCTTGCGCAACCGCGGCGCGGGCCCGTTCGGGCTCCTCAACATGGTGGACGAGCGCTGCGGCGGGACCTTCGAGAACATCGACGACGTCATTCCCGCGCAGGAGCGCGCCGACTTCATGGCCGGCTACAAGGCCGCGGCCGGTTTCGCGATCGAGCAGCTCAACAAGGCACCGCCGACGATCGCGCAGGGCGCGCGGGCGCGGAGCGCGGCCCACGCAGTTTGAGCTCCCGAGCGCACTCAAGCCGCGTTCTATTTTCTGTAAACCAGAAAACAAAGTTCTTGCCGCCCCGCCCCCGCGCATGCATATTCGGCGCATTCCTGCTCACGTGGGACGTCACCGTGCAGCCGCGGCGGAGCAGGAAACGGCCCCTGCGGGCACCGGATTTGCAACCCGGGCTCCCGGGCGGAGTCGGGAACCAACGACCGGCGGCATTACGACCGTCTGCTGATCAGATCAGCTGGGTGGTCG
>JAEYAU010000104.1 GCA_023404705.1 Pseudomonadota bacterium
ATCACTCACGCGGCATGGCTGGATCAGGCTTGCGCCCATTGTCCAATATTCCCCACTGCTGCCTCCCGTAGGAGTCTGGGCCGTGTCTCAGTCCCAGTGTGGCTGATCATCCTCTCAGACCAGCTACCGATCGTCGCCTTGGTGGGCCATTACCCCACCAACTAGCTAATCGGACGCGGGCCAATCTTTCGGCGATAAATCTTTCCCCGTAAGGGCGTATCCGGTATTAGCCCAAGTTTCCCTGGGTTATTCCGAACCGAAAGGCATGTTCCCACGTGTTACTCACCCGTCTGCCACTCCCGGGTTGCCCCGGGCGTTCGACTTGCATGTGTTAAGCCTGCCGCCAGCGTTCGCTCTGAGCCAGGATCAAACTCTCAGGTTGGATGAGAACTTGAAACCGGCTGGTCACGTCACGTTTGACGAGGTCCACCACAACGATCATCTCGACTCGCGCCGATACGATCGTGGTGTACCTTCTACGAGAACGTGTACCGCCGAAGTCTCTTCCGACCGCGCCTTCTGCAGATTGCTCTGCGAGGGGACACGGTCCGCAAGGACCACGCCGTCCACGTTTCTCTTTCTTCCGATTCACTTGTCAAACAGCCCGGGACCCGAGGGATCCCCACACCCTACGGCAAGCGCCGGAGAGCCATCGAAGCCCGCCCTCCGAGCTAGTCGGGAGGCTGGTTCACCGAGGTAATCGATGATTGAGCTTCGCGGGCGCGCCATCACGCCGAAGAGCGGCGGCGCGCCGTGTTGGGGCGTATATAGGCCCCGCCTCCGACCCCTGTCAACACCCTTGCATGAGATTTTCATGACGGCGCGGATACGCCTGTCTCGCAGGCATTTCTCGCCCTGTTGATAAGTCCTGCGGGTTTGTACCTGCCCCCCGCCGCGGCGGCACGCCGCACTGCGGCCACATTCCGAAGGCGTTGTTCCACCCTCGGCGACGCATCCGACGAGGGACAAGTCGGCTGCTGCCACTACGTGGTGACTCAGGATCGAGAGAGCCCGGGTTGCCGCTTCTCAATCTGCCAATCGTTGGATTGAAAAATCTGGGTACGTTGACGGACGGGGGTCGGCACGCCATCGTGCCGGGCTTCGGAGGGGTCGGTAATCAGATGCGATGCAGGTCTCGCGCAGCGGCGCCGCGCGTCGTGTCGTGGTTAGCCTAGGGGACGGGACTTTGGATCACGGCAAGCGGCGCCGTCAGCAACGCGTGAGAGCCGAGCCAGATCCGCATGATCTTGGCCATGAGCCTCCGCTCTTCGTCGAGGGTGCGCGTACCGCGCTGATCGACCGCCGTCGCGTCTCCGTCCAGTGGTTCAGCGGCACAATTCTCACCGGTCTTTGCGGCGCGGCCCTGATGGGCGGCGCGGTCTATATCGCGCTCGACGGAGAGGCGCATTTCGCGGCGGTGGCCGAGCGCACTGAGGCCGTGCTGCGGGGCACGCTCGCGAACGAGCGCCCGGCCGTCACCGCGCGCAAGAGCGACAAGCTGCCGACCGTCGGCGAGACCAACTCGGCCCGCCAGGTCATTCGCGTGAGCACCACCAACCGCGCGGGCGAGCGCGAGCTGGTGCGCGTCGTTCCTTATGTGCGCGTCGCGTCCAATCTTTCGCTTTCCACCAGCGAGCTTTCGGCGCGCATTCCGCCCTTCAATCCGCAGCGCCTGCTCGCCGACTCGGGTCGCAGCAACGGCAGCGCCCCCGCCACGCCGACCGAAGAGCCCGGCGCCGAGCCGGACGCCGAGGTCTCCTTCGTCACGCGCGATCTCGCCGCCGTGCTGGGTCGCACCCGCATCGCCAAGGCGCTGCCGGCCGACGAGATCATGGCGCGCGTGCGCGATGTCGCCGAATGGTCGGGCTCGAGCCCGTCCCGCCCGCTGGTCGCCGGGATCGGCGCCGGCGCCCGCCTCGGTTTCGCGGCCGAGGAGACGAACGACCCCTATGCGGGCTTCGAGGCCCGCATCATCCCCGAGAACATCACGCTCCTCCCCAAGACCGGCAACGAGACCACCGGCGGCAATGCCTGGAGCGAGCGCACCGTCATCCTCAAGAAGAACGAGACGCTCGGCTATGTGCTCAGCGAGCTCGGCGCCACCGCGGACGAGATCCGCGCCATCGCGGCGGCGCTCGGCCCGCGCGGCCGCGACGGCGCCATCCGCGAAGGCCAGCGGCTGAAGGTCCTGCTCGCGCCGGCCGAGACTGGCAACCGCACCCGGCCGATCCGCGTCGTGGTGATGGGCGAGACCGCGACCGAAGCGGTGGTCGCCCTCTCGGACACCGGCAAATACGTGCCCGTCGACGTACAGCATGCCACCACCGAGGTCGCCGAGGCCGAGGACGACGACGCCGATACGACCGCGGTCAGGCTCTATCAGAGCGTCTACGAGACGGCCCTGCGCAATCAGGTGCCCCGCATGATCATCGACGAGCTGATCCGCATCTACTCCTACGACGTGGACTTCCAGCGCCGCACCCAGCCGGGCGATAGCTTCGAGGTGTTCTTCGCAGGCGAAGAGGACACGCCGGCCGACCTGCGCAACGAGGTGCTCTTCGCCTCGCTCACGGTCTCGGGCGAGACGCGCAAATATTATCGCTATCAGTCGCCCGACGACGGCGTCGTCGACTACTATGACGAGACCGGCAAGAGCGCGAAGAAGTTCCTGGTGCGCAAGCCGCTCGCCGACGGCGTGATGCGCTCGGGCTACGGCTTCCGCCGCCATCCGATCCTCGGCTACGGCAAGATGCACACCGGCGTCGACTGGGCGGCCTCGCACGGCACGCCGATCTACGCCTCCGGCAACGGCACGATCGAGAAGGCCGGCTGGGAATCGGGCTACGGCAAGTACATCCGCATCCGCCACACCAACGGCTACGAGACCGCCTACGGCCACATGTCCGGCTATGCCCGCGGCATCGAGGTCAACAAGCGCGTGCGCCAGGGCCAGGTGATCGGCTTCGTCGGCTCGACCGGCCTCTCCACCGGCGCGCACCTGCACTACGAGATCATGGTCAACGGCCGCTTCGTCGACCCGATGCGCATCCGCCTGCCGCGCGGCCGCGTGCTCGAGGGCCAGATCCTCGCCCAGTTCGAGCGCGAGCGCGACCGCATCGAAGGCCTGATCCAGCGCCGCTCCGCCCCGCGCGTGGCGCAGCAGTCCTCGCGCTGAGTTTCCTCTGACTCGTAGGGTGTGCACGCGCGCCGAGGCGCTGTGGCC
>JAEYAU010000257.1 GCA_023404705.1 Pseudomonadota bacterium
TAAGTCGGCGCCTATATTATCGCCGTGGCGCGCGCGCGGGCCGGCAGCGCCGGGCTGCGCGCCCGCCCAGGAGACGGGCGCGCGTTCGTCACCCATCAGCGTGAAGGCGACATCGGGGCGGCTCATGGCAAGGCGGCGCACCACCTCGCGGATCGCCTCGGACTCGGCGCGGTCGCTCTTGAGGAATTTGAGGCGCGCAGGCGTCGCATAGAAGAGATCGCGCACCTCGATGCGGGTGCCGTGCCCGAGCGCGGCGGGCTTCACGTCGGATTTCTCGCCGCCGTCGACCGTGAGCGCCCAGGCATTGGGCTCGCGCGCATGCCGCGTGGTGATCGACAGGCGCGCGACCGAACCGATCGAGGGCAGCGCCTCACCGCGAAAGCCGAGAGTGGAGATCGCGAGCAGGTCGTCGTCGGGCAGCTTCGAGGTGGCGTGGCGCTCGACCGCGAGCGCGAGATCGGCGCGGGTCATCCCCTCGCCGTCGTCGGTGACGCGGATCAGCCGCCGCCCGCCGCCGTCGGCCGCGATCTCGATGCGGGTCGCGCCGGCGTCGAGGGCATTCTCGACCAGCTCCTTCACGACGCTCGCAGGACGCTCCACCACCTCGCCGGCGGCGATGCGGTTGACGATGTCCTCGGTGAGCTGACGGACGAGCATCGGGTTCCTTCGAGTCGCAGCCGATTGTAGCGGGCGCGGATGGCGGCAGCGAGGCCGAACCGGCGTTCTCCGCTAGTCGTGCATCCCCGGCTTCGCTTGCCGCATCCCTTTGATGTTGGAACGCCGTTTCTTGCCTTCCAGCCGGCGCACCTTCGAAGCCTTGGTAGGCTTGGTCGGGCGGCGCAGCACGGGCCGGACGGCGGCCTCGCGGATCAACTCCAGCAGGCGCTCGAGCGCGTCCTCGCGATTGCGCTCCTGGGTGCGGTGGCGCTGGGCGACGATGACGAGCACGCCGTCCTTGGTGAGGCGCTTGCCGGCGAGGCGTTGCAGCCGAATGCTGACCTCGTTCGGCAGCGACGGCGAGGCACGCACGTTGAAGCGCAACTGGACGGCGCTCGAGACCTTGTTGACGTTCTGCCCGCCCGGGCCGGAGGCACGGACGAAGCTCTCCTCGAGCTCGCTTTCGTCGATCGAGATCTCATCGGTGACGCGGATCATCGCTTCCGAGTACAGCCAATCCGGATGGAGTTGAAGGCCACTGTGACCGGGAGGGAATCGAGGGCGGCTGCCGATACGGGATCGCGAGCCAGTGACCCCTGATCCCAAGAAAGAGGCCCGTTGCTCTTGTAACCGAACCAAGCCGGGACCATCTACCATCCACACGGATGGCGACGGGATGGAGCATGGCCGGGAAAATCCAAGAAATACGCCAGAGAGTCCCCGAGAGCGAGAAGATCACGATCAATCTCGGCTACGTGGATCTCGGCCATATCGATCTGCTGGTGCAGGAGGGCTTTTACTCCAACCGGACCGACTTCATCCGAACGGCGATCCGGAATCAGCTCGATCGCCACAACGATGCGGTGAAGCAGTCCGTCGCCCGGCATCAGCTCGATCTCGGGTTGCGTCAATACGGCCGGCAAGATCTGGAGGCCGTGCGAGCCGCGGGTGACACGCTTCACATCCAGGTCCTCGGACTCGCCATTATCGCGGCGGATGTCCCTCCGGAACTGGCGCGGGAAACGATTGCGTCGATCCACGTGCTCGGTGCGTTGCAGGCCAGTGCCGCCGTGAAGGCTGCGTTGAGCGATCGCATCCGCTGACCATTTCGCTTGCCTGACTCACAGGCGAACGCCGGCCCCTTTTCCGCCGAAAGGGGTGCGGTCCCGCTTTGCCGAATTTGCACCAACACGAGGATCCATGAGCATGAACAAGCTGCCGATCACCGACATGATCGAGGCGACGCGCCTGACCCGCGAGGGGCGGCTCAAAGAGGCAATGGCCCTTCTGCGCGGTGCCCTTGCGTCCCCGTCAGCCGATCGCCCCGAGAGCGAGGCTGGGCGAGCCACATCGCAAATCATCGACATGGTGCCGCCGCGGGAACAGGACGGTGTCTGGACGGCGCCGCACGTCGGTGGGGGTTTCGAAGACGAGAGCCGGGCCCGGATGCCGGAGGCGTTGCGTGGGCTGCTCTCGCGCATGGGGCGGCTCGGCTCAGCAGGCGGGCTCGACGGCCTTCCGCATCCTGCACCGAGGCGTGCTCCCGTTCCTTTGCCAGACGGAGCACGATTCGAAGAGCGCAGCTTTGCCAATGCGGCGGGACGTCGAACATACAAGCTTTACGTTCCGAGCGGCTTCAAAGGGCAGCCGCTTCCCCTTGTCATGATGCTGCACGGCTGCACCCAGTCGCCGGATGATTTCGCGGCAGGTACGCGGATGAATGATCTTGCCGAGGAGCAGACGTTTCTTGTCGCCTATCCGGCGCAGCCCGCGTCGGCCAATGCATCCAAATGCTGGAACTGGTTCAACGCCAGCGACCAGCAGCGCGATCAGGGCGAGCCCTCGCTGATCGCGGGCATCACACGCGAAATCATGCGCGACATGCCGGTTACGCGGGGACGCGTGTATATCGCGGGCCTGTCGGCAGGCGGCGCTGCGGCTGCCATCATGGCGTCGGCCTATCCGGATCTCTATGCGGCCGTCGGCGTGCATTCCGGATTGGCCTGCGGGGCTGCGAGCGACCTTGCCTCTGCCTTCGCGGCCATGCGAGGCGGATCTCCGGATGCAGGACGATCGCGTCGCAGCGGTCGCCCCGCCGTTCCGACCATCGTCTTCCACGGTGATCGCGACAACACCGTCAACCCCGTCAACAGCGATCATATCATCGCTCAGTCGAACGCTGCCGCGGATCTGCAGATCACCGTCACACGCGGCAAGGCTTCAGGCGGGATGCGTTATACGCACACAGTTTACGCCGACGACACTGGGCAAGCGATACTCGAGCAGTGGGTGCTTCACGGCGCCGGTCATGCATGGTCCGGCGGGAGTGTTTCCGGAAGCTACACAGAGCCGCGCGGACCCGATGCCAGTGGCGAGATGCTGCGCTTCTTTCTCCAGCACCAGTCGAGCTCCGCGCCCCTGTCCTGAGAAAGATCAGGCGGCGCCGAGATAGCGCTTGGCCAGCACCTTGCCCTCTTCGACGGCCGGCTGATCGAACGCATCGACGCCGAGCAGATGCGCCGCGATGATGGTTTCGAGCATGAAGTGCATCAGCAGCTCGCCGAGATTGTCGGCGTCGAGGCGCTCCAGGTGGATGGTGCGCACCGGGCAGCCGTTCTTCGCCAGCGTCTCGGCGGTCGCACGTCCCTCGGCGGCGGCGAGATCGCCGATGGTCTTGCCGCCGAAGCCAGGCTCGCCGGCGCGCGCCGCCATGGCGGCGTCGATGCGCGGCCCCTGCCCGGCGCTGGCGACCGTCATCACGGTGACGAGCTTGTCGCGCGGGCCGGCGTTGAGGAGCTGCAGCTGGCTGTGCTGATCGACGGGGCCAAGCGCCGCGACCGGCGTCGTGCCCTTGCCGTCCTTGCCGAGGCTCTCGGCCCACAGCTGCACGTACCAACGCGTGAAGCGCTCCAGGCGATCCGAATAGGCCATCAGCACCGAGATGGTCTTGCCCTTCTGTTCGGCGAGCGCGATCGAGAGCGCGGCGCCGAGCGCGGACGGCACCTCGGCCGCGGGACGCTGCGCCAGCAC
>JAEYAU010000258.1 GCA_023404705.1 Pseudomonadota bacterium
GCTCGTCGACGCGCTCGACGTGGTGCCGGCAGGGCTCGCGATCTTCGACGCGGACGACCGCTACGTGCTGTGGAACCGGCGTTACGCGGAGGCTTATGAACCGAACCGCGACGTGCTGGTCGCGGGCGCGCGCTTTGAGGATGCGCTGCGTGTCACGCTGCAGCGGGGACAGTATCCCGACGCGGCCGGCCGCGAGGACGAGTGGCTGCGCGAGCGGCTTGCACGCCACGCACTGCCGCAGAGCACGCAGGAGCAGCAGCTCGCCGGTGATCGCTGGGTGCGCATCGAGGAGCGCCGCACCGAAGACGGCGGCAGCATCGGCGTGCGCATCGACATCACGGATCTCAAGCGCCGCGAGGCCTCGTTCCGGCTGCTGTTCGAGGAGAACCCGCTGCCGATGTGGGTCGCGGATGTGGCGACCCTCGAACTGCTCGACGTGAATGGCGCAATGTGCCGTCACTATGGCTATACGCGCGAGCAGCTTCTGAAGATGAAGCTGACCGATCTCCGCGTCCCCGACGAGGTCGATCAGCTGCGCGAAGAGTTCCTCGAGCATCGCGGCCGGATGGGCGGTGGCCTCACGCGCCGCCACATCACGGCGGACGGGCGCATCATCGAAGTAGCGATCGAGGCGCGCCCATTGCGGTATGAGGGCCGCGATACCTGCGTGGCGGTTGCCTACGACCTGACCGACCGTAATCGCGCCGAGCAGCGCATTCTTTATCTCGCCTGCCACGATGCGCTGACCGATCTGCCGAACCGTGCCGCGCTCGATGATCACATCGCGCAAGTGCTCACGAGGGCGCGCGCTGGGCAGAGCCCATTCGCCGTGCTCTGCCTCGACCTCGACCGATTTAAGCAGATCAACGACCTGTTCGGTCACTCGATGGGCGATGCGGCGCTGCGTGAGGCCTCGCGGCGGCTGCAGGTGGCGGCGCAAGGCGCGTTCCTGGCCCGGATCGGCGGCGACGAGTTCATCGCCATCGTCGAGCAGGGACCGCTGCCCGCGAGCGCCGAGCTGCTGGCAAGGCGCCTGCAGGGCGCGATGGAGCCTGGCATCGAGATCGAAGGGCACGAGTTCGACCTCGGGCTGAGCACCGGCATCGCGGTCTATCCGCGTGACGGCGAGGACGCCCGCTCGCTGCTCGCCAATGCGGATGCTGCGCTCTACCGCGCCAAGCGCGACGGGCGCGGCGCCGTGCGGTTCTTCACCGCCGCCATGGATCAGCAGCTGCGCGACCGGCGTGCGCTGGAGCGCGACCTGCGCTCGGCCATCGCCAACGGCGAGCTCTGGCTCGAATATCAGCCGCAGCATCGCGCAAGCGGAGAGATCATCGGTTTCGAGGCGCTGGCGCGCTGGACGCACCCGACGCGCGGCGCCGTCGCGCCGGCGGAGTTCATCTCGGTGGCGGAGGAAAGCGGCCTGATCGTCGAGCTCGGCGAATGGGTCTTGCGCGAGGCCTGCCGCGAAGCCGCCACCTGGACGGCGCCGTTCCACGTCGCCGTGAACGTCTCGGCCGTGCAGTTCCGCCGCGGCAACCTGCAGCACGCGGTGCGCAAGGTGCTGAGGGAAACTGGCATCGAACCGGCGCGGCTCGAGCTCGAGATCACCGAGGGCGTGCTGATCGAGAACGTCGCGCGCGCGACCACGATCCTGAAGGGTCTGAAGGATCTCGGCATGCGCATCGCACTCGACGACTTCGGCACCGGATATTCCTCGCTCTCCTATCTGGAGAGCTTCCCGCTCGACCGGATCAAGATCGACCGTACCTTCGTCTCGAGCCTCGGCACCTCCGATCGCTCGCTCGCGATCGTGCGCGCCGTCATCGGCCTCGCGCACGGCCTCGGCCTGCCGGCGCTCGCCGAAGGCGTGGAGACGGCCGAGCAGCTCGCGACGCTCGCCTGCGAGGGCTGCGACGAGATGCAGGGGTACCTGCTCGGCCGGCCGCAGCCGATCGGCTTCTATGCGGATCTGCTGCACACGCCCCAGGCGGCGCGGCAGGCGCGGGCCGGCTAGGCGGCGCCTCGCGCGTTCTCGCGCAGATGCGCTACTCTCTTCGCGGTATTCAGGCAGAACCGAGATAGCCTCATAATGCCGTGTCGCGCGAGGCGCCGACCGTGCGCCAGGAGGTCGGGATGACGACGTTTGCCACGAAGCTGTTGCCGGCCGCTCCGGACGCCGTGGCGCCGGACGGCTCGCACGTTCGCATCCTTCTGGGACTGAAGGGCGGCGGCATGGCGCATTTCGAGCTCGCGCCGGGGGAGACGTCGAAAGCCGTCACCCACCGCACCGTCGAGGAGATCTGGTACTTCGTCGCGGGCCGCGGACAGATGTGGCGCAAGCAAGGGGACGCCACGGACGTCGTGGACGTGTTTCCGGGCCTGTGCCTGACGATCCCACTCGGCACGCATTTTCAGTTCCGGTCGCTCGGACATGAGGCGCTCGCGGCGGTCGGCGTGACGATGCCGCCCTGGCCCGGCGAGGGCGAGGCCGTCCCGGTGGCTGGTGCCTGGGAGCCGACCGTCTGAGGCGCCTTCGGGCCCCGGCTGGCGAACCTCGCAACAATCGCCATATCAATGTGAGAGGGCTCGGCCATTGGCGGTCGGGTGTGGGCCGGGACACGCGAGCAAAGGGAACGATCATGGCGAGATCGCGCGCGGCCACGGACGAGCAAGAGAAGATCAAGCGCCAGCAGGCACTGGAGCGCGCGCTGGAGCAGGGACTGCTGGAGACGTTCCCGGCCTCCGACCCGGTGGCGGTGACCGAGCCGGTGTCCCCGCGGCCTGGAACGAAGCGCCCGGCGCATTGAAGATTGCAGCGGGTCAGCTCTTCCCGCGCATGACCTGACGGCCCGCATGGATGTGAGCGCGCATCACCGCGATCGCCCAGTCCGCATTGCGTGCCGCCATCGCTTCGACGAGGTCGAAGTGATGCTGAATGCTGCGGGTCATCGCGCTCGCGTCGAAGCGCGCGAAAGTGCGGGTGACGAGCGGCAGCTCGATCAGACTCGCGACCAGCCGCATCAAGCGGCGGTTTCCCGACATGGTCACGATCAGCCGATGAAAGAGGTCATTGGCCTCGGTGAGGCGGACATAGTCCGGCTTCGGTGAAGCGAAGGCGTGTTGACGCATCTCCTCGGCGAGCCGACGCAGCTCGGCCACCTGCTCGGGCTTGGCGTGCCGCGCCGCTTCGCCCGCCGCATAGCTCTCGAGCTCCACGCGCAGCGCAAAGATCTCGTCGAGGTCATGCTCGGACCAGCCGGGCACGCGCGCGCCCAGATGCGGTTCGAACGTCACCATCTGCTCGCTGGCGAGCCGGCGCAGCGCTTCGCGCACCGGCGTGCGGCTGATGCCGAGCTCCTCGGCGAGCTCGGTCTCGCGCAGATGCGAGCCCGCGGGCCAGCGCCCGGCGATCAATCCCTGCCGGATCGAGGCGTAGGCGACGTCGGTGGCGCGCAGACGTTCAGACTTGTTCATGGTCGCGGATCGGGCCGGGCGAGCATTTGACACCCGGTATCATTGTATACAAAGTGAGTGTTGGTACAAGGCGAGGGCGCGGGCACGATCCCTCGCACGAAGCGCAATCAGCAGAATTGCGATGCCCATGACCGGGAGGATCTAATGTCCGTTGTGTACAAGATAACCGCAGCGCTCGCGCTCGCTCTGTCGTTCATGGCGCCGCGCGCCGCGTCGGCCGAGCAGATCACGGTGACCCATTGGGGCGTGCTGATGTACGGCGCGCCTTACGCGGTTGCGATCGAGAAGGGCTACTACAAGGAGCTCGGCCTCAATATCGATGGCGTGCTGACCTCGAAGGGCGGCGGCACCACGATGCGCAACGTGATGGCCTCGGACCTGCCCTACGGCGAGGTCGCGCTCTCGGCCGCGATCGCGGCGATGAAGCAGGGCATCGAGTTGAAGATCATCCACACGGGCGTGCGCACGGCGGGCGAAATTCTGTGGGCGACGACGCCGGACTCGGGCGTGACCTCGGTGAAGGATCTCAATGGCAAGAAGGTCGCATTCACCTCGCCGAAGTCGGTGACCGATATGCTGCTGACCATGGTGGCCGACAAGCACAAGATCAAGGTCGAGACCGTGGCGGGCGGCGGCATCGGCGCCGGCCTTACCATGGTGGAGCAGAAGGCGGTGGTGGCCGCGCCCGTGATGGATCCGATCTGGTCCAAGGTGTCGGGCAAGTTCAAGCCGGTCTTCCATGTGGCCGACGAGCTGCCGCCGATGGTGCAGACCGTCGGCGTAACCACGATCGAATACGCGAAGGCGAACGCCGACAAGCTGCGCAAGCTCGTGCAGGCGCGCAAGAAGGCGGTGGCCTTCGTCTATGCGAATCCGGAGGAGACCGCGCGCATCGTCGCCAAGCACTACAACACCGACGAGAAGGTGATCCTCGGCGCCGTGAAGAATCTGATCGCGCTGAAATACTGGGGTGAGGGCGCGTTCGAATATCCCGCCATGGATAACATGGTGAAAGGGCTGGAGATCATCGGCGAGGTCCAGGGCAAGATTGACTGGGCCAAGGTGGTGGACGAGAGCTATTTGAAGTGAGTGAGGCCGCGTTGATGCGCGCGCCCACGGCTGAGGCCGGCGACACGCATGCGCAGATGCGGGGCGTGACCCGCGTCTATGCGGCAGTCGGCGGTGTCGGCTTGCAGGCGCTGGGGCCGGCCGACCTCGCGCTGCGGCGCGGCGAGTTCTATTCGGTGATCGGCCCGTCCGGCTGCGGCAAGTCCACCTTGCTCGACGTGCTCGCCGGACTGTCGCGTCCGACCAGCGGCGAGATCATCTTCGAACAGCAGCGGGTGGACGGCCACGTGCCCGAGGGCGTGGGCGTCGTGTTTCAGGAAGATGCCTGCTTCGCCTGGCTCACGGTTGCGGACAATATCGGCTTCGGCCTGCGCCGCGCCGGTGTCGATCCGGCCGAGATCGCGCGGCGGCTCGATCACGCGCTCGGCCTGATGGGCTTGCGGGATTTCGCCGACGCCTATCCGGCGCAGCTCTCCGGCGGCATGCGCCAGCGCGTCTGCATCGCGCGGACGCTGGTATTGCAGCCGCGGCTGATCCTGCTCGACGAGCCGTTCGGCGCGCTCGATGCGCAGACACGCCTGATCATGGGCGACGAGCTCCTGAAGGTCTGGCGCGAGACGGGTGCGACCGTGCTGCTGATCACGCATGCGCTCGACGAGGCCGCCATGCTCTCCGACCGCATCGGCATCATGTCGGCACGGCCGGGCCGCATCATCCGCGAGGTGACCACTGGATGGCCGCGCGAACGCGACTCGCGCATCGCGGCCGAGGCAGGCTTCGGGCGGATCACGGCAGACCTCTGGTCCGTGCTGCGCGGCGAATCGCTGAAAGCGATCGGGCAGGACGTGTCATGAGCCGGGTCGGCCTCTATCGCCTGCTGGTGGTCGGCGGCTTCGTGGTGCTGCTCGAGGTGCTGTGCCGGGCCGGATTGATCAGCCCGCGCGTGCTGATCGCGCCGTCCGAGATGGCGCTGCGACTCGGTCAACTGCTGGCCGCCGGCAAGTTCAACCAGGATATTGCGCAGACCCTCGGCAATGTGGCGCTCGCCTTCGTCACATCGGTCTGCGGCGGCTTCGTGCTGGGAGCCGTCATTCACGCCTTCCCGCGCCTGCGGCGTGCGCTCGATCCGTTCCTGGCGAGCTACTACGCGCTGCCGTTCTTCGCGTTCTATCCGTTGTTCATCGTGCTGTTCGGACTCGGGCGCGGCGCCATCGTGGCGATCGGCTTCCTGTTCGGCGTGGTCGCGATGATCATCGCGACGCTCAACGGTTTCGACCGTATCCCGCGTGCGCTGATCAAGACCGCGCAGGTCTACCGCATGGGACCGGTGGCGGCGGCCCTGCGCATCAAGCTGCCGAGCGCGCTGCCCTATCTGTTCACCGGCATCAAGCTCGCCATCGCGTATGCCTTCATCGGCGTGATCGCGGCCGAGTTCATCATGGCGCCTTCGGGCCTCGGCTACGCGATCGCGTATGCGTTCAACAATTTCGACAATCGCACGATGTACGCGCTGATGCTGTTCGTGATCGTGCTGGTGACGATCGTCAATGCGCTGTTCCATGCTTACGAGCAGCGGCTGCTGCGCCGGCTGGGGCGCTGACATGCGGCGCCTGCTCGACCTCGTACTGCTGATGCTCGCGGGGCTCGCCGCCTGGCAGCTCCTTCACCTCGCGGCGCCCTTCGCGCTGACCTCGCCGGCCGAAACGGTCGCCAAGGCCTGGAGCATGCTCGGCAGCGCCGCGTTCTGGCCGCATGCCTATGAGACCGGCAAAGCCTTCCTCTTCGCGCTCGCCCTGGCAGTGATCGGCGGCCTGGCCGTCGGCCTTCTGCTCGGGCTCAATCGCACGGGCGCTGACGTCGCCGAGCCGATTCTGGTCTCGATCTACAGCCTGCCGAAGGTGACGCTCTATCCGGTTATCCTGCTGATCTTCGGGCTTGGCCTGCCGGCCAAGATTGCCTTCGGCACCATTCACGGCATCATTCCGATTGCGCTGTTCGCGATGAATGCTGTGCGCAATCTGGCCCGGGTTCATCTCAAGACAGCGCGCGTGTTGCACCTCTCGCGCAGCCAGACGCTGCTGACGGTCGTGATGCCGGGCGCGCTGCCGGAGATCGTCTCGGGGCTGCGCATCGGCTTCTCGCTCACGCTGCTCGGCGTGCTGATCGGCGAGATGTTCGCCTCGCAGCGCGGCCTCGGCTTCCTGATCATGAATGCCATCGGCCTGCACGACGTTCCGACCATCATGGCGACCATCCTGCTGCTCGCCATCGTCGCGGTCTCGGCCAGCGCCGTGCTGCTCTGGCTCGACCATCGCCTGCATCATCGTGCCGCGTGACGGATAGGACACTCCCATGAGCAAGACCAAGAAACTCGCGACCCGTTTCAAGCAACCCGGCCTGATCTCGGCGCCCGGCGTGTTCGACATGATCTCGGCGCGCCTCGCCGATTCGATGGGATTCGATGCGCTCTATATGACGGGCTATGGCGTCGTCGCATCGCATCTCGGCCTGCCCGATGCCGGGCTCGCGAGCTATACCGAGATGGTCTCGCGCGTGCGGCAAATCGCGGAGGGCACCGCGACGCCGCTGATCGCCGACGGCGACACTGGCTATGGCGGGCTGCTCAACGTGGACCACACGGTCCGCGGCTACGAGGCGGCGGGCGCCCAGGCGATCCAGATCGAGGATCAGGAGTATCCGAAGAAGTGCGGGCACACACCGGGCCGTCGCGTGGTGCCGATCGAAGATGCGGCGCGGCGCATCAAGGTGGCGGCCGAGGCACGCTCCTCGAAGGACTTCCTGATCATCGCCCGTACCGATGCACGGACAGCGCTCGGTCTCGACGAGGCGCTGCGGCGCGGCGAGGCCTTCCTGAAGGCGGGCGCCGATGTCCTGTTCATCGAGTCACCCGAGAGCGAGGCCGAGATGGAGAAGATCGGCCGCACCTTCGACGTGCCGCTGGTCGCCAACATGGTGGAGGGCGGACGCACGCCGATCCTCAGTCGCGAGGAGCTCGAGAAATTCGGCTTCAAGCTCGCGATCTTCCCGGCCTCCGGCTTCCTCGCCATGGGCGCGGCGCTGCGCTCCGTCTACGGCGAGATCCTGGAGAAGGGATCCACCAAGGCGTGGACGGGCGAGCTCTATTCCTTTGACGCCTTCTCGCGGTTGATGGGCTTCGAGCGGGTCTGGGCGTTCGAGAAAGAGCACGTCGAGACCTGAAGAGACTCACGGCGCGGCGCCAAGCGACCTCGTTTCGATGCGTGCCACAGAGGCGGCATGAGGTGTTGGGCCGCGCCGGGATCTCATTTCGCCGGCGGCAGAGGATCCGGCACCTTGTTCTTCACGGGCGTGACCTGCCGCAGATAGGCGAACATCGCCTTCAGGTCCTCGTCCGTGCGCTTGCCGATCCAGGGCCACGGCATGGGCGGCAGGATCTCGCGGCCCTGGCCCTGATGCCGGCCGGTGCGCATGGTCTGGATGAACTGCTGCTCGGTGAAGTCACGCAGCACGCCGGTCTCGGGGTCGGGCGTGAGGTTGGCCGAGAAGCTCACGCCCCACGGCCCGGACCAAGCCGAGAGCGTGCCGGTGGTGGCCGCCACCCAGGGCTCGGCAAGCTGCGCGGGCGCCTTGACGGCGAAGTCCTGCGGATGGCCGGAGAGCGCACGCGTCATGTCGGGCTCAGGGCCGTTGGGCGTCATTTTCAGCGGCGTGTGACAGTCGTGGCAGAGGCCGGTCGTGACAAGGTATTCGCCACGCTTCACTTGCTCCGACATCGGCTGCTGCTGAGCCACGGCCGGACTAGCCGCGAGCCAGACAGTTGCTGCAATCAAGCTTGCACGGATCATTGCTCTCTTCCTTCTGTGCCATTGGTGGTGGGCTCCTTCATCTCGGCGACCCAGCGGCGCAGCAGGGCGACGGCCTGGTCATCGACGAGGGCGGTGCCGAGCGGCGGCATTTGCAGCGCCGGAATGCGCGAGGCGATGCGCTGAAGCAGGGCGCTCTGCTCGGGATGGTGCGGGGCGATGCGCAGCACGGCGTCGGGCGACTGGCCGGGCGCGGGCTTGGTCATCGGGCGGCCGGCCGTGCTCGCGCGCGCAGGCTCGACGTCGGCGGTCGTGACGTGGCGCAGGAAGAGGCCGAGGTTCTGCAGTGAGCCCTGCTGGTTGTGACAGTGCCCGCAGTTGCCGTGCATGTAGCCGAGGGCCGCGCGCTCGGTTGCGGACGATGCGTGGATGCGCGGCGCCTTGTGCTGCTGCGGGAGGCCGATCAGCAGGCCCCGCTCGATCAGCACCGTGAGGTCGAGATCAGATGGCTCGGCATGCGGCGCGTTCGGGTCGCGATCGGGCGAGAGCTGCAGCGCGCTGAAGCCGAGCACCTCGCTGCGCCCGCCCTGGTGGCAGGCCTTGCAGTCGTTCACGCCGGGGATTGTGTGCGAGCGGCCGCCGCCGAGCGGGTAGGCATGGCGCCGGCCTCGCTCGGCGACGAGTGTCGCGTCGTGGCCGTCGCCGCTCCAGGCATAGGCCGCGTAGATCCAGCCCTCGGCGGTGCGCTCGAGATAGCGCGTCTCGACGCGCTGGCCCGCGAAAGCGAACTCTTTCCAGAAGCGCGTGCCGACCGGAAACACCCAGGCGTCCGGATCGGAGGCATCGATCGTGGTGCCGGGCGGCAGCGAGATCCAGCGCCGCTTGGTGGCGCCGTCGGTCCACAGCGGATATTGCGGCGAGAAGGCGAGATGGCGCGGATCGACCTGCAGCATCGCGCGGTCGACGTAGAGGCCGGTCTCGTGCAGCGCCTTCGGCGGCTGCGCTGCGGGCTGCGAGAAAGCGTTCGCGGCCGCGACCAGCGCGAGGAACAGGGTGGCGCCCGCGAGGGCGATGCGACAGCGGTAGGCCGCCGCATCGACATGCGCCATGATCAGATCTGTCCACATGACACGATCTCTCGGGAAGGCCCGCGCGGGGCCTCGTCTGCGTGTGGGTTGGTGAGAGCCGTCAGGCCGCGGAGTCGAGCGGCACCGCGAGCGATTGCTGCGTGCGGAAGAGCCCTGCGGGGTCGTATTTCGCCTGCAGCGCCTTGAGCCGGTTCCAGGCCTCCGCCGAGAAACAACGCCGGATATGCATCGGCCGGTCGAGATCGGCTTCGCCCACATAGGCGCCGCGCGCGAGCGGGGCGAGCTTGTGCGCTGTGCTTCGGAGCCAGCCGACATTCGCCTCGTCGTCGGCGGCGTCGTCCCAGATCGCATAGGAGCACGCGAAGGCCGGGGCGATCATCGAGAAGGCCGCATCCGGCAAGGGCGCGGCGCGCGGCGGCAGGACGACGCCGAGCGAGAAGGAGCGGTGCGAGGGCGCCTTCGCGGTCTCCATGGCGAGCCGCTCGAACATGCCTTCGGGCGCGCCCCAGTAAGAGTCGACGGCGTAGCGCGCGCCTTCGGGGAAGAACTGCGCGATGATGGCGTAGAGCACCTCGAAGGGCGTCGGCATGTATTCCTGGATCTCCAGCGCCCCCGCGGGTGCGCTCGCGACGATCCGCGAGAGGACCGTGTGTGCCTCGGCCTCGGTGTCCGCGAAGACCGTCGCGATCGCGGTCGCGACCTTGTGGGCTTCGCCTGCGAGGTGCGGCGGCGCGCTGGCGAACACGATCGTGAACTCGAGGTTGCGGATCTCCGTCGCCCAGCGGCTCATCCAGTCGCGCAGCGTGCCGATGTCGGCCAGCGGATAGGTGAAGACGCTGGTCGTGATGGCGCGCGGCAGCGGCTGCAGCCGGAGCCAGTAGCGTGTGACGACGCCGAAGAACTCGGGGCCGGCGCCGCGCACGGCCCAGAAGATGTCCGCGTTCTCGGTCAGGCTCGCGCGCCGCACCTCGCCGTCCGCCAGCACGACCTCGACGGCCTCGATCCCGAGGCAGGCGATGTCCCAGGCGCCGACGTTCCAGCCGAAGCCGCCGCCGAGCAGATAGCCGCTGAGCGGCACGCTCGCGCAGTGGCCAAACGGGAAGGCGAAACCCTCGGCCGCGAAGGCGCGGGCCGCATCGCCGTTGCGGACGGCCGCGCCGACCTCGGCGATGCGCTTATCGGCGTCGATACGGATGTGGTTGAGCGCCGAGAGATCGAGGACGATGCCGTCCTGCAGCGCGATGCCCGACCAGTTGTGGCCGCCGCCGCGCACCGAGATGCGCATCTGGTTCGCCCTGGCAAAGCGCACGGTGGCCTGCACGTCGCCGACCGAGGCGGCGCGGACAATGAGCTGGGGATGCCGGGCCGGCGTCCGGGTGTTGAACAGCAGGCCCTGGCGGGCCGCGTCATACCGGTTGTCGTCGTCGCCGATGACGTCGCCGAAGACCGTGTCCTGGAGGATGTCGAAGATCATAGCGGGCCTCATCCATTGCTCGGGTTGGAGGGCGACCGGAGCCGCGAACTCGCGACGGGATCGCCTCTGGGCATGGCGGGCTTCTACGCCGAGATCTTTTCCGTGCCTCTTTCCGGTTCTTGTCTGGGTTTTCCGGGAAACTTTCCGGGCCGACGGCTCGCTTCCGCCCGGGTTGAACTACGCAGCATTATGCGCATAATGCTGACCAACAAATTGCTGGAGGAAACACCGATGGCCCAGGCTCCGATCGAGACTCCCGAGCGCAAGGCGTTCTACGAGAAGATCGACAAGAAGAGCATCACGCCGCTCTGGTCGGTGCTCAACAACCTGATCACGCCGGAGCCGAAGAGCGAATGCGTCGCGCATTCCTGGAATTTCGAGGAGGTGAAGTCCTATCTGCTCGAGGCGGGCGGGCTGATCACCGCCAAGGAAGCCGAGCGTCGCGTGCTGATCCTGGAGAACCCGGGCCTGCGCGGGCAGAGCCGCATCACGACGTCGCTCTATGCGGGGCTGCAGCTCGTCACGCCGGGCGAGGTCGCGCCCGCGCACCGGCACAGCCAGTCGGCGCTGCGCTTCGTGCTCGACGGCGACAAGGCGCACACGGCGGTGGACGGCGAGCGGACCGAGATGCGGTATGGCGACTTCATCATCACGCCGCCCGGCACCTGGCACGATCACGGCAACCAGACCAAGGATCCGATGATCTGGCTCGACTGCCTCGACATCCCGATCGTGACGCTGTTCGACACCTCGTTCGTCGAGCACCACCCGCAGGACGAGCAGCCGATCACGCGCAAGACCGGCGACAGTTTCGCGCGCTACGGCGCCAACATGCTGCCCGTGGACTTCGCGACCCGGCGCAAGACCTCGCCGATCTTCAACTACCCGTATGAGCGCTCGCGCGAAGCGCTCGAGGAGATGCGCAAGCAGGACGAGTGGGACCCCTGCCACGGGCTGAAGCTGCGCTACATCAATCCAGTGGACGGCGGCTTCGCAATGCCGACGATCGCGTCGTTCCTGCAGCTCCTGCCGAAGGGCTTCTCGACCAGCGCCTATCGCTCGACCGACGCGACCATCTTCGTGATCGTCGAGGGCACCGGGCAATCGACCATCGACGGCAAGGTGTTCAACTGGGGACCGAAGGACATCCTGGTGGCGCCGAGCTGGAAGTGGATCACCCACACGCCGGCGAGCGACGCCGTCATCTTCACGTGTTCGGACCGCTCCGCGCAGGAGAAGCTCGGCCTCTGGCGCGAGGACCGGGGGAATCACTAGCGCCCGATCCGTCATCCTGAAGGTGCGAGTGCTCGTCGCGCAGCGATGAGCGCGAGCCTCGAAGGATGAACGGCCCGGGCCGTTCAGCGAGTATGCGGCGGCTCAGCGGCCGTCGCCCTTCGAGGCTCGCGCATTCGCGCGAGCACCTCAGGGTGACGGGATCAAGGTTGTGCTCGCGGGATGAAGCAAAAGGCAGAAGAAGCCATGACAGTCGCGGTTCGCGACGACTTTCTTACGATGCCGGGGCATCTTCTGCGCCGCTGTCACCAGATCGGCGTCGCGGTGTTTCTCGACCAGTGCCGCGGTCACGACCTGACGCCGCTGCAATTCGGCGCGCTCGCGGCGCTGGAGCGCTTCGGCGCCATGGACCAGGCGAGCCTCGGCGGGGTCACGGCGCTCGACCGCACCACCATTCTCGTCGTGCTGACCAATTTGGAGAAGCGCGGCCTGATCACGCGGCGCAAGTCGCCGAAGGACAAGCGTGCAAAGCTGGTCGAGATCACCAAGGCGGGCCACGCGCTGGTCGCGGAGGCGCTGGCCGATGTGCGTCTGGTACAAGAGCGGCTGCTCGCGCCACTTTCGGCGCGCGAGCGCACGCAGCTCGTCGCGCTTCTGACCAAGATCGCGCTGCAGAACAATGCGCTGAGCCGCGCGCCGCACCGCCTGCCGTGAGCGGAGGCGGGCCCCTCAGCGCAACCCGCAGCCCCTTCGCGGGTTGACCACCCATGCGCCGGACGCTGCTCTGGATCGTCCTTCTGGTTCTCTTGATCGTCGGCTACTCGGCTTGGCCGTTCTACGCGCTTTATGAGCTCGTCGACGCGGTGCAGCGCCGCGACGAGGCGGCCGTCGCGCAGCGGCTCGACGTGCCGCAACTGCGGCGGCATTTCCTGGAGCAGGTGCTGCACGCCTATCGTCGTATCGCGGGCGCGCAGTCGAATATCCTCACGGAGCAGTTCGCAGCCGCTGTGGTCTCGAGCGTTGCGGATCCCATGGTGGCCAAGTTGGCGACGGCGCCCGCCGTGGCCGATCTGCTGCGAACCGGATGGCCCGGTGCGACGCTCGGCCCGAAACCGGACGGCCTCGGCGGCATCAGCTTCGACGGACGCGCGTGGCGGCTCTACGCGAATTCCGAGTACGGGCTCGATGAATTCCGCCTCTGGGTGCCGGTCACCGCGTCGAGCTCGGAGCAGTACCGCGTGACGCTGACGCGCGATGGGCTCGCGTGGAAGCTCTCGGGCGTGCGGCTGCCCGACGCGATCCAGGACCGGCTCGCCCGCGAGCTGATCAAGACCGAGAAGCCGGGCGATACCCGCACGGGGCCCCCGCTGAAATCCTCGCTTCCCGATTGACGTACCCCGTAGACAGGCGCACGGCCGTCCTGGATCATCCCGCCGGAAGGCGGCGACACGTCCGCCCACGGGAGGATCCAGCATGATCTCGCCGGCCTACGGCCTGGTGCTCGCCGCGCTTGCGGCCGCGTCGCTCACTCCGCTCGCATCATCCGCGCAAGCACAGGCCTATCCGACGCGGCCGATCACGATCATGGTGCCGCTGGCGGCCGGCACCGGCATGGACTCGCTGGTGCGGCTCTACGGCGAGAAGCTCTCGCAGCGGCTCGGCAAGCCGGTCGTGGTGGACAATCGCCCGGGCGCCGGCCTGACGCTCGCCACCGCAGCGGTCGCGGCGGCGCCGGCGGACGGCTACACGCTGCTGGTCGCCACAAGCGGGCCGATGGCGATCGGGCCGGCGATCTACAAGAAGCTCAATTACGATGCCCGCAACGACTTCGTGCCGATCGCCTTCTATGTGCGCTCGCCGTTTATTCTGATCGCCAATCCGGATCTGCCGTTCAAGACGCTGCCGGAGTTCATGAAGCACGCCAAGGAGAGCGCGACACCGCTCAACTACAGCTCGGTCGGGCCCGGCTCGCCGCAGCATCTCGTGATGGAGCTGGTGAAGCACCGCTTCGGTCTGCCGATGACGCATGTGCCGTATCGCAACTCCGGGCAGGCCGTCACCGACACGGCGGCGGGCCACGTGCAGGTCGGCTTCGCCGAAGCGGGCGCCTCGATTCCCGTGATCCGCGACGGCAAGGTGCGGGCGCTCGCGGTCTCGGCGACCACGCGGCTGCCGCTGCTGCCCGATGTGCCGCCCTTCTCGGAAGCCGCCGGTGCGCCCGACTTCGAGGCTGTGTCGTGGCACATCCTGTTCGCGCCCGCCAAGACGCCGCGCGAGATCGTCGAGCGGCTGCACGCGGAGATGAAGGAGATCATGGCGGATCCCGAGATGCAGCAGCGCGCCGCTGCGATCGGGCTTATCCCGCAGAAGGTGCCTTCGATCGAGGAGACGCAGGCCTATGTCCGTTCAGAGCAGGACAAGTGGGGAGCGCTCGTAAAGGCGGTCGGCATGGAGGGAACGCAGTAGGCGTACCGGTGCACGCCATTCGCGGGATCGCGGCCGCAGTCTTCTGCTTGGCGATGCTCGCGCCCGCACAGGCGCAGCAGAGCGTGCCGCCTGTGCCGTCGGATGCGCCGCTCAAGCGGCCGATCACGGCCGCGGATATCGTGACGCCTCCAGGACTGCCGAGCATCGGCAAGTGGATGGTGGCGCGCGACGGCACCATCGCGCATTGGCTCGGCGGGTTCTATGAGGGCAAGCACCTGCGCGAGCCGGTCAATGTGATCCTGGTCGATACTGCGGCCACAAGTCCCGAGGATGCCAAGCAACGGCTGATCGCGGCCGCCAGCGCGGCCGGCTATCCGGTGCGCTTCGGGCACTCCACGGGCTATCGCGCCCTCATCGGGGGCGAACTCTATGACCAGCTTCCGGCCGGCCGCGACGATGCCTTCTCGAACCGCATTTTCGAATTGAGCAACAATCACGGCCGGCTGTTCGGGCCGCATCCGACCGGTCACGGCTATGTCTCGATCGGCGCGTTCAGCCGCGAGGACATCCGACCCTTCAGATGGCCCGAGCACGGCTATGCCTCGTTCAACCAAGCGCGGGACGACTTCGCGCGCAATCTCGATCGGCATACCGCATTCAAGAGCGACGCATCGGTCGATCTCGCGAACGCCATTGCGGGCGATCCGGAGATCAGCACTGGCGACCACGATGGACGCGCGGTCGTGCTGCGGGCGCGCTGAAGCCCCGGGGAGCATGCTTCACCGCGCGGCGTGACATTTGTCACGCTAGAAAATCATCTGTATGATCCGCGGCAGGGAGAGGAAGCCAAGGGTCAGTCGGCATCAAGCCGCAACCCTCGCGCGCAAGGCGGCGTCGCCGGAGACCTGTGAGTTGATCCGCCGTGCGACATTGGATTCGTCTCCCGTACACATGTCTGTAACATTCGCCCCTTAGAGGCGCATGCAACAGTGAGACACGCGGGGACCAATGGTTCGAGTCGTCCAGATCTCCGACACGCATCTCAGTCCGGTGAAGCGGCATTTCGTGGACAACTGGGCGCCGGTCGCGGCCTGGATCGCGGCGCAGAAGCCGGATCTGATCATCCACACGGGCGACATTACGGTGGATGCGGCGGACCAGGAGGACGATGCGGCGCATTGCGCCGCGCTGCTGCGCGCGCTCGACGTGCCCGTGAAGGCGGTGCCGGGCAACCACGATGTCGGCGAAGCGGGAAATCCGTACCAACCCGTCAATGACGAGCGCATCGCGCGCTTTCGCCGCCACTTCGGCGATGACCGCTGGACAGTCGATGTGGAAAACTGGCGCCTGATCGGCTTCAACTCGATGATCATCGGCGGCGGCTCGCGCGAGGAGGCCGCGCAGGCGGACTGGCTCGAAGGCGCGATGCGCGAGAGCCGCGGCCGCAACATCGCGTGGTTCACGCATCGGCCGCTGTTCATCGATTCGCCCGACGAGGGCGACACCGGCTACTGGTCGGTGAAGCCGGAGTCGCGGCGCCGCCTGCTCGATCTCGTGCACCGGTATCCGGTGAAGATCGTCGCGACCGGGCATCTGCATCGCTGGCACGACTGGCCGCTCAACGGCACGCGCTACGTCTGGGGCCCTTCGACCGGCTTCCTGGTCGGCGAGAAGATGGCGCCGCCGATGGGCGGCCACGCGCGCATGGGCGCCGTGATCTACGACTTCGACGGCGACAATGTCGCGATGGAGATCGTGCCGATCGAGGGCCTGAAGACCTACTGGATCGACGACGTCGTGCACGAAGTTTATCCGCCGCGTGGAGCCTGACATGGCCGGTCTCAAGCTCAGCGGCATCTCGAAATCCTTCGGCGACACGCCGGTCCTCAACCACATCGACCTCGATATCGCGGACGGTGAGTTCCTGACGCTGGTCGGCCCCTCGGGCTGCGGCAAATCCACCCTGCTGCGCATCATCGCGGGGCTGGAGCCGCAGGATCGCGGCTCGGTCGCGATCGGTGGCGCTCCCGTCGATCACCTCCGGCCGCACGAGCGCAAGGTCGCGATGGTGTTCCAGAGCTACGCGCTCTATCCGCACATGACGGTGTTCGAGAACATGGCGCTGCCGCTCACGATGGCGCGGCTCAACCTGCTCGAGCGGCTGCCGTTGATCCGCCTGCTGTCCGGACGGCGCCGCCGCGTCATGGGCGAGATCGCGCGCGAGGTCCAGACCGTCGCCGAGCAGCTGCGCATCGAGAAGTATTTCGACCGCCGGCCCGCGCAACTCTCGGGCGGCCAGCGCCAGCGCGTCGCGCTCGGCCGCGCCATGGTGCGCCACCCGCACGCCTTCCTGATGGACGAGCCGCTATCCAATCTCGATGCCAAGCTGCGCGTCCACATGCGCGGCGAGCTCACGGAGCTGCATGCGCGGCTCGGCGTCACGATGGTCTATGTGACGCATGATCAGATCGAGGCGATGACCATGGCGGACCGCCTCGCGGTCATGGACCAGGGCGACATCCTGCAGCTCGGCACGCCCGCTGAGGTCTATGCGCGGCCGTCCTGCATCACGGTCGCGCAGTTCATCGGCAGTCCGGCGATCAATCTGTTTCCGGCGCAAGTCGGCGCCGACGGCCGCGTCGAGCTCAAC
>JAEYAU010000270.1 GCA_023404705.1 Pseudomonadota bacterium
CACCGCGGCCGCGCAGGCCGCCGAGCCGCAGGCGCGCGTCAGGCCCGCGCCCCGCTCCCAGGTGCGCACCACGATGTGCTCGCGCGATTGCACGGCGCAGAGCGAGATGTTGGCGCGGTCCGGGAAGATCGGATGATGCTCGAGCATCGGACCGATCTTGGCAAGGTCGTAGGCCTGCACGTCATCGACCCAGAAGATGGCGTGCGGGTTGCCCATGTTGACGACGCTCGGCGTGTGCAGGATCGGCTTGTCGATCGGCCCGATCTGCAGCTCGATCGCCCGCGTGTCCGCGAATGGCTCGGCCAGCGGGATCTCGTTCCAGGCGAAGCGCGGCGGGCCCATGTCGACGGTGGACACCAGCGGCTGCTCGCCCTTCCAGCAGTTGAGCAGGCCCGCGCGCGTCTCGAAGGTGAGCGCCGTCTTGCCGGTCTCGTCGAACAGGATCTCGGCGATGCAGCGCATGCCGTTGCCGCAGGCGCCGGCTTCCGATCCGTCATTGTTGAAGATCTTCACCGAGGCATCGATGCCGGGGGCGCGCGGCGGGTAGAGCACCATCATCTGGTCATAGGGCGCGCCCTCATTGGCGGCGCGCGCCTCCGCTGCCGCAATGGCGGCGGGATTGGCGCGCATATCGACCACGACGATCTCGTTGCCGAGACCGTTCATCTTCACGAAATCGTGGCCGGCGAGCGCGCCCATTGGGGTTCTCCAACCGGCCCTATATGGCGAAAACCCTGGCAATTTGCCAGTCTGATGCTGGCGCTGGCCAGCCCGAGAATCGAATGTGCACGATCCGGTCAGGCATGGCCTGCCGCCCTGTGTTATGGATCGCGAACCCTCTGAGCCGGTCGCGCCCATAGGAGAGCCCGATGTCCCGCCTGCGCCTCATCGTTCCGGCCGCTCTGGCCGCCCTGCTGCTGCTCGCAGGCCCGCTGGCGGCCCAGACACCTGCGCCTTCCCCATCGCAGCCGCAAGCCGCACAGTCCGGCGATCCCTTCGGCCAGGAAGTGACGCTGACGGCGAGGACCTTCCTCTACATGAAGGGCAACGCGACCTGGGACACGGCCTACGACACGCTGATCGACGCCTTCAAGACCGTGAACGACTTCCTGCAGAAGCAGGGCCTGAAGGCCGCCGGCCAGCAGATGACCGTGTACACGGCGACCGACGACACCGGCTTCACGTTCCAGGCCGGCGTGCCGCTCGAAGCCGAGCCCGCCACCAAGCCGGCCGGCGATCTCGAGATCGGCAAGTCCCCTGAAGGCAAGGCGCTGAAGTTCATCCACCGCGGCACCTATGACGGCATGGACTCGACCTACGAGGCGATCACCAATCATCTCGACGAAAAAGGTCTCGAAGCGAAGGATTTCTTCGTCGAGCAATACGTCACGGATCCCGTGACGACGCCGGAAGACAAGCTCGTGATCGAGGTCTACGTGCCGTTGAAGTGACGGCCTCTGATCCGTCGCCGCGCGCGTCATTGAATTCCAAATAACTCGATCTCCATGATGCTTGTGCATCCGGAGTGATTGGGCCTCCCCAACGAGGGGAGTGGAGCGCCGAGACGGCGCTGCTCGTTTTGCGCAACGAGCCAGGTCCGGCTGCGCGCCGGACCCGGAATGCGCTTGCGCGGCGCATCCCGCGGGTCCTCTTGCGCCGAGGGCCCGCGCGCCTCTCGGCGCTCCACGCGGATCCCAGGTGGGGTGACCCACCCGTCACGGCTTCGAACCACGCTTAGAGGACTGAGAGCGAGCTCCCGTCCCTTTTATAGCTGGCACTCCAGCGCCTCGATCGTAGTGTCGAGGTGGATGATGTTCGAAGCCGCCCGGGAGCCCGGCGACGACCGAGCCCGCAGGACCGCACCCGGCTCCATTGGGCGGCGTGACCCGGGAATCCAACGCCCCTCATGAGACGAGCGGAAGCACTCTAGCGCACGTTTTAGAACAAAGCAAGAACAAATTCTGGAAACCGGAAGTGTGGCCGCGCGTCTTTGCGCGTCAGCCCCCGATCTCCCACACCTCGCCGGGCCGCAGCATGTGGAAGCGCTCCGGCGCAATGCCGGCAGCCACGCGCGCTTCCTTCAGCGCGAGCGCCGGCGCATCGATCGCCTCGTCGGTGAGCTGGAACGTGCCGTGGTGATGCGCCATGGCGAGCTCCGCGCCGCAATCGATGAAGGCCTGCACGGCCTCGGCCGGGTTCATGTGCTGGTCGCGCATGAACCAGCGCGGCTCGTAGGCGCCGATCGGCAAGATCGCGAGACGGATCGGCCCGAAGCGCTCGCGCACATGGCGGAAGTGCCAGCCGTCGCCATAGCCGGTGTCGCCCACGTGATAGATGCGCCCGGCGGGCGTCTCGATGATGAAGGCGGCCCACAGCGCCTTGTTGCGGTCCAACAGCCCGCGCGCCGACCAGTGCCGCATCGGCGCGAGCGTGATGCGCACGCCGCGGCCGAGATCGACGGTATCGCCCCAGTCATGCGTCTCGGCGCGGATCGAGGAATCGAAGGCCTGCATGATGGTGTCGTTGCCGAGCGGCGTGATGATGCGCGGCTTGTGCGGCGTCATCAGCGCGGCGAGTGTCGCGGTGTCGAGATGGTCGTAATGCGCGTGGCTGACCAGCACGACGTCGATCGGCGGCAGCGCGTCGAAGCCGACGCCGGGTTCGTTCACGCGCTTCGGTCCGGCGAAGGCGAAGGGCGAGGCGCGCTCGGACCAGACCGGATCCAGCAGGATGTTCAGTCCTGCGACCTGCAGCAGCACGCTCGCGTGCCCGACATAGGAGATGCGCCAGGAGCCATCGTCGACCCGCCGCGGCGGCGTGTCGCTGAGCCCGGCGTGCCACTTCGGCCATTCCTGCCGTCCGTTGGAGGACCACCAGCGCAGCAGGTCCACTGGGCTCTTGGGCGGTACTCCTTGCGGGTCGAAGAAGTGCAGCCCGTCGAAATGATCGCTGACCGGCCCCTCGTAGTAGCGGGCCTGAGCACCGCGAACCGCGAGCAGGCCGCCGGCAGCGGCCAGAATCGCGGTCGTACCGGCAAACACGTGACGGCGGGTCAGGGGCATGGCTCGGGGGTGCGCGTTAACTGTTGCGAGCCATATGGCGGGTTCCCGTCCTGGCCGCAACCGGGCCAAAAGTCGCGTTTTCCGGGCCCCTTTCCTTGACTTGGCTGCCCCCTCCCCCTAGGGTCCGCCCCGCTCACGCAAGCTTTGGCACGCAAGTGCCCGTGACGCCGCCGACCGGTCCCGAGAGGCCGGAGGTCAACGCCCGACAGCGCTGTGCGCCCTCGGGCGCGATTGTCGTTTTGGTGCCTCGGCGCCGAGCGGTCATCGGGCGTTCCGCGACTTGCGCGACCGAGATTGCTCACCACGTCTGGGCTCATCCCCTGACGTGAAACCGGAAGCCCTGATGTTCGACTCTCTGTCGGAAAAGCTCTCGAACGTCCTCGACCGCCTGACGCGGCGCGGCGCGCTCACCGAGGCCGATGTCGACGCCGCGATGCGCGAGGTGCGCCGCGCGCTGCTCGAGGCCGACGTGGCGCTCGACGTTGCGCGCGCCTTCATCGAGCAGGTGAAGCAGCGCGCGGTCGGCGTCGAGGTGCTGAAATCCGTGACGCCCGGCCAGATGGTCGTGAAGATCGTGCACGACGAGCTGATCAACACGCTCGGCTCGTCCGCGGATCCGATCGACCTCAATGCGGCCGCGCCGATCCCGATCATGATAGTCGGCCTGCAGGGCTCCGGTAAGACCACCACGACCGCGAAGATCGCCAAGCGCCTGACCGAGCTCGGCAAGCGCAAGGTGCTGATGGCCTCGCTGGACACGCGCCGTCCGGCCGCCATGGAGCAGCTCGCGGTGCTCGGCCAGCAGGTGAGCGTCGAAACGCTGCCGATCGTCGCGGGCCAGACGCCGCCGCAGATCGCGCGCCGCGCGCTCGAAGCCGGCCGTCTCGGCGGCTACGACGTGGTGCTGCTCGACACCGCCGGCCGCATCACCCTGGACGAGGCCATGATGGCCGAGGCCGCCGAGGTGAAGAAGGCCGCGAACCCGCACGAAGTGCTGCTGGTGGCGGACGCCCTCACGGGCCAGGACGCGGTCAATCTCGCGCGCTCCTTCGACGAGCGCGTCGGTCTCACGGGCATCGTGCTCACGCGCGTGGACGGCGACGGCCGCGGCGGCGCCGCGCTCTCGATGCGTGCCGTCACCGGCAAGCCGATCAAGCTGATCGGCGTCGGCGAGAAGCTCGATGCGCTCGAGGATTTCCATCCCTCGCGTATCGCCGACCGCATCCTCGGCATGGGCGACATCATCTCGCTGGTCGAGAAGGCGGCCGCCACCATCGATGCCGAGAAGGCCGCGCGTGTCGCCGAGAAGATGCGCAAGGGCGCCTTCGATCTTTCGGACCTGCGCGAGCAACTCGTGCAGATGACGAAGATGGGCGGCCTCGGCGGGCTCATGAGCATGATGCCTGGCATCGCCAAGATGAAGAACCAGATCGCCGCGGCCAATCTCGACGATCGCGTGCTCAAGCGGCAGATGGCGATCATCGACTCGATGACGCCGGGCGAGCGGCGCAATCCCGACGTGCTCAAGGCGAGCCGCAAGAAGCGCATCGCGGCCGGGTCCGGCACCAAGGTCGAGGACATCAACAAGCTTCTGAAGATGCACCGGACCATGGCCGACGTGATGAAGGCCATGGGCGGCGGCGCCAAGCGCGGACCGCTCGCCGGCCTCGCCAACATGATGGGCTTCGGCGGCGGCATGCCGAGCCCCGAAGAGATCGCCAAGCTCGCCGAGAAGATGCCGGGCGGTCTTCCGCCCGGAATGCCCGGACTGCCGGGTGGCGCGGGCTTGCCGCCGACCATGCCGGGTCTGCCGCCGAAATTCCCCGGCACGCTTCCGGGCCTCGGCGCCAAGCCCGGCCTTCCTGGTTTTCCCGGACTCGGGAAGAAGAAATAACTCCGCACACCTGAATCGAAACGAAGAGGAAGATCGATGTCTCTGAAGATCCGTATGGCCCGCGCCGGCACCAAGAAGCGGCCGTTCTATCACATCGTCGTCGCCGACAGCCGCGCGCCGCGCGACGGCCGGTACATCGAGCGTCTCGGCTTCTTCAGCCCGCTCACGCCGCGCGATCAGGCCGAGCACCGCCTCAAGCTCGACATGGAGAAGGTGAAGGCCTGGATCGCCAAGGGCGCGACTCCCTCCGACCGCGTGATGCGCTTCCTCGACGAGGCCGGCGTGATGAAGCGCCCGACGCGCAACAATCCCGAGAAGGCCAAGCCGAAGAAGAAGGCGCAGGAGCGCGCTGCTGCGGCCGCGGCCGCCGCGGGTGGCGGCGAGGCTGCCGGCGGCGAGGCCGCTCCGGCGAGCTGAGATCGCTGATCGATGGGCGAACGCGTCTGCATCGCGCAGTTCGGTGCCGCCCATGGCGTCCGCGGCGAGGTGCGGCTGAAATCCTTCACGGCCGATCCGATGGACGTGACGCGCTATGGCGAGCTCGAGCTGGAAGACGGCTCGCGCTCGTTTCGCATCGAGGCGGCACGGCCGCAGAAGGACATGCTGGTCGTACGCCTCGCCGGGGTGCGCGATCGCACCGAGGCCGAGACGCTCACCAATCTCCGGCTGTTCGTGCCGCGCGAGCGTTTGCCCGCGCCTGAGGACGGCGAGTTCTATTACGCCGACCTCGTCGGGCTCACGGCCACGACCAAGGACGGCGAAGCGTTCGGCACCGTGATCGCGGTGCACGACTTCGGCGCCGGCGACATCCTCGAGATCAGGCCCGCCGCGGGTCCGACTGTCATGCTGCCTTTCACGGAAGCGGCCGTGCCGGTCGTCGACGTGGCAGCCGGCAAGCTCGTGGTCGATCCTCCGGCCGAGACTGCGGGTGAGCCGCAGTCCAAGGACCAACGGGCCGGCTGATCATGTGGCGCGCGACCGTCCTCACGCTCTATCCGGACATGTTTCCGGGACCGCTGGGCCTGAGCCTCGCCGGCAAGGCCCGCGAGAAGGGCCTGTGGAGGCTCGATACCTGCGACATTCGCGACCATGCGACCGACCGCCACCGCACTGTCGACGATACCCCGGCCGGCGGCGGCCCCGGCATGGTCATGACGCCCGACGGGCGGGCGCGCGCCAGCGATGCGCCCGGCCAGGACGGCCGCCCGCGCCTGCTGATGAGCCCGCGCGGCGCCCCCCTGACGCAGGGGCGGGTGCAGGCCCTGGCGGCCGGACCGGGCGTCGTGGTGGTCTGCGGCCGCTTCGAAGGGGTGGACGAGCGGGTGATCGAGGCGCGCGGCCTGGAGGAGGTCTCGCTCGGCGATTTCGTGCTCTCGGGCGGCGAAATCGCGGCCCTGGCGCTGCTCGACGCCTGCGTCCGGATTATTCCAGGGGTGATGGGTCATGCGGCCTCCGGAACCGAGGAAAGCTTCGCGGACGGGCTCCTGGAATACCCGCAATACACCCGCCCGGCGGAGTTCGAGGGGCGAACCATCCCGGAAACGCTGGTTTCCGGCGATCACGGCCGGGTTGCTGCCTGGCGCCGGGCCGAAGCCGAGCGGCTGACCGCCGCGCGGCGGCCGGATTTATGGGCCGCTTACCTCGCGCGCCGGACGGCGCGAAAAATCGCGACGGACTAATGACAAAACCGCTTCTTTGCAGTAGAAGCACCGCCGACCCAGATAGACCCGAAGACTTGCGCGCCCTGAAGCGGCTGCGCGCCGATGGAGAATTCCCATGAGCCTGATCCGCGAGATCGAGCAGGAGCAGATCGCCAAACTCACGGCGAACAAGGAGATCCCGGAGTTCGGCCCGGGCGACACCGTGATCGTCAACGTGAAGGTGGTCGAGGGCGAGCGCTCGCGCGTGCAGGCCTATGAGGGCGTCTGCATCGGCCGTGCGGGCGGCGGTCTCAACGAGAACTTCACGGTCCGCAAGATCTCCTACGGCGAGGGCGTCGAGCGCGTGTTCCCGCTCTACTCGCCGATGATCGATTCCATCAAGGTGGTCCGCCGCGGCAAGGTGCGTCGCGCGAAGCTCTATTACCTGCGCGAGCTGCGCGGCAAGAAGGCGCGCATCACCGAGCGCCAGGATCGCCAGGAGCAGGCCGAGCCCAAGGCCGCCGCGGAGTAATCACTCCGGCAGGATTTCGAGACGCGAACGCGCGGCCCCGGCCGCGCGTTTTGCTTTCACGAACATGCGCACGCTCTCGTCCGCGCGCTATGCTAGACAACCCCCGTTCGTCCCCGCGAAAGCGGGGACCCAGATCTGGCAGACACGGACTTGTGGCTTTGGATGCCCGCTTGCGCGGGCACGAACGGAGTGTGGGGCTCTCTCATCGAGAAGGATCACGGGATCTCCGATGCAGCACGCCTATGGCCTGACGATCCCGCAGACGCTCGCGGAAGCCGCCGCGCCCGAGACGACCGCGCTCGTCGTCTACGACATGCAGGTTGGCATCCTGCGGCAGCTCGCGGACGGCAAGGCGATCCTCGACAAGGTGCTCGCCGTTCTCGACCTCGCGCGCCGCGCCGGCGTGCGCGTGATCTTCATGCGTCACATGTCGCTGCCGAAGCGGCTCTCCGGCGTCTTCCAGCTGCGGCAAATGATGGCATGGCAGCGCAAGACCTCGGTCGAGGACTGTGAGCCCTGGTTCCTGCGCGACAGCCCCGGCTTCGCGCTCGCGCCCGAGCTCGCGGTTCGTCCCGATGAGGCAGTCCTCGACAAGATCACCATGTCGGCCTTCGAGGGCACGCCGCTCGCCATCGCGCTGCGCGACTGCGGACTGAAGACATTCCTGCTCTGCGGCGTCGCGACCGAGATCGGCCTCGAGCCGACCGTGCGCCACGGCGCCGATCTCGGCTTCATCCCGATCCTGGTGGAGGACGCCTGCGGCGGCGGCCATCAGGAGGCCGCCGACCGGGCCATGGCCAGCATGCGTTTCATGGGCGACGCCATGTTCTGCACCACGGCGGACCTCGCCGAGGCCTGGCGGTAACGCTTTCACCTCGTGCCATGCCGTCCCGGCATGCCGCCGCGTCTGCCTGCGCGTTCGCGCCTACTTTTCCTTGGCGGACCAACCCGTTAAAGAAGGCCCCGAAAACCTGAACTCCTGACGGAAGCACCATGGCCAAGCCGCGCACCCTCTACGACAAGATCTGGGACGACCACGTGGTCGACGAGCAGCCCGACGGGACCTGCCTGCTCTATATCGACCGCCATCTCGTCCACGAGGTGACGAGCCCGCAGGCCTTCGAGGGGCTGCGCGTGACCGGTCGCAAGGTGCGCGCGCCCGAGAAGACCCTCGCCGTGGTGGACCACAACGTGCCGACCACCGACCGCTCGCACGGCATCGACGATCCCGAGAGCCGCACCCAGGTGGAGGCGCTCGCCACCAACGCGCGCGATTTCGGCATCGAATATTTCAATGAGCTCGATAAGCGCCAGGGCATCGTCCACATCATCGGCCCCGAGCAGGGCTTCACCCTGCCCGGCACCACCATCGTCTGCGGCGACAGCCACACGGCGACCCATGGCGCCTTCGGCGCGCTTGCGCACGGCATCGGCACCTCGGAGGTCGAGCACGTGCTCGCCACCCAGACGCTGATCCAGAAGAAGTCGAAGAACATGCGCGTCACGGTCGACGGCACCTTGCCGGCCGGCGTGACCGCGAAGGACATCATCCTCGCGATCATCGGCGAGATCGGCACCGCGGGCGGCACCGGCCATGTCATCGAGTATGCGGGCGAGGCGATCCGCGCGATCTCGGTCGAAGGCCGCATGACAATCTGCAACATGTCGATCGAAGGCGGCGCGCGCGCCGGCATGGTCGCGGCCGATCAGAAGGTGTTCGACTATCTCAAGGGCCGGCCGAAAGCGCCGTCGGGCGCCGCATGGGATGCCGCGATCCGCTACTGGGAATCGCTGCACACCGACGAGGGCGCGCATTTCGACCGCGAGATCCGGCTGGACGGCGCCAAGCTGCCGCCGCTGGTCACCTGGGGCACGAGCCCCGAGCAGGTGATCTCGATCACGGGCCGCGTGCCGATGCCCGACGAGATCGAGGACGCCAACAAGCGCGAGGCCGCGAAGCGCTCGCTCTCCTATATGGGTCTCGCGGGCGGCGAGAAGGTCACCGACATCGCGATCAACCGCGTCTTCATCGGCTCCTGCACCAATGGTCGCATCGAGGACCTGCGCGAGGTCGCGCGCATCGCACAAGGCAAGCACGTCAATCCGAATGTGAATGCCATGATCGTGCCGGGCTCCGGTCTCGTGAAGGAGCAGGCCGAGGCCGAGGGCCTCGACAAGATCCTCAAGGCCGCAGGCTTCGACTGGCGCGAGCCGGGCTGCTCCATGTGCCTCGCGATGAACGCCGACAAGCTCGCGCCCGGCGAGCGTTGCGCCTCCACCTCGAACCGCAACTTCGAGGGCCGCCAGGGCTACAAGGGCCGCACGCACCTCGTGTCGCCCGCCATGGCGGCGGCCGCCGCGATCGCGGGACGCTTCGTCGACGTGCGCGACTGGCGCTGATCGGCTGAGTACAGTCTCGAAGTGACAAGGCCCGCCGCGAGGCGGGCCTTGTGCTATCTGGCCGCGACCACGCGCGCAGAGCTTCCGGACGGCGTGGTCGACCACGCGGTGCGGGCGACGGCCTGATCGTAGCCAAAGGCGAACATGCGCTGCATGGCCGTGCTGTCGAAGCCCAGCGACTTGCCTTCGTCCATGTCGGCCGGCACTGCCGCGAGATGAAAGCCGACGCCGCTGCGCCGCATCAGCGTCGCGGTGGCCTGCACGGTCGAGCGCGAATGCACCTGGATCAGCGTCGAGACCGCGCGCCCTGCGATCGCCGGCGTGCGGTTCTCGACGACCGTGAAGGACGGCGCGAGCTTGCCGTTCATCACCACATAGACATTGGCGCGTCCGCGCAGCGCGAGACGCGTCTGCTGCGCCAGGATGTCGGTCGGCAGGATGAAGACATTCGACATCACGCCGCCGTCGACATGCATCTCCTGGAAGCGGCGGCCGTTGGCTTCCGCGGTGATCATGGTCGGCGTGAACACGCCCGGCACGCTCGCGGACGCCACGAGCACCGAGCGGAACAGCGCGTCCGAGCCCGGCGCGCCGCTCGCCGCGATCGCGCCCATGTCCCAGAGCACCGGCCGCTGCGCGTCGAGGTTCGTCGTGAGCACCAGCAGCCGCCGGCCCTTGCGATGCTCGCGTGCGACCTCGGCGATCACCTCGGATGTGACGAAGCGCTGGCCGAGCACTTCGAGGCGATTGCTGTCGAAGGCCCCGGAGCCGAACAGCGCATTGATGAAGCTCGGCGACTCGATCAGCGCGCTCGCATAGCCCTCGGTGTACATGGCGCGCAACGTGTCGTCGTAGGCGGACCCGAGGAACGCGAAGGGCGCGATCAGCGCGCCGGTGCTCACGCCGGAGACGATGGTGAACTCGGGCCGCGTGCCGCTGCGCGTCCAGCCATTGAGCAGGCCCGCGCCGAAGGCGCCGTCACCGCCACCACCCGAGAGCGCCAGATAGGTGATCTCCTTCACGGGCCGCTCGGAGTAGCGCATCGCCTCGCGCGCCGCGGTCTCGGAATCGGCCCACACGCGCACGTTCGGCAGGCCCGGGATGATCGCCTGCTCCTGCTCGGCCGCCGTGAATTGCTCCCGCGGCACGGTGCTGCAGCCCGCGAGCACGGCCGCGAGCGTGATTGCTGCGAGGGCGCGATATGCCCACGCTCCGTCTCGCCGCCAAAACGCTGAACGCAACGGCATGGCGATCCCGCACCCGATGAGCCCATAGTCTAGGGTGGCGCGGACACAACCGCAGCAGGAATCATCGTGCGACCGGGACGGGAATTCTTTGAAAAGTTAAGGCAGACTATACGAAGGCAGACTGGACGAGAGCGCCGTGCTCTCAGTGCCGCGCGCATGAAAAAGGCCCGCCGCGAGGCGGGCCCTTTCTGGTTCAGGCGTGCTTACCAGAAGCCGACGCCCAAGCCGATCGGGCCGACGCCGATGCCGACGCGCGGTCCGCCATAGCCGTAGCCGTAATAGGGATAGCCCCACGGCCGATAATACGGGTAGCCCGCATAGTAAGGCCGCGGAGCCGCATAGCCGTAGTGGCGATAGCGGTGCACGTGGCGATAGCGGCGGCGGTGCGAGCTGAACTCGGTGGCCTGCTCGGCCTTGTAAAGGCCATCGGCGCGCTGACGCGCATCCGCGGGGCCCGGCATTGCGAGCACGAACGTGAAGGCCAAGGCGGCCACGCTAGCGAAAAGCTTCGGCATCATTGCTACTCCAAGGTTGCTTCGAACTGCTAGAACTTGCTCCAGCCTTTGTGCTTGCCGCGTTTCCAGCCGAGGTGCAGACCGCGACCACGGCTCTTCATGCGGTGCTTCGGCTTGTGATGCGCCGGCTCGGCCGCCGCATCGATCGCTGCGAGCGACTGTGCGCCCGAATGGATCAGCGGCGCCGCCCCGCCCGCGGCAGGCGCCCAGGCGAGAGCGAGCACGAGAACCGCTGGTCCCGTGATTCCGGTCCGTAATGTCATCCGCATACGGCCCTCCCTGTGGGCCTCGTGGACTTCGGCAATAACGACCGAGGCGGGATCAGGGTTCCGCAAAGAAAAAGGCCCGCCATGACGGCGGGCCTTCGGTTTTGACGAATGCTACCAGCGGTCGACGCCCACGCCGACGCCGACCCCGCCGACGCCCACGCTCACGCCCGGACCGCGACGATAACCATACCCATGATAGGGGCCGTCATGGTCCCACGACCGATACGTGCGATGGGTGCGGACGGTGTAGCTCGGCTCATCGTCCTCGATGTAGCGCCGCACGTGCTTGTGGCGATACGATCGGCGATGCGAGCTCCAGGCATAGTCGTCCATCTGGCGTACGCCAGCGGACCGGTCACCGGCCACAGCCGGGGTGGAGAGCGAAAGCGCTCCGAGCAATGCGGCAGCCGCACACCCTGAAAGGAACTTTGTCATTCTGCACTCCTCATTGCGTACCCTGCGGGTAACGCTCGAGCGCAGATCAGGTTGCCCCAAGTTCCGCTGCGATCAGCCCCGCACCCACCAGCAATATTGGCGCGGCACGATCACGGTTCCACTCGGCCGGTATTCCTGCGCGAGCCAGAACTTGCAGTCGCGATAGAGCAGACGACCACCGGGACGTACGCGGATGCGCGGGCGCGCCTCGTAGCGGCTGCGCGGCTCGTACCAGCTCTGTGCCGAGAACTCCGTCGCAAGCGCGCGAGCGCCGGGCCGCAATGCCGTCTCGCCCATCACGGGCGTCGCGCCGAGAACGCTCAGCACGGCCGCGGCCGCCACCATGTATCGCCCACCCATCCGGATCCCCTGCACGCGTGACGGGCCACGCTCTCCCATCGGGACCGCCGCGTCAACCACCTCGCCTGCCCCTGCGGCCTCGCCTATGCTCGGGCCATGGCGAACCCGCACGAGAGCGACGAGAGACGCCGCGAGGCGCAGGACGCGCTCGACCGCGTGCGCGCCGAGAGCGAGACGCTCGGCAGCTCGGCGCTCGGCCGCGCGGCGCGCCGGACCGCCGACCATTTCGCCGCCAAGGACGCGATCGACGCGTATGGGCAAATCGATCCGATCGAGCTGTGGGGGCGGCGCATCGGCCGCGCGCTCAGTCTTGCGGGTGTCATCGCCCTCTCGATCTATCTCTATCTCACCTATATGCGTTGACGGCTCCTATCTCTGTCACGACCGGCCATGACCGAAAGCCCGCTCACCGATCCGCTCGCCTGGCATGGCGCGAAGGCGCCATCGCTCGACGAATTCGAGGGCCTCGCGCACGAGGCCTATCGCCGGCTGCCCGAGACCTTCCGCACCCTCTGCAAGGACCTGATCATCCGGGTCGACGATTTTCCCACCGACGAGGCGCTCGACAGCGTCGGCTTGCAGAGCGAGTTCGACCTGCTGGGCCTCTTCCAGGGCATCGGCCTGCCGTTCCGCTCGGAGAGCGCGCCGCCGCAGATGCCGAACATGATCTGGCTCTATCGCCGGCCGATCCTGGACTACTGGGCCGAGCACGACGAGAGCCTCGGCGCCATCGTCACCCATGTGCTGGTGCACGAGATCGGCCACCACTTCGGCCTGTCGGACGCCGACATGGAGGCGATCGAGAAAGCCGCGGACTAGCGCGCAGCCTAGAGCAGCGCGTCCCAGATCATCACGGCGATCAGCACGCCCACATAGATGGCGGTGAGGGTCGTCTTCAGCCGGCCGTCGCGGGTGAGCATCTCGAACAGCACGAGCAGTACGGTCACGGCGCCCGCCGATCCGGCAAAGCGCAGCGGGCGCACACCCAATTCGGGCGCCGAGAGGCCGAAGGCGAGGCCTGCGCTGGTGGCCGCCAGCGCCGTGATCACCAGCGTGAACAACACGTAGGCGCCGGACATCAGCGTCAGGCGGAAGCGGAACTGGTTGCTCTCCTCGATCAGGCGCTGCGTCATCTCCCAGCGATGCGGCGGGACGACGCCGCGCCAGAGCACGAAGGTCATGTTGCTGATCATCCAGGAGATCGCCCGCGCGCAGGCGAGGAAGGCCAGCGTGGCGATGCCGGGCAGCAAGGCGATCAGCGCGAGCTCGTTCTCGACCGCGAGGCGCTCGAATGTGACGATGCGCTCGATGATGCCGAACAGCGCCAGCATCAGCGCGCCGAGGCTGAGCGAGATGCTGGCGATGAAGCGCGCAGACTCGTGCGCTGCTTGCGGGTCCGGAATGATCAGCTCGTCAGCCGATGGCCGGTCATGCTCGGGAGACAGGCTCATGGATGGTCACCGGGCATGCCGAGGAGGCCCTTCGAGACCTCAATTGACGTTCGGACCCTGGAGAATGGCCAAGCCGAGGTTCTCCCGAGACCGCGCAGGAAGCAACCCCGCGGCTCGCCGAAATGCCGTCGGGCGGCGCTCCTCCGAGACCAACCCGCCAAGCGTTTGATCACCTCACGGGCGATTGACCGCAGACACATTGTCGAGCGCGCGCATGGAGTTGTTCGCGTGCATACCGCGCCCCCGGCCGGACGCCCGGTTCAGGGCCTTGTCGGACAGCCCCTCGGGCCTTATGACAGCGGGCCGAACCCGCTACCCGAGGCGAGGACATGGACAAGTTCACGGTGCTCGAAGGCGTCGCCGCGCCGCTCAAGGTGATCAATGTCGACACCGACATGATCATCCCGAAGGATTACTTGAAGACGATCAAGCGCACCGGCCTCGGCAAGGGCCTTTTCGCCGAGCATCGCTACAAGGACAAGGAAGGCACGGTCGAGAACCCGGACTTCATCCTCAACAAGCCCGCCTATCGCAATGCCAAGATCATCGTGGCGGGCGACAATTTCGGCTGCGGCTCGAGCCGCGAGCATGCGCCCTGGGCGCTCCTCGACTACGGCATCCGCTGCGTGATCTCGACCTCGTTCGGCGACATCTTCTACAACAACTGCTTCAAGAACGGCATTCTGCCGATCAAGGTCTCGCCGGAAGATCTCGACAAGCTGTTCGACGACGCCGACCGCGGCGCCAATGCGACGCTGACCGTCGATCTCGAGAAGCAGGAGATCCGCGGCCCCGACGGCGGCACCGTGAAGTTCGACATCGACCCGTTCCGCAAGCACTGCCTGCTCAACGGCCTCGACGACGTCGGCCTCACTATGGTGAAGAAGAGCAAGATCGACAGCTTCGAGGCCAAGACCAAGGCCGACCGGCCCTGGCTGTGAGCTGAGGCGCGCGGGCCGTTCATCCTTCGAGGCGAGGGCTCATCGCGATGCGACGAGCC
>JAEYAU010000042.1 GCA_023404705.1 Pseudomonadota bacterium
GCGCTCTCCGGGCCTGCGGCCGGCGTGACCGCGGCCGCCGCCATCGCCCGTGCGGCGGGCTTCGCCAACGCGATCACTTGCGACCTCGGCGGCACCTCGTTCGACGTCTCGCTGGTCGCCGACGGCGCGACCGCGCTCGCGGCCCAGACCACCATCGACTTCGGCCTCGTGATCCGCACGCCCATGGTCGAGATCACCACCATCGGCGCAGGCGGTGGCTCCATCGCCCATGTCGACAAGGGCGGGCTCCTGCAGGTCGGGCCCGAGAGCGCCGGCTCGCGCCCGGGACCCGTGTGCTATGGGCAGGGCAACGAGCGGCCCACGCTCACCGATGCGAACGTCGTGCTCGGCCGCATCAATGCGGAGCGGCCGATCGGCAACCTGGCGCGGCTCGATGTCGAAGCGGCACGCGCCGCGATCGCGAAGCATGTCGGCGAGCCACTGGGCCTCGACGCGATGACGGCCGCGGAAGCGATCGTGCGCGTCGCCGATGCCAAGATGGCGGGCGCGATCCGCCTCGTCTCGATCGAGCGGGGACACGACCCCGGCAAGTTCGTCGCCGTCCCGTTCGGCGGCGGCGGCGCGCTGCATGCCGGCGCGCTGATCAAGGATGTGGGCCTCAAGGGCGCGCTCGTGCCGCGCTTCCCCGGCGTCACCAGCGCGCTCGGCTGCGTCATCGCCGACATACGCCACGACCAGGTGCACACCATCAACATGATGCTCGACAGCCTCGACGCCGTCGCGCTCGACCACTGGATGGTCGGCGAGGCTGGGGCCGCGCGAAGGATCGTCGAGACCGCGGGCCTAAACGTCGAGGGCATCGACATCCAGTTCGAGCTCGACATGCACTATGTCGGGCAAACGCACACGGTGTCCGTGCCTGTGCCGGTCAAGGTCGCTAACGGCACCACGGGCGTGTCCGCCGCCATCGTGCGCGCCGCCTTCGAGCGGGCCTATCTCTCGGCCTTCAGCCGACTGCTGCCCGGTCTGCCCGTGAAGATCGTCTCCCTGCGCACCGCCGCCATCGGCCGGCGCCCGCACTTCGACCTTTCGGCACTCGCGCCGCTGCCCGACGCCTCACTGCATGCTGCGCGCCGGGGCACCCGGCCGGTCTGGTTCGCGGGCGCCTGGCACGAGACCACGGTCTGGTCGCGCCTCGCGCTCCCCGTCGATGCCGTCGTTGAAGGCCCTGCCGTCCTCGAGCAGGACGATGCGACGACGCTGATCGATCCTGGCCTCGTCGCCCGTGTCGATCGCCTCGGCAATATCATCGTCGAGCGCAAGGCCTGACCATGCACGACACAGCGCTGCTCATCGTCGACCTGCAGAACGATTTCCTGGATCCGAAGGGCGCCTATGGCCGCGCCGGGCAGGGCGCGCCCGAGATCGCAGCGCTGCCGGCGCGCGTCGCGCCGCTCGCGGCCGAAATGCGCAGGCGCGGCGGATGGATCGTCTCGACCCATTTCACGCTGGTGCCCGGCAAGGGCGGCGAGCCGATCATCTCGCCGCATCTGCAAAAGCTGCGGCCCTTCCTGAAGAAGGGCGACTTTCTGCCCGGCTCCTGGGGCCACGCGCTGGTCGATACGCTGCAGCCCGCGGACCTCTCGGTCGAAAAGGTCGCCTATTCGGCCTTCTATCAGACGCGGCTCGAATGGCTGCTGCGCAAGTGCGGCATCACGCGCCTCATCGTCGGCGGCATTGTCACCAATGGCGGCGTTGCGTCGACGGTGCGCGACGCCCATGTGCGCGACATCGACTGCGTGGTGCTCTCCGATGGCTGCGCGGCCTTCTCGCCCGCGGTGCACGACACCGCCATTGCGGCGCTCGCGCCGGTCGCGCGCATTGCGACGATCGCGGACGTCACGGCCGAGCTCGCGCGGAGCGGAGCATGAGCCGCGTCATCACTGACGAGACGTCAAGCTTTGCGACTGATGCCGACGTCGTAATCATTGGCGCCGGAGCCGCCGGTCTCGTCGCCGCGCTCGCCGCGGCGGAAGCGGGCGCCGCGCCTCTGGTGCTCGAGCGGGATCCCGTGCCGCGCGGATCGACCGCGCTCTCGGCCGGTCTCATTCCGGCCGCCGGCACGCGCTTCCAGCAGGAGCGGGGGATCTCCGATACGCCCGCGCAGTTCGCCGATGACTTGAAGAGGAAAGCAAAGAACACCGCCGATGCCGCGATGGTCGAGCTCGTCGCTCGCGCGGCGGGACCGGCGATCGAATGGCTCGCCGATGCACACGGCCTGCCGTTCTCGGTCGTGCACGACTTCGACTATCCGGGCCATGCGGCGCGCCGCATGCACGGGCTGCCGAGCCGCTCGGGCGCCGAGTTGGTCGACCGCCTGCGCGCTGCCGTCGAGGCGCGCGAGATTCCGATCCTCACCGAGGCGCATGTCACGGAGCTGGTCGCGCGCCGCGACGGGACGATTCGCGGCCTTGTCGCACGCCGGCCAGATGGATCCGAGGAGCGCATCGGCTGCCGTTCCCTGGTGCTCGCCTGCAACGGCTATGGTGGCAACAAGGCGCTGGTCGCGCACCACATCCCGGAGCTCGCAACCGCGCTCTATTTCGGTCATCCCGGCAATCAGGGCGATGCCGTGCTGTGGGGCGAGGCGCTCGACGCCGAGATCCGTGACATGTCGGGCCACCAGGGTCACGGATCGGTTGCGCACCCGCACGGCATCCTGATCACCTGGGCCACCATGATGGAAGGCGGCTTCCAGGTGGATCTGAGCGGCGCACGCTTCTCCGACGAGACACACGGCTATTCGGAGCAAGCCGCCGTGGTGCTGCAGCAGCGTGACGGCATTGCGTTCAGCATTTTCGACGCCCGCATCGCCGCGATCTGCCGCCAGTTCGAAGACTTCCGCAACGCCGAGGCGCAAGGCGCCGTGCTGAGCGCCGAGACTCCCGAGGCCCTGGCACAGCTCATCAAGGTCCCGCCCGCTGCGCTCACCGCGACATTCGCCGAAATCGCGCGCCGGCCGTCACCCGACCGCTTCGGCCGCGATTGGAGCCGCGCCACGCCGCTCGCACCGCCTTACTGCGCGGTGCGCGTCACCGGCGCGCTCTTCCACACCCAGGGCGGCCTCGTGGTCGACGCCGACGCCCGCGTGCAACGCGGGGGCAGATCGGCGCTGCCAAACCTCTTCGCCGCCGGCGGTGCCGCTTGCGGCGTCTCCGGCCCGCATGCCTCGGGCTATCTCTCGGGGAACGGGCTGCTGACTGCCGTCACGCTCGGGCGCATAGCGGGCCGCAGTGCGGCGCAGGCGAGCGCCGCTGAGGTGTGAGCCTAGGCATGAGCATGCTTGACCTGCTTTTCCCGCCGTGAGCGGCGACGACGGCGCGAGTCCTCAGCGTGACGCATCAGCGTGATGGCACCGATCGGCTCTCGGATGGACGCCGCCCGGCCCGGTCGAGGCCGCGCAGCATCGAGCAAGGCCTTTCTGATCATGAACATCACCGAAATCAATACGATTGCGAGTGCGAATAATTCCATGCGGCATCTCCCAAGCCGCGACATTGGACGGCCGCGGCAATGCGCGATCGCGACGCCGAGCACGAAGCTCGCATCAGCGAACGCATCGGTTTCCATTTGATGACAGCGAGACCCGTGAGCCGCCGAATGCGTGCTCACGGGATCAGAGACCTGCTTTCAGGCACTCCGGCTGCGGGGATCGGAAGACTTGGATGAACATGACGCTTCCTGATTATTCGAACGCCCCCGCGCCTCGAGCTCACGGTTTAATGTGAAATGAGGATCGCGACGGGATCGCTCGCTGGAAATGTCTCCTCGAGAGCGCTGTCGAGACGGCGGTTCAATTCGGCGTGCTCGTCCACCGCGACTGTCGCGTTCATCGTCGGACGAACTCCGTTCTCATTCCCGGCCCGGGTCACCTCGTAGGTATTCAGGCTGAAGAGGCTGGCTGTTCTCTCGGTCATGGTGACCCTCCAATATTCTGTCCAAATGCGCATCGTATTCCGCTCAGGCACGGCCGTTCGCGCGTGCGCCAAGCACGGCCGCAATTATCCCGATCGGAACGGTGTTTTTGAGATTTTGGCCCCTGCCGTCCGGCCGCGCGCGAGCACGCGTCGGAGGCGGGGCACTAGGCGCCTGCGAACAGCGAGCCCTTCAAGACAGGGAACTTATATGCGCGGCTGCGTAAGGTCATGATGAAATGCACTGTAACAGTTTGGCTCGCAATAATGAATGAGGGCTTTCGTCACAGGCTTCACGATCGCTACGCAATGCTTTTCAGCTTCTCTGAAGATGCTCGCGTGGAGCGAGGTGCTGCATTTTGCGGTGCGTACGCACCTTGCCTTGAAAAGGAGAACCCTACTACCTAAATGAAGGAAGCTATGCGTATGCCCCGACAAATCCGCAAACTTCGGCAGAAGGATCGCCTGACCACAGGCATCTGATCCCGTGACGGCGCTCGTCGCCTGATCACGGGAAGCTAGCACCATTCCGACCTCACCTCATCGTTGTGACGTGCACGAGTGCACATCCTCGCGTGCCGCTTAGGTGGCCGCGGGACGTTCGCGCGCGCGTGATGTGGGCCTCGAAGCGAAGACTTGCCGATATCTGTTGAGGGAAAAGCCATGAAGATTCTCGTCGCCACCAATTTCTCAGTCCGAGCGCAACGCGCGGTGAGGAGAGCGGGACTCCTTGCACAGGAGACCAACGCGGAACTCCGCTTGCTCCATGTTGTCGAGAGCAACCAGCCCCGCTCGCAGGTTGAGCTGGACCGGCGCGAAGCGATGCGACATCTCAACGAGCAGATTGCGGCCGTCGGCGAACTGGCTGGCGTGCGATGCCAGCCATGGGTCGTGGTCGGAGAGGCGTCGGAAGGCATCATCAGGGCCGCGAGCGCCCTGAATGCCGACCTCATCGTGATGGGGGCCTATCGCAAGCAGCTGCTGCGGTCCTCTGGCGCATCCACCGTGGGGGCCGTCATCCGCTCCGGACAGGCGCCTGTTCTGATGGTCAGCGGGGACGCGCGGCGCCCCTATCGCCAGGTTCTCGCTGCAGTCGGCAGGGAAGCTTCCTCTGTAAGTGCCATCAAGACTGCGGCGGCGTTGCCGTTCCTGCCGCGCGGTGACTTCGCCATGCTGCACGCATATGAGCCGATCGGCAGGAACAGGCTTGCCTCCACGCGTCTGCGCGCCGCTCAGCTGAGCGACTTTCTTGCCGCCGAGCGGGAAAGCGTCAAAGACGGCTTGCGCAAGTTCCTGGCGGCTCGCGACGTCGACGCGGCTGATCTGCCGCTCGCGGTGCGGGAAGGGGACGCCGTCGAGGTGATCACCGAGGCGGTCCGGCGAGATCGGCCCGATCTCCTGGTCGTCGGCACGCGCGTTCGTTCGGGCTTCATGCGCGCCTTGTTTGGCAGCGTGACGGCCAGCCTGTTGCATTCGCTCGATGTGGACATTCTTGCGGTTCCGCATGGAGCACGGAACCGTCTCGCTCAATTCGAAGCGTTGAGCACGCCGATTGCGGAGCGGTTGAGCCAGACGATCTGAACGGCCGATCGTCAGCGCCGAGCCGGTCCCCCGACTCATGACCAACCGAGGAGAAACATCATGCCGGCAGCGCATCACCTTCCGCCGATCATCATCCGAAGCGAAGACTACGATCGGCTCGCCTGGATCGCGACCGCGAGCATGATGGGGGTCCGGCGTTCGGCGATCGGAGAAAAGCTCGCCGACGAGCTCCTGCGCGCCGCCGTCGTCGGCGCGCCAGAGGTGCCTTCGCATGTCGTGACAATGAACGCACAGGTCACCTATCGCGAGCGCGGACGCGAATCGTGCGTACAGGTCGTCTACCCCGAGGACGAGGACGCGCGTGCGGGGCGGGTTTCCGTCCTGACTGATCTCGGGACCGCGTTGCTCGGCCTGTCCGCGGGCCAGTCGATCTGCTGGCGCTGCGACGCAGGGACAATGCGGCACTTGGAGGTCCTTGACGTCAGTCAGATGCCTGCTGCCTGGAACAGCCGGGCTGCGATTTGAAAGCAGCTTGCGGCCCAACGCGAAATTCGAGAGCTCATCATGTCGGACCAGACTCTGGCGGTTGCCGGATCCCGGGACGAAGCGCACGTCGCGACGCGGCGCCGCTCACCCGCCATCGTGGTCACAGCGCGCGATCGTGCACGGCTTTTGTCGCTGCTCGACGAAGCGGGATGCCATTCGATTGCGTCGGCCAGGTTTCTGCGAGACGAGATCGAAAGGGCCGATGTCATCGAAGGAGGCGCGGCGCCTTATTCGCTGGTCGTCATGGGATCGACGGTCGAATATGTCGAGGAAGACTCATGCTCCGTGTGTCGGGTTCGCCTTGCCCATCCGGACGAGGTGAGTGATGGCAGCTCGATTTCGGTGTTTTCGCCTCTGGGCGCAGCACTCTTCGGGCTTGGCCCGGGCCAGTCGATCACCTGGCATGACGGGGAACGGGAACGTGCCGCGAGTGTCCTGTCGGTCGAACCGCCATCCTCCAATGGTTCGGTGCCGCCGGCCCATGGCCCCTGATACGCTACGCCTCCGCAGCGGATGATGCGTTGTCGCGCGCGCGGCGTCAGTGCGTCACATTGACTTCACCGCGGCGCGACCCTAGGTTTTCCATCATGACTCATCTTGCCCGCGTTAATAGATTTCTGCTCTTCGCAGGCTCGCTGCTCGCAGGCAATTAGCCCCGAGCGGTTCGAGCCCGCAGAGGCTCGTCCCATCGCTCGGGGGCTCCCCACAACTTCATGACTCGATTTGGATCGGACGATGTGTGTTGTCCGGGGGTGGGTTGCATGCGTACAGTCAAACGATACCTTGATGCGTCCGGGAAACATCCCGCGGAGTGGGCCGGGCACTGGTCGGCTTCATTGTCCGCTCCTCGCCTCGCGGCCGAGTGCTGCCTCACGAGCAAGGACTATACCCAGCTCGAGGGACATCTCCACCGCGTGGAGCAGAACAGCAATCAGCATCTGCTCGCATGGGTCATGCGTGCAAAGTTGGCCCATGCGCGCGTCGTCCTGCCGGATGACGTGGACGAGAAGGTCGTGACGGGCGGGAGCCGGGTCGTCTACTCGGTCGGCGTTCTTCCGGGCGAGTCCCGCATGCTCGTGCATTGGGACGACAACCCTCTGTTCGGCGACCGGCTGCGAGTCGCGACCTTGCTGGGTGCCACGCTGTTGGGAATGCGTGCGGGACAGGAGGCCCCTCTGTTTCGCCCGGACGGATCGACGGGGCGGCTGTTCGTGCGCGACGTCCCGTTCCAGCCCGAGGCCGTGAAGAGGCAGTTGCGGCGCACCATCGAAGAGGAAGACGGGGAAGGACATGAGCAAGGATAGCAAGACGCGACCGCCCGCGGAGGGCTCACGGGTCGAGAGCAACGACCGTAGCGGCAGCACGCCGATGGTGGTTCCGAATGTTGTGTCCCTTGCGGCATTCGCGGCGAGGCGCCGGCGGGAGACACGCAAACGCGTACTGAGCGTTCCCAATCCGACCAAGCCGGGTCCCGGTGCTGCCTAGCCGTCGGCGCACCGGGCCCAGAGCTCGCTCAATACGAGATGATGGAGACAGACATGTTTACGACCAACGAATTCGCAACATTCAGGAACGACCCTCCGGTCGTGATGGACGCCGGCTATGTTCCGCGCTTCCAGGCGCTCGCGGCGGCTGCGATGCACAGGGCTCCGGAAGTGTCAGATCGCCTGCTGCACGAGATCGAGCGCGCCACTATTCTGCCGCCGACCGACATGCCGCTCACGGTCGTGAATATCGGGTCGGAAGTTACGTTCCGCGACGAGGAGAGCGGCCGAGAGCAGACGATCATCCTGGTCCTTCCAACCGAGGCTGACATTGCGGAGAGGCGCGTCTCCGTGATGACGCCGATCGGTGCTGCGCTGATCGGGCTCGCGCAGGGCGCAAGCATCGACTGGCAAACCCGGCAGGGACAAACGCGCCGCCTGACGGTGCTGCGCGTGACCACTCATCCGATGTCAGAGTTGCGCGATCCGGCCGCGTGAGCGCAGCCGGGCGTCGCCGGCCTGTCGGAGCGAACACGGATGCGTCTGAGAGTCATGACTCGCTCGCAGCGGTCGCAAGCGACGCGTGCGCTTGGCTAAACGCGTTCCGGCTCTCAGCAGCAGCCCTCGCGGGACGAGACCGTCAGCGGGGACAGGTGCGGTTCGCACTTAGAACGGCGGACGAGAATCCCGGCAACAATCGCAATATTTCAAGTGCCGGCATTAGCGATGGCGGAAGGGGTGGGATTCGAACCCACGAGGGAGCGGAACCCCCTGCCGGTTTTCAAGACCGGTGCCTTAAACCACTCGGCCACCCTTCCATGCCGGACCGGGACTGACCTAGAAGAGGATGCGGTCCGGCACAAGGGGCGCTCGGGCATGCCGTGTCGCGGGGATTAGAAGATCACGCCCAACCGATAGCGCGCCTTCCACACCGTGCTGCATTTCTTGCGGCTGGCCCCGTGAACGAGCTCGAAGCGGCGCGGAACCGCTGCGGGATCACTGACCTCGAGGCAGGCGCCGCCGGCCGAGATGTCGATGATGGTGCATGTGATGGCCGGCGTCTTCGAGTCGACCACGATGCGCGCGGACCGCGACGGCCCGGAGGGTCGAATGCGCGCGTGACGGCGTTTTTCCGGCATTGAATTACCCGCAAAGTCTCCACTGTTAGGTAGTTTGACTCAGGGAATTTAACAGGCCGCTAAAGAGATTAGGGAGCATGAGTTCCCGTGGACCTTCGGACGAGTCCAGTCCAAGCCAAGATGCATTGACCCGGGCCTGCTAGCTCCGTCATCCTGATGCGGGCTGAAAACCGGGGGAAACCATGCACCGGCACCTGATCGCCACAGCGCTCGCGGCCGCATTCACGCTCGCGTCGGCGCAAGCCGACACGCTCGCGACCAAGGACCTGCCCGTCCGCACCGAACTGCACCCGATCCAGACCCTGTGGATCAGCGATCAGCAGTTTCTCACCGGCGACAAGTACGGCCGCCAAGTGACGGTCGCCGGAGAGCTCAGCCTGCCGCGCGGCGCGGGGCGGCTGCCGGCCGTGATCCTCATGCACGGGTCCGGCGGGATGGGTGGCAACATTGGCTACTGGAAGCGCCAGCTCAACCAGATGGGGATTGCGACCTTGGCGATCGACGGCATGACGGGGCGCGGTCTCGTCGGCGTCGGCAGCAACCAAGCGGTGCTGGGGCGGCTCAACTTCATCATCGACATCTACCGCGGGCTCGAGATCCTGGCGAAGCATCCGCGCATCGATCCCGACCGCATCGCGCTGATCGGCTTCTCGCGCGGCGGACAGGCCGCGCTCTATGCGAGCCTCGAGCGCTTCCACAAGCTATGGAACCCGAGCGGCGCACAGCTCGCGGCCTATATCCCGTTCTATCCCGATTGCGCGACCAGCTACCGCGACGATACCGCCGTGGTGGCGCGGCCGATCCGCATCTTCCATGGCACACCGGACGATTACAATCCGGTGCACACCTGCAAGGCCTATCGCGAACGGCTCATCGCTGCGAAGGCCGACATCGAGATCATCGAATATCCCAACGCGCCGCACGGCTTCGACAACCCGCTCGGCGCCGTTCCGGGGCGGGCGGCGGCCAACGACCAGTCGGTGCGCGAGTGCACGATCCGAGAGGCCGAGCCCGGGCTCCTGATCAATCAGGCGAGCACACAGCCTTTCACCTATCGGGACGACTGCGTTCGTCTGGGGCCGACGGTTGGCCACGACGCCGAAGCGACGATCGCGGTCACGAAGGCGGTCACGGCGTTCCTGGCCGCACTGTTCAAGTTGTAGGCCGAGAGAGCAAGGCCGCCCATAAGGCACGACCGCCCGCCCTGAGCTGCACCCCGTCTCGCCACCCGTGTGACTCCCATCACAGCGCCGCTCCATCCGCCGGTCCACCAGAAGCGATGCAGCAATGGCGCTGCGGCTACGGAGGACAAGCTATGACGATCTTTATCGATGAGGCGAGCGCTGTGGCGCTGTCCGACAGCGACATCGATCAGGTGAGCGGCGGCATGAAGTGGGACCGCAATCACAAGAGCCCGAATGTCATCGATGCGCGAGGCGGGCAGATCGAGACGCCGATCGGCACCTTCACGCTGGACGTGAAGGGCTGCATCAGCAGCTTCACCCCGCGCTAGATCGGCGCCGCCCGACATCTTCGCGAATCGTGGCGCTCTGGCCACTCACGTTCCGGAAGCCTCCGCACCTTCGCCCGGACCCCCGATTAACCATGCGTTCACCGCATCGGGGCGGAGGGGATTTGCCCATCGGCCAAACAAGGGTAAATTCCCCCGAATAGGGACAGGGGCCGGCACGTTCGCGTCGCCGCAATTCGCTACGGTTCTCCGTGACTGGACGGTTTCGGGTGGTACGGCCCGTCCAGGCGAATGCGCGTGACACGCACGAGTCGCCCAAGTGCATGGGGTACGGGATGCGGGTGGAGTATCGCCGGCTGGCGCGGCTGGGCTTGGTGGCGCTTGGCGCTTTGGCGCTCGCCAACTGCTCGGCCAATAACCAGCTGACCCGCAAGATCGATCCGCGCTACGGCGTCGCCGCGAGCCCACGGGTCGTGCAGCCCGGCGAGCCCGTGCCGAAGGGCGGCGGAACCTATCGCGTCGGCAAGCCCTATCTGGTCGCGGGCCGCATGTATGTCCCGACCGAGGACCGCAACTACCGCGCAGAGGGTCTCGCCTCCTGGTACGGCGACGACTTCCATGGCCGGCTCACCGCGAACGGCGAAGTCTTCGACATGCATTCGCTGTCGGCCGCGCATCCGACGCTGCCGATGCCGTCTTATGTGCGCGTGACCAATATGAGCAATCACCGCTCGGTGATCGTGCGCGTGAACGACCGCGGGCCCTATCACGCCAATCGCGAAATCGACCTCTCGCACAAGGCCGCGGACGTGCTCGGCTTCAAAGGCAACGGCGTCTCGCGCGTGCGCGTCGAATATGTCGGCCCGGCGCCGCTCGCCGGCACCGATGACCGCACCTTGTTGGCCACCTATCGCGAAGGCGCGCCGGCGCCCGCGCCGAGCGGCATCATGCTGGCCTCGGCGAACCTGCCGAGCCTCACCAATCTGCGCCCCGTGCCGGGTGGTGTCCCGGTGCCCAGCGCGCGGCCCTATGACCTGAATGACCAGCCGGCCAGCGACGAGCCGGTTCCCAGCACCTACCGGTCGGCGGCCATGCGCAGCGCCCCTGTGTCCGACATGACCGCGGCCGCCCGCATGCCGGCGCCGATGCCCTATGAGCCGCCGCGCGCCGCGCCGATGGCGGTCCCGATGACCGCCTACGCGCCGGCCGACCCCTCGCGCTCCCTTGTGACGGGCCGCGGCCTGTACTGAGCGCCAAAGCTCCGGCCCGGCACGTCACGAGGCCGAAATCCCGCGATTCCGTGCCTTGGATTTGCCGAACGGGCTTGGCAAGCCAGTCCCAGGGTCGATAATTCCCCCCTGAACCAGATCCAGTCCGCGGAGCCGTCCATGCGTTCCGATCACTCGCCCAATCCGTTGCGGAAGGCGCTGCCCATTCTCTGCGGAGCCGTGCTGCTGCTCGGCGCGGCTGCGCACGCGCAGACGCCGCCGCCGAAGAAGGAAGCCTTCCAGACCGGCGCGCCGCACGCGATCCTGATCGATTCCGACAGCGGCACCGTGCTCTTCGAGAAGGCCGCCGACGAGCTGATCTATCCGGCCAGCATGGTGAAGGTGATGACCACCGAGGTCATCTTCCACGCCATCAAGGAGGGCAAGCTCAAGCCCACCGACGAGTTCACCATCAGCGAGAACGCCTGGCGCAAGGGCGGGGCGCCTTCGGGTGGCTCGGCCATGTTCGCGGCGCTCAACAGCAAGGTTAAGGTCGAGGATCTGCTGCGCGGGGCCATCGTGCAGTCCGGCAACGACGCCTGTATCGCGCTCGCCGAAGGCCTCGCCGGCAACGAGCTCGCCTTCGCCGAGATGATGACCAAGCGGGCGCGCGAGCTCGGGCTGCCGAAATCGACTTTCACCAACGCCACGGGCCTGCACGACCCGAACCTGAAGATGACCGTGCGCGAGCTCGGCAAGCTCGCCCAGCACGTGATCCACGAATATCCCGAGTGGTACAAGATCTACGGCGAGCAGGAATTCCTCTGGAACAAGATCAAGCAGCCGAACCGTAACCCGCTGCTCAAGATGAGCATCGGCGCCGATGGCCTGAAGACCGGCTTCACCAAGGAAGCCGGCTACGGACTCGTCGGCTCGGCCGTGCAGAGCGGGCTGCGCCTGATCGTGGTCGTGGGCGGTCTCAAGTCCGCCAAGGACCGCGAGGAGGAAGCGCGCAAGCTGCTCGAATGGGGCTTCCGCGGTTTCGAGGCCCGGCCGCTCTACGCCGCCGGTGAGATGGTCGGCGAGGCGAAGCTCTATGGCGGCGCCAAAGGCCGCGTGCCGCTCATCTCCAAGCAGCCGATCCGATTGCTGGTGCCGCGCGGCGGGTCCGAAAAGCTGAGTGCCCGCGTCGTCTACCGCGGTCCGATCGCAGCGCCGGTGCAACAGGGCCAAGCGATCGGCACCCTCAAGGTGTCGCGCGGCGACAGCGTCGTGCTCGAGGTTCCGCTCGAGGCCGGCGAGAGCGTCGGCGTCGGCAATTTGCAGCAGCGTGCCTTCGACGCCGCGAGCGAGCTGGTGATCAACGTCTTCCGGGCCGGCGTCGAGCGGCTGTGACCGCGCATCGCCAGTAGGAAACCGATGCGCGGCAAGTTCATCACGTTTGAAGGCGGCGAGGGCACCGGCAAGTCCACGCAGGCCAACTTGCTCGCCAATCGTTTGCGCGCCCTCGGTCTCGGCGTGGTCGTCACCCGTGAGCCGGGCGGCTCCGCGGGCGCGGAGGCGATCCGTCACGTGATCCTTTCGGGCGCCGCAAAGCCGCTCGGGCCTTATGCGGAGACCATCTTGTTCGCGGCCGCGCGTGCCGACCACGTGAAGCAGACGATCGAGCCTGCGCGCATCGCCGGCAAATGGGTGATCAGCGACCGCTTCGCAGACTCGACGCGCATCTATCAGGGCGTGCTCGGAAATGTGGACGCGCGCGTGATCCGCCGCCTCGAGCGTCTCACCATCGACGAAAGCAAGCCCGACCTCACTCTCGTGCTCGATGTGCCGGCCGAGCAGGGGCTCGCCCGCGCCGCGCAACGCCGCGGCGGCGGCGCCATCGACCGCTTCGAGTCCGAGACGCTCGACTTCCACAAGAAGCTGCGCGAGGCCTATGTGGAGCTCGCCGAGCGCGAGCCCGGGCGCTGCGTGCTGATCGATGCCACGGCCTCGGCCGCGGTCGTCTCCGATGCGGTCTGGACCGCCGTGAACACGCGCCTGCATCCGGCGGAAGCGCACCTGATCATCGAAGACGTCGCCCCATGAGCGCGGCCCGCAAGCCCGCGGAAGGGCCCGAGACGCCGCATCCGCGCGAAACGCTGGAGCTGTTCGGCCATCAGGAGGCCGAGCAGGCCTTCCTCAGCGCCTATCGCGGCGGGCGCCTGCCTCATGCCTGGCTCATCGGCGGCCCGCCCGGCATCGGCAAAGCGACGCTCGCCTACCGCATGGCGCGTTTCGTCCTGGCGCATCCCGATCCGAACTCCGCCTTCGTGCAGCGCGCCGAGACGCTCGCGCTTGATCCGGACGATCCGGTCGCACGGCGCGTCACCGCCCAGGGCCACAGCGATCTGCTGGTGCTCGAGCGTACGGCTGGCGACTCCGGCGCGCTGCGCACCGTCATCACGGTCGATCAGGTGCGGCGGACCATCGGCTTCTTCGGCTCGACCGCAGGCGAGGGTGGCTGGCGCGTCGTGATCGTCGACGCCGTGGATGAGCTCAATCCGGCCGGCACCAATGCGCTGCTGAAGATCCTGGAGGAGCCGCCCGAAAAGGCGCTGCTGCTGCTCGTCAGCCACGCCCCGGGTCGCCTGCTGCCCACCATCCGCTCGCGCTGCCGGCGTCTCTCATTACGCCCTTTGAGCGAAGGCGAGGTCGCGCAGGCCGTCGCGCAAACGCTGGACATGGACGTCACGGATGCGGACCTGCGCAAGGCCGCGGCTGCGGCCGACGGCAGCGTCGCCCGCGCGCTCATGTTCATGGGCGGATCGGCGTTGGCCGTACGCGAGCAAGTGAACGGACTGCTGGCCGCGCTGCCCACGGTCGACGGCCGCGCGCTGCACGCCTTGGGAGATGCGCTCGGCCGCGCCGATGACGACGCCTTCGCGACCTTCGTGGACGCGCTCAAGGACTGGCTTTCTGCGCGCCTGAACGCCGAGCGGGCCGAGCCGCATCGCCTTGCGCAGGTGGCGGAGGTATGGGAAAAGCTGCACCGCACCGCGCGCGACGTCGAGATCTTCCGTCTCGACCGGAAGCCGATGGTCTTCGCCGTCTTCGGCATGCTCGCCGAGACGGTGCGCCGGTAACCACTCGATCTCGAGATCACGATGAAAAAGCCGAAGAAGCGCGCCAAGACCTCATCGGCGCAAAAGAAGAAATCGACGTCGAAGAAGGTCGCGAAGAAGGCCCCAAAGGCCGCCGCGCGCAAGGGATCGGCGCGCAAGACCGCAGTGAAGAAGGCGGCGGCAAGAAAAGCGCCCAAGAAGCAGGCCGCGAAGAAGAGCGCTGTTAAGAAAGCGGCGCCGAAAAAGCCGGCAGCCAAGAACGCGCCCGCGAAGAAGACCGCTGCCAAGAAGACCGCCGCCCCGAGGCCATCGAAGACGGCAACTCCGAAGACCGTGGCGCCGAAGATTGCCGCGCCGAACACGGTTGCGCCGCAGGCCGTTGCACCGCAGCCGCCGAAAGCCGAGGCGCCGCTGGCGCGCATCCCGGAGCAGCTCAAGGTCGTCGGCAAGACGCTGGCCAAGGCGGCCGAGCAGATCCTGGAATCGGCCGCACAGACCATCATCAAGACCGCGACCAAGGGCGCCGCAGTAGCAGCGCCCAAGGAGCCTCGCGCCTCGGCCAAGCCGCGCTACTACATCACGACTGCGATCGCCTATCCGAACGGCGCACCGCATATCGGCCACGCCTATGAGGCGATCGCGACCGATGCGATCGCGCGCTTCCAGCGGCTCGACGGCTACGACGTGTTCTTCCTCACCGGAACGGACGAACACGGCCAGAAGATGCAGCAGACCGCGGCGCGGGAAGGGATCACGCCGCGCGATCTCCTCGATCGTACGGTGCCGCGCTTCCAGGACATGGTGAAGCGCATGAACTGCTCGAACGACCAGTTCATCCGCACCACCGAGCCTCGGCATTACGAGTCCTCGAAGGCAATCTGGAAGCGGATGGCCGACGCTGGCGATATCTATTTGTCGAAATATGCCGGCTGGTACTCGGTGCGCGACGAAGCCTATTACGCCGAGGATGAGACCGAACTGAACGGCGATGGCGTGCGCATCGCCAAGGGCACCCGCACGCCCGTCGAGTGGGTCGAGGAGGAGAGCTATTTCTTCAGGCTCTCGGCCTATCAGCAGAAGCTGATCGACCTCTATGAGTCGGTGCCCGACTTCGTGCTGCCGAAGGAGCGGCTGAACGAGGTGGCGAGCTTCGTGCGTGGCGGCCTGCAGGACCTGTCGATCTCGCGCACCACTTTCGACTGGGGCGTGCCGGTGCCGAACGACCCGAAGCACGTGATGTATGTCTGGGTCGACGCCCTCACCAACTACATCACGGCGGCCGATTTTCCGGACACCGGCTCGGCCAGATGGAAGCGCTACTGGCCGGCCGACCTGCACGTGATCGGCAAGGACATCGTGCGCTTCCACGCGGTCTACTGGCCGGCCTTCCTGATGTCGGCCGGCATCGAGGTGCCGCGCCGCATCTTCAGCCATGGCTTCCTGTTCAACCGCGGTGAGAAGATGTCGAAGTCGGTCGGCAACGTGATCGATCCGTTCGATCTCGCCGACGCCTACGGCGTCGACCAGCTGCGCTACTTCCTGCTGCGCGAGGTGCCGTTCGGCCAGGACGGCAACTATAGCCACGACGCCATCGTGGCCCGCACCAATGCGGACCTCGCCAACGATCTGGGTAACCTGGCGCAGCGCTCGCTCACCATGGTGGCGAAGGCCTTCCACGGCGCGCTGCCGGCGCCGGGTGCGTTCAGCGAGGCCGACAAGACGATCCTCGCGGCCGCGGACGCGATGATCGGCACCGCGCGCAACGCCATGAAGACGCTGCAGCTGCATCAGGTGCTCAACGCGGCCTGGGCCGTGGTGGCGGACACCAACCGCTATTTCGCCAACGAGCAGCCCTGGGCGCTCGCCAAGACCGATCCGGAGCGCCAGGGCACCGTGCTCTACGTCACCGCGGAGGTGATCCGCCAGGTCGCGATCCTGGCCCAGCCCGTGATGCCGACGGCGTCCGGCAAGCTGCTCGACCTGCTCGGCGTGCCGGCGGACCAGCGCGACTTCTCCTGGCTCGGCGGCGCGCGCCGCATCGAACCTGGCAGCAATCTGCCGTCACCGACGCCCGTGTTCCCGCGCTACGTCGAGCCGATTCCAGAACCCTGATGCTCGTCGACAGTCACTGCCATCTCGACTTTCCGGACTTCGCGGACGAGCTCGACGCCGTAGTCGAGCGCGCCCGCGCGGCCGGCGTGGGCGGGCTCGTCACCATCTCGACGCGCGTGCGCAAGCACGAGCAGATCCTGGCGATCGCCGAGCGCTTCGCCAACATCACATGCTCGGTCGGCACCCATCCGCACAACGCGCATGAGGAGCTCGACATCACGGCGGCCGACCTGGTGGCGCGTGCGCGCCATCCCAAGGTCGTCGCGATCGGCGAAGCCGGGCTCGACTATCACTACGACTTCAGCCCGCGCGCCGCGCAGGAGCAGGGGCTCCGGGCGCACATCGCGGCCGCGCGCGAGACCAAGCTGCCGCTGGTGATCCATTGCCGCGATGCGGACGCCGACATGGCACGCATCCTGAGCCAGGAAAGCGAGCAGGGCGCCTTCCCGGCCGTGCTGCATTGCTTCACGGGCACGCGCGAGCTCGCGATGGCGGCCATCCGGCTCGGCCACTACGTGTCGTTTTCCGGCATCCTGACCTTCAAGACCGGCGCGCCGCTGCGTGAGATCGCGGCTGAGCTGCCGGCCGACTGCATCCTGGTCGAAACCGACGCTCCCTATCTCGCGCCCGGCAAGATGCGCGGCAAGCGCAACGAGCCGGCCTTCGTGGTCGAGACCGCCAAGGTGCTGGCCGAAGCGCGTGGCGTCGGCTTCGACGAGATCGCGCGCCAGACCACCGAGAACTTCCACCGGCTGTTCTCCAAGGTCCCGCGCAGCGCTTCTGCGGCCGCATGAGCCTGACCTTCACCATTCTCGGCTGCGGCTCGTCGGGCGGCGTTCCGCGCCCGGCGCTCGGCTGGGGCGCCTGCAATCCCGACAATCCCAAGAACCGCCGCCGGCGCTGCTCGCTGTTGGTCGAGCGGCAGAGCGAGTCCGGTGGCGCGACGCGCGTCCTGGTCGACACCTCGCCGGACCTGCGCGAGCAGCTGCTCGACGCCGGCGTGAACGCGCTTGATGCCGTGCTCTACACCCACGAGCACGCCGACCACATCCACGGCATCGACGACGTGCGCCCGATCGTGATCCACCGGCGCAAGCGCATGGATGTCTGGCTCGACGAGGCCACCTCGCGCGCCATGCATGCGCGCTTCGGCTACTGCTTCATGACGCCGCCCGGGAGCACCTATCCGCCGATCCTGCAGGAGCACCGCTTGGTGGTCGGCCGCGAGGTGACGATCACCGGGGAGGGTGGTCCGATCTCCGCGACCCCTTTCCTGCTCGACCATGGCGACATCCCGGCGCTCGGCTTCCGCTTCGGCAACGTGGCCTATTCGCCCGACCTGAAGCGCCTGCCCGAGGAATCCATCCCGGCGCTCCAGGGTCTCGATCTCTGGATCGTCGACGCGCTGCGCTATACACCGCACCCGACCCATTTCAGCGTCTCCGACGCGCTGCACTGGATCGAGACGCTGCAGCCGCGCCGCGCCGTCCTGACCAATCTGCACGCCGATCTCGACTACGACGAGCTGCGCACCAAGGTGCCGGCGAACGTCGACATCGCCTATGACGGCATGCGGCTCGAGGCCTGAGCCGTGACGCTCACGGCGACCGTCATCCTGCTCGCGCAGTGATCCGCCGCTCTTCGGCGATGAACGCGAGCAGGTCCGGATTGATCGTGCCGCCGTGAGTCGTGCACATGCCGTGCGGAAATCCCTTGTAGACCTTCAGCGTCGCCTTCTTCAGCAGCTTCGAGGAGAGCAGGGCCGCGCCGCCGATCGGGACGATTTGATCGTCGTCGCCGTGCATGACGAGCGTCGGCACATCGATGGTCTTCAGATCGTCCGTGAAGTCGGTCTCCGAGAAGGCCTTGATGCCTTCATGGTGTGCCTTGGCGCTTCCCATCATGCCCTGGCGCCACCAGTTCTCGATGATTCCCGGCACAGCCTGCGCGCCCGACCGGTTGAAGCCGTAGAACGGACCGGACGGGAAATCGAGATAGAACTGCGCCCGGTTCTCGGCGAGCGTCTTGCGCAGCCCGTCGAACACCTCCATCGGAAGGCCGCCCGGATTGGGCGGACTCTTGATCATGATCGGCGGCACGGCGTTAACCAGCACGAGCTTTGCGACGCGGCCCTGCGGCTGACCATGCCGCGCGACATAGCGGGTCGCCTCGCCGCCGCCTGTCGAATGGCCGATGTGAATTGCGTTCTTCAGGTCGAGGTGGTTAACGACGGCGGCCGCGTCGGCCGCGTAGTGATCCATGTCGTGACCATCGCTGACCTGCGCCGAGCGGCCATGGCCGCGTCGGTCATGCGCCACGACGCGGTAGCCCTTACCGAGGAAATACAGCAGCTGCGCATCCCAGTCGTCTGCGCTGAGCGGCCATCCATGATGGAAGACGATCGGCTGGGCGCTCTTGGGTCCCCAGTCCTTGAAGTAGATCTCGGTGCCGTCCTGGCTGGTGATGGTGCTCATCGTCTCAATCCTTCATTTGTGGAGAGACGCGCCTTGTCGTGTGCCGATCAGCTATCGATCGTCCGATGGCGGGATGATCGGCCGCGCTGGCGGACGCTAACGTTGGGAGCGATGTGCGGAGACAGGTGCGTCTGGTGAATGATGCAGCAGAGCCGTGAGGTCCGGCATCGGGCCTCGACCCGAAAGCGCTGAGGGTCATACCTGGCTTCACACGGAAAACGGTCGTCTGAGCAGCTCTCGCGAACTCATTCAAATTGCGCGAAATTCCGACCTGAAGCGGCGAGAAATCAGGCACATTAAAATATTCCATAATATGTCTTATGCGAATCGCATGTGTCCGGTGGCTCATGCCGGAACGGGCTCGGCTCTGAGCCGTTCACCGCCCAAGCCGCCCGCTCCCAATCCCCGACCTAGAGGCTGTCCGTATGCACGTGCTCGTCCTTGGCGCCACTGGCGTGGTCGCAACGCCGATCGTGCATCGGCTGCTGGCGGCCGGGCACGCGGTGACCGGGATAGGCCGCGACGTGACGGCGGCGCAGCGTCGGCTGCCGAACGTCACTTGGGTCGCGCGCGACATCGCGCGGCTGACGCGGCCGCAGGATTGGCAGCCGCTGCTCGTCGGCACCGACGCCGTGGTGAACGCGGCCGGCGTCCTGCAGGACAGCCTGCGCGATGACGTCACGGCGCTTCAGGTCACGGCGATGCGCGCGCTCTATGCGGCCTGTCTCGACCAAGGGATCCGTAAAATCGTCCAGATCTCGGCGGCTGGCGCTTCGGTTAACGCGCCGAGCGCCTTCATGCAGACCAAGGGCGAGGCGGACCAGACGCTCTCCGGGCTCGACCTCGACTGGGTGGTCTTCCGCCCCGGCGTGGTGATCGGGCCGAACGCGGTCGGCGCCAGCGCCATGATGCGCGCCCTCGCCGCGCTGCCCTATATCGTGCCGTTGGCGAATCCCGAGATGCTGGTGCGCACCGTGCATGTGGACGACGTCGCCGACGCCGTGTTGCGGGCCCTCGACGGCCGCGTACCGGCGCGCGCGATCTACGATCTCGTGGAGCCGAAGCCGCACACGCTCAAGGATGCCGTCGCCGCGATCCGCGCCTGGCTCGGCTATCCGCCGGCGCGCTACGTGGCGCTGCCGGGCTGGCTCGCGACGACGCTGTTCCGCATCGGTGACGTACTCGGCTGGCTCGGCTGGCGCACGCCCATGCGCAGCACCGCCGAGCGCCAGATGCAGATCGGCATCGCGGGCGACCCCGAGCCCTGGGCCAAGGTCGCCCAGCCGCTGACCAGCCTCGAGGAGAGCCTGCGCCGCGTCCCCGCGACCCTGCAGGAACGCTGGTTCGCGCGGATCTGGCTGGTGAAGCCGCTCGCCATCGCGGCGCTGAGCATCTTCTGGATCGCGACCGGGATCATCGCGCTGTCCCGGCCGAACATCTCCATGGCCATCGTCACGATCCGCGGCACGCCGCTCTGGATCGCCATGTTCATGGTGATCGCAGGCGGCATCATGGACATCATCCTCGGGCTCGCCCTGCTCGTCCGCCGCTGGCTCGTGCCGACCTGCCTGGTGATGATCGCGGTTTCGATCCTCTACATGATCGTCGGCACCATCGTGGCGCCGGACTACTGGATCGATCCGCTTGGGCCCTTCCTCAAGGTGCTGTCGGTGATCGCGCTGACCCTGGTGCTGCTCGCCACCGCCGAGGATCGCTGATGGAGCTGATCGACCTCGCCCGCTGGCTGCACGTCATCGGCGCGGCGGTGCTGCTCGGGACAGGCGGAGGCATCGCCTTCTTCATGGTGATGGCGCATCGCACGCGCGATGCCGCGCTGATCGCTCATGTCGCCGGCACCGTGGTCGTCGCGGACTTCGTCTTCACGGCCTCGGCCGTGGTGATCCAGCCGCTCACCGGCCTCTGGCTGATCCATCTGATCGGTTGGCGCCTGACCGAAGGCTGGATCCTGCTGTCACTGGCGCTCTACGTCTTCACGGGCCTGTTCTGGCTGCCCGTCGTCTGGATCCAGGCCCGCCTGCGCAATCTCGCGCGGGCGGCCGCGAAGGAGGGCAGGCCCCTGCCCGACGCCTATTTCCGCCTCTATCGGCTCTGGTTCGCCTGTGGATGGCCGGCCTTCCTCGCCGTGCTCGCCATCTTCTGGCTTATGCTGGCCAAGCCCGCCATTCCACAGCTGACCTGGAACTGACACCGACATGGCCCATTCCTTCGCGCCCTCGCGCGATATCGCGGTCCTCATCGACATCATGGCGGCGTTGCGTACGCCGAAAACCGGCTGTCCCTGGGACCTGGAGCAGAATTTCGCGACGATCGCGCCCTACACGATCGAGGAAGCCTACGAGGTCGCCGACGCGATCGGGCGCGGCGATCTCGAGGACCTGAAGGACGAGCTCGGCGACCTCCTCCTCCAAGTGGTGTTTCACGCCCGCATGGCCGAGGAAGAAGGCATCTTCGCCTTCGGCGACGTCGTGCAGGCGATCACCGAGAAGCTGATCCGGCGCCATCCGCACGTGTTCGGAGACGCGCGCGACATGTCGCCCGAAGCCGTCAAAGGGCTGTGGGACAAGATCAAGGCCGACGAGAAGGCCGCGCGCGCCGCCGCTCGCGCAGCGAGCCGCCAGTCCCCGCCGCCCGGCCGCGCGGGCGCCCTCGCG
>JAEYAU010000106.1 GCA_023404705.1 Pseudomonadota bacterium
CCGTCGCGGTTTGGACTTCGGCGTCGCGCACATCGCGCGGATGCCGCCCTCGACGAAGGTCTTCAGCAATCCGAGCGTGGTCTCCACATCCTTGGGCCGGCAGCGCGGATTGAGCCGCTTGGCGCGGTCGGTCGACGCGATCGCCATGGTCATGGCACCGATGGCGAACAGGTAGGCCCAGGTCATCGCGGCCTCGTCCGCCTTCGGCATGGCCTTGCGGAAGGCCGCGATCATCTCGCGCGCGATCGGATCGTTGTAGGTGCGCGAGATCCGCATCGCATGCGGCTGCGGATCATTGGTCAACTGCGTGCTCAGCCGCGAATAGATCGCGCCCGGCCGCTGCTTGCGCGCGCGCACGCTCGGCGCCAGCAGGGCATCGACCACCTCGTGCAGGTCGGGCGGGGCAGCGCCGGCCGCGGCGAAGATCTCCCGCAGGCGCGCGGAGCGCTGCGTGTGGATCGGCAGCGTGCGGCGTTCATAGACCGCGCCGTAGAGCGTCTCCTTGTCCGTGAAGTGATAGTGCACCAGCGACTGGCGTACGCCGGCCGCGTCGGCGATTTCGCGGATCGAAACGCCGTGGAAGCCGCGATCCGCGAACAGCAGCTCGGCGGTGTCGAGGATCAGATCTCGGGTCTTGGTCGCGGCCATCCGGCTCTCGTGCATCGGTGCTTTCGGCGCGCGAAAGCGGCAGCATCCTAACGCTGCGACGGCCGAACGCCAGAGGCGTTTCGTAGAATTTGTTCAACTGAACAAAAATGAATTGCGCCCGGCGAGCCGAGGCGGCTAGGATCACGCCTCTTTCACAGCGGCCCTGCAAGAGCCGCGGCGGCAGGAAACAGATACGCATGGGCACGTGGAGCTTCACCAAGGGCCTGCACGATCTCGGCAACGGTTGCTATGCCTGGCTGCAGCCGGACGGCACCTGGGGCTACAGCAATGCCGGCCTGATCGTCGACGGCGAGGAGACGCTGCTGGTCGATACGCTGTTCGACCTGCGACTCACCCGCGAGATGCTCGACGCGATGTGCAAGGCGGTGCCGCAGGCGGAGCGGATCGGCACGCTGTTCAACACGCATGGCAACGGCGATCACACGTTCGGCAACCAGCTTGTCACCGGCGCGCGCATCGTCGCGACGCGGGGCACGCTCGAGGACATGGAGCACCGGCCGCCGCAGGCGCTGTACGAGATGATGAACAAGAATTGGCGCCAGCTCGGCGAGGCCGGCGCCTTCATGCACGAGAAGATGGGCGCGAAGTTCGACTTCAGCGACGTCGTGCACACGCCGCCGACCGACCTGTTCGCGGGCGAGCTCGAGCTCAGCGTCGGCTCAAAGGAGGTGCGCCTCATCGAGCTCGGCCCCGCCCACACGCGCGGCGATGCGCTCGCCTATGTGCCGGCCGACCGCACGGTGTTCACAGGCGATCTCATGTTCGTCGGCGGCCATCCGATCGTCTGGGCCGGCCCGATCGGCAACTGGATCAAGGCCTGTGAGAAGATCCTGTCCTGGGATGTCGAGACCGTCGTGCCGGGTCACGGGCCGATCACTGACAAATCCGGCGTGCGCGCTCTCAAGCACTATCTCGAATACACCTATGCGGAGGCGCGCAAGCGCTTCGATGCCGGCATGAGCTTTGAGGAGGCCGCCCACGACATCAACTGGGACGCCTTCCGCGACTGGAACGACTCCGAGCGCCTGCTCGTCAATGTCGAGACCTGCTACCGCGAGTTCAGCAACGACACCTCGTCGCGCGACACCATGCGGCTGTTCACCCTGATGGCGCGCTGGGAGAAGGAGCACGTCCATGATGCGGCCTGCGGATGTGGTCAGGAGCACTAGCGCATGATCCCGAAAAGTGGGCACCGGTTTTCGGATCAGATCATGCGCCAAGAAAAAGTCAGAGCAGGGGCATGAAGCTCGTCACCTTCGAGACCAACGGCGCGCGCCACATCGGCTGCGTGCTGGACGACGGATCGATCGCCGACTTCACCGCGTCATCCACCGCGCCGCATTTCCGCGACATGCTGGCGATGATCGACGGCGGCGCGGCTGCGCTCGACGAAGCCCGGGCGATCGCGCGCGCGCCCAAGGTGACGGCCGCAGCGAGCGAGGTCCGCCTGCTCGCGCCGCTGCCCGAGCCGCGGCAGATGCGCGACTTCCTCTGCTTCGAGACGCATCTGCGCCAGGCCCGCGCCAACCGCTATCTGTTCACGGGCGGCGCGCGCGGCGATCCGGCGACCATCGAGATCCCGCCGGTCTGGTACGAGCAGCCGATCTACTACAAGTGCAACCGCTTCAGCGTGGTCGGCACCGGCGCCGACGTGCGCTGGCCCTACGACTGCAAGATGCTCGACTACGAGCTCGAGTTCGGCGTCGTGCTGGGCAAGGGCGGCGTGAACATCCGCAAGGACGACGCGCGGAGCCACATCTTCGGCTTCTGCATCTTCAACGACGTGAGCGCGCGCGACACGCAGATGCGCGAGATGGCGGGCCAGCTCGGCCCCTCCAAAGGCAAGGACTTCGACACCGGCAACGTGCTCGGCCCCTGGCTGGTCACGGCCGACGAGGTGAAGAACCCGTACGATCTCACCATGGTGGCGCGCGTGAACGGCGAGGAATGGTCGCGCGGCAATTCCGGCACCATGCATCACACGTTCGAGGACATCATCGCCTTCGTGTCGCGCGACGAGACGCTGCATCCGGGCGAGTTCCTCGGCTCCGGCACGGTCGGCAACGGCTGCGGTCTGGAGCAGGGGCGTTTTCTCAAACCGGGCGACGTCGTCGAGCTGGAGATCGACGGGCTCGGCGTCCTGCGCAACCGCTTCGTCAAGTGACGGCGCCCGTAGGGTGGGCAAAATCGCCTTGCAAGACGGCTCCAACTGCTCTCACGTAGGAGCGATTTTGCCCACGCGAACGCATTTGGGCCAGGTGACTCAAAGAAAACCTCCGGAGGAACGACCGTGAAGCTCATCCGTACCGCTGCCGCGCTCGCCGCGCTGCTCCTGATCGGCACGCCCGCCGTCGCACAGAACAAGATCACGCTCGGCTTCTCGGCCTCCACCGCCTTCGGCAATTCCTTCGTCGCTGCCAACGAGGGCATCTTCAAGAAGCACGGCCTCGACGTGGAGATGAAGCTGGTGCCGAACTCCTCGACCACGCCGGCCGCGCTGATCGCCGACAGCCTGCAGGTCGCGACGCCGACCGCCCCGATCACGCTGCAGGCGATCGAGCAGGGGCTCGACCTCGTCGTGATCGCGGGCGGCAGCTACTACACCAAGGGCCTCGAGGACGTCGCCATCATGGTGCGCCCGGACTCGCCCATCAAGACCGCCAAGGATTTCGAGGGCAAGCGCGTCGCCACCGCGGGCCTCAACGCCTTTCTTCACGTGCTGTTCCGCAAATGGCTGATGGAAAATGGCGTCGACTACAAGAAGGTCACCTTCACGGAGACGCCCTTCGCGCAGCAGCTCGACGTGCTGCGCTCCGGCCAGGTGGACGGGATCCTGGCGGTGCAGCCCTTCCTCTCGCGCGCGCTGGAGACGAATGTCGGCCGCGTCGTCGCCTATTACATCGCCGACCTCGAAGGCGAGACGCTCGCCGGCTGGTACGTGGCGACGCGCAAATGGGTGCAGGCGAACCCGAAGCTCGGGGGCGCCCGAGGGGG
>JAEYAU010000102.1 GCA_023404705.1 Pseudomonadota bacterium
CCGCAAGGGGCCCTACCCTCAGACACCGGCCTACCGCGGCGCTGTCGCCACATGCGCCCGAACAGCAGCGAGCGCCAGAACCCCGCAGAGATACCGATGAACAAGTTTCGCAACATCACCGAGACGATCGGCCGGACGCCGGTCGTCAGCCTGTCCCGCCTCGCGCCGGCCGGCGTGCAACTGTTCGCCAAGCTCGAATCCTTCAATCCGCTCGGCTCGGTGAAGGACCGGCTCGCGCTCGGCGTCATCGAGGCGGCCGAACGCAGTGGCGAGTTGCGACCGGGCCAGACCGTGGTGGAGGCGACCAGCGGCAATACCGGCATCGGCCTCGCCATGGTGTGCGCGCAACGCGGCTATCCCTTCGTCGCCGTCATGGCCGAGAACTTCAGCGTCGAGCGGCGCAAGCTGATGCGCTTCCTCGGCGCGAAGGTCGTCCTCACGCCGGCTGCCGAGCGGGGCAGCGGCATGCTCGCCAAGGCGACCGAGCTCGCGGCCGCGCATGGCTGGTTCCTTCCGCGCCAGTTCGAGAACGAAGCCAATGCCGACATTCATTCGCGCACGACCGCGCCGGAAATCCTCGCGGCTTTCGCGGGCGAGCGGCTCGACTACTGGGTCACCGGGTTCGGCACGGGCGGTACGCTCAAGGGCGTCGCGCGCGTGATGCGCGAGAAGCGTCCCGAAACCCGCGTCGTCGTGGCCGAGCCCGACAACTCGCCGCTGCTTGGGAGCGGCATTGGCCAGACGCGCTTGGCCGACGGGACACCCGCCGCGGCGCATCCGGCGTTTCGTCCGCACTTGATGCAGGGCTGGAGCCCCGACTTCATCTCGAAGCTGGCCGAAGATGCGGTCGCGCAGAGGCTCATCGACCGCGTCGTGCCGGTCAACGGCGCTCGGGCGCTCGAATGTGCACGCGAGCTCGCCCGCCGCGAAGGAATTCTCGCCGGCATCACGGGCGGCGCCACGCTCGCGGCCGCGCTCGAGATCGCGAGCGAGGCGCCGGCGGGCAGCCGAATTCTGTGCATGCTGCCCGACACCGGCGAGCGCTACCTCAGCACGCCGCTCTTCGCCGACGTGCCGGCCGACATGACCGAGGAGGAGATGGACATCTCCCGCTCGACGCCCTTGTGCCGCTTCGACGTGCCCGCGAAGGCACCGGCGCCCGCGCCCGCGGCGGTCGACCAGCCCGCGCCGCGTCCCGAGGCCGCGGCTTTCGTCCAGGACACAGTGAACGATCCGGCGCAGCCGGTCGTCATGTTTGCGCTGGAGTGGTGCGAATTCTGCTGGTCGGCGCGCCGGATGTTCGCGCACTACGGCGTGCCGTATCGGTCCATCGATCTCGATTCGGTCGCCTACCAGAAGGACGACTGGGGTGGCGCCGTGCGCGCCGCGCTCAATGCCCGTACCGGAATGCGCACCATTCCGCAGATCTTCGTCGCGGGTGAGCTCGTCGGCGGCTCCACCGACCTGTTCGCGGCCTGGAAGCAGGGCCGCGTGCAGCCCCGCCTCGAAGCGGCGGGCATCGCGGTGCGAGAGGCGGGGCAGGTCGACCCCTTCGGCTTCCTGCCGGGTTGGCTGCAGGCGCGCGGCTGAGCGGATGAGCGCCGGCGGAGGCTGAGGCGCGAGCGCTCAGCGCCTCACCAACCGATCTTCTCGTCCGGTGCGCTCTCGCCGAAGCGGATCACAGGCAGTGAATCGGCGGGCTTTGTTGCGGCTCCCTCATCGATCGATGACGACAGGAACTGCAGCGGCCGCGTCTTGTCGTTCGCGCGCACATGCGCGAGCGCATCGCCCCAGGCCTTGCCGAGCTCGGCGGACGCGGCCTCGATCAGCAGTGAGGCGGGCCACTCGCGATCCTCGTCCTCTGGACGCGCCTGGTTGTTGCCGAAGGTGACGGTGTAGAGGAAACGCTTGGTCGTGGGCATTCGCCTCTCCGCTGGAACCTACGCGACGGCCGCCGCCGTCTCCTCCGCGATCTTGCGCCGCGCCATCATATAGGCGCGGCCATCATTCACGGCGTCGACCGCAATCAGTCGGCCCTCTCGGCGATACTCGACCGAGAAGCGCGCGCTCGCCGGGTCGCCGATCGTTGCGGCCTCGTCGTGGCCCTCCATCAGTCCGGCGATCTGCAGCTTCAATTCGTACTGGTCGGACCAGAACCACGGGACGGGATCGTAAGGCTCGAGCTTGCCGAGGATCGCGGCGGCGGCCGCCTTCGCCTGGTCGATGGCGTTCTGCACGCATTCGAGCCGCAGGCGCCGGCCATAGCGCCGGCTCGGGAAGCGCGCGCAGTCGCCGATCGCATAGACGCCGGCGAGGTTGGTCGCGGCGGTCTCGTTGACCAGGATGCCGTCCTCGCAGGCGGCGCCGGCCGCGGCCGCGAGCTCGTCGTTCACGCGCGCGCCCGTCGCGACCAGCACGAGGTCAGCGGCAAGCTCGCTGCCGTCGGCGAGCCGCACGCCGCTGGCGCGGCTCTCGCCCGTGATCGCGGCGAGCCGTGCGCCCAGACGAATGTCGACGCCGCGCTCGCGATGGAAGCGGTCGTAGAACGCCGAGATCGTGGTGCCGGTCACGCGCTTCATCACGCGATCCTCGGCCTCGAGCAGCGTCACCTCGCGGCCTTCCGTCCGCATGCCCGCGGCGACCTCGAGGCCGATATAGCCGCCACCGATGATCACGGCGCGGCGCGCGTCGTCGAGGGCGGGACGCAGCCGCCGGATATCGTCGATCTTGCGCACCGAGAACACACCCGGAAGGTCAATTCCGGGCACCGGCAAATGCCGCGCGCGCGTGCCGGTCGCGAACACCAGCGTGTCATAGTCGAGCTCGCTCCCGTCCGTCAGCGCGACGAGCCGCTTCGCGGCGTCGACGGCGCCAACCGGCGTGCCGAGCAGCAGCGTCACGTAGTGCTCATCCCAGAAGCCCGGCGCGCGCAGATAGAGTGAGTCCGGCGCCGGCCGGTCGATCAGGAATTTCTTGGAGAGAGGCGGTCGCTGATAAGGCGGATAGGGCTCGTCACCGATCACCGTGATCGGCGCCGTGAACCCGCCTTGCCGCAGGCTGGCCGCGAGTTGCGCGGCCGCCTGGCCCGCGCCGATCACCACGACACCGTTCATTCGGCTTCCTTCCCGACGTGCCTGCGGCGGATGCGCCGCACCACCCACCAGATCGCGAGCACCGCGACCGGCACGAAAGCGGCCGTCGCCATCGTTGGCTCCACTGGCGCGCCGCTGTCATGCGCGCCCTTCACGAGATAGCCGAACAGTCCGACCACGTAATAGCTGATCGCGGCCACCGACAGGCCTTCCACGGTCGCCTGCAGGCGAAGCTGCAGCCGCGTGCGCTCGTTCATCGACCGCAACAGATCGCGGTTCTGCTCTTCGAGCTCGAGATCGACCCGGGTGCGCAGGAGCTGCGCGGCGCGCGAGAGCTTGCGCGAGAGATTGGCCTGGCGCTCTTCCATCGTGGCGCAGGTGCGCATCGCGGGCGCCATGCGCCGCGCCAGGAACGAGGACCAGGTCGGCAGCCCGCCGACCTTGCGCTCGCCGATGGTGGCGAGCCGCAGGCTGACGATCTCGCTATAGGCGCGGCTCGCGCCGAAGCGGAAGAGGCTCGCGGCGGCGCCCGCTTCGAGCTCGGCGGCGAGCGCGGTCAGGTCATCGAGGAGTCGATGGTTGGCGGCGAGACCTTCCGAGCGCTCCATCGCCTGCGTCAGCTCGCCGAGCCGCGTCTCGATGCGCCGCACCGAGGGCGCGAGCCGTTGCGCTTCGGGCAGGCCGAGCAGGGCGAGCGTGCGATAGGTCTCGATCTCCAGCACGCGCTGCACCAGTGCGCCGGCGCGCTCCGCGCCGAGCCCGCGGTCGATCACCAGCACGCGCACGAAGCCCGCGGGATCGGCCTGGAAGTCGGTCGCATAGAGCGCCGTGCCGTCGGAGTTCTCGGCCGCCGCCAGGCTCGCGCGATCAAACAGGCGCTCCGGCGCGAGCCGGCTTTCGGGATCGGCGAGGAGATGCAGGTCGACCGCGACCATCAGCGGGCCGGGCTGCGGCACCAGTGCCATGGCGGCCGCGAGACCCGTCGCCGGCGGATCGAACGGCGCATGCGCGCCTTCGGCCGGCAGCTCCCACGTATAGGTCGTGAACTCGGAATGCTGTTCCCAGCGCAGCGCCGTGCCGCCGATCGCGACGCGATGCTGCTTGCTCCCGGGAGCCGGCGCCGCGAGACCGCGCTTCGTACAGAACTCCGCCAGCGCCGCGCGGTCCGCCTCGGCGCGCTCCGTGGTGTCGAAGGCGAAATGCAGCACCCGGCGCGGCGTCTCGATCGCCGTGAACGGCCGGGCATGCATCTCGCCCAGCACGGCCGCGCGCAGCCGGTGCGGGGCAAGCCGCCCCCCGTCCTCGCCGATGATCACCCCGATGCTCACGCGGCTCCCGTCGCATGCCGCGCGGCGCCTGACAACCCCGGAGCCCGGCTAGACGACCCGATAGACCTCCCAGCGCGAGGAGCCCGAGACCACGTGGGGCTCGAGCGCCTTGCCCCATTCGGCGTGGGCCGCGAGCTTGCCCAGCGCCGCCCAGGCGCGCTCCAGGTCGCCGAGATCCGGGATGCTCCATTCGTGCACCACGGTCGCCTCGCGCGCGCCGATCGAGCCCGTCAGCATGCGGCCCTTCTCGGCCGTCCAGCCGATCTTCGGCGCCACGTCCTCGCCCCATTGCCGCACCATCTCGATGACGGCCTGCTTGTGCCCGAACCGGGCGTCGATCTGCCAGCGCGCAATCAGCATCGCGTTCTCCTCTGTCTTGTTGATTATTCGTCCCACGCCTGCACGACCGTCTGGCGCGCGATGCGCTTGTCCTTGAGCTCGCACAGCGCGAGGCAGAACACGCGCGTGCCATCCGGATAGGCGCAGGCCTGCGAGAACACGAGCCGGTCGCCGTCGCTGACGCTCTCGTCGACGCGATGCGTCATGGCGCGGCTGCACACGTCGTCCCAGAACGTCGTGATCGCGGCCTTGCCGCGGATCTCGCGCGGCCGGCTCGGCGGATTGTTGCGGTCGATGACGCGCAGCACCGCGTCGTCGGCATAGAAGCTCGACAGCGCGCGGGCGTCGCGCTCCTCGATGGCGCGCTTCACGGCGGGGCCGGTGACGCCATCGCCCTGCTTGCTCATGGTGGCTTGCTTCGTCGTCATGATGCTCTCCTGCTTGAGGGCGTCCCGCCCGCGTGGGGCCGAGGGCGGGACAAGCCTAACCTACTTGCTGGCAGTCTTCGCCTTCTCGGCCGCGAGGCGCAGCACGTGGTCGGTCTCCGCCTTGAAGGCCGCGAGATCGACCTGCATGCCGTTGAGCACGGTGCTCCAATGCCGCACGATCGCGGCCATGGCGACCGCCTCGCGGATCTCCTCGTCCGTCGCGCCATTGAGCTTGGCGGCCGCGGTGTGGAAGTAGACGCAGTAGGCGCACGGGATCTGCGCCGTTACGGCGAGCCCGATCAGCTCCTTCTGCTTGCCGCTCAGCTTGGTGTTGGGATTGAGCTGCACGGCCTTGAACTCGGCCCAGGCGCCCGCGATGCCGCCCTCGGGAAACTGCTTGAAGAAGCTCGGCACGGCGCCGAGGGTCTGCTCGATGTCGCGATAGGTCGCGGCCGCATCCTGAGCCAGGACCGGCGTCGTGACCGCGAGGGTGCCGAGCGCGGCTGCGGTTGCGAGCGTGGCGAGAGATTTGCGCATGACTGTTCTCCTCTCTGGGGGGACGAGACGAGCTCGTCGTTCACGCATGAGAGTTTGCCCATCGCCGGTGCGCCGCGCTTCGCTCGACCGGGCCATGACCCGCATGGCCCGTTCGGACCACGAGCGCGATCGTCGCGACGAGGGGAGTCTCAGCGCGGCGGCTGGCGCGGAGCCAGGGCCGCCGCAGCGGCGCGCGTCGGCAGGTCGAGCTTGAGCAGGATGTTGGCGACGTGGCGCTTCACCGTGTGGTCGCTCAGCTTGAGCCGGTCGGCGATCAGCGCATTGCTCAGTCCTTCTGCGACCAGCATCAGCACCTCGCGTTCGCGCTGGCTCAGCACGTCGAGGCGCGGCGCGGCCTTGCTGCGGATGGCGGGCTCGAGATGCTGCTCGGCCGCGCAGGCGAGCAGGCGCAGCGGCGTCTCGATTCCGTCGATCGCGAGGCTGCTGCGTTCCGCGAAGTGCAGGCCCGAGCCTGCGACCAGGTCGTTGACGACGCCCGAGACCAGCACCTCGCCCGCAGCGGCCTCCGCCGCGATGCGCTCCGTCACGTGCAGCGCGAGCCCCGCCGCCAGGTCGCCGCGGATCTCGATCTCGCCCGTGTGCACGCCGGCCGCAAGCGGCACGTCCAGCGCCTGCGCGGCCTCGCGCAGCGCCAGCATGCAGCGCACCGCGCGAGCC
>JAEYAU010000119.1 GCA_023404705.1 Pseudomonadota bacterium
TCTCGGGCCCGCCGGCCGCGATGGCGCGCATGCGCGGCAGCCGGCCCTCCGCGTCGGCGAACAGCACCGACATGGCGTTGCGCGCCCGCGTCTCGATACGCACGAACGGCGTGCGCGCCGCGAGCCCGAACATCAGCACCACGTCCGGCTTGTGGCGCGCGAGCAGCTCGGGCAGCTCGCGATCGACAACGCCGTAACTCGTCGCGAACACATGGGCGATGCGCGTCACGTCCGCGAAGGCAGGGCGGCGCGCATCGGCGAGCGCACGCGCGAGCAGCCCGCTCGGATTGAACGGCGCGCCCGGAAACGGCCCGAAGCCGGTGATCAGCACGGTGGTCATCAGAGCCCCAGCGCCTGCGCGATCTCCTCGACCGCAAGCGCGGGCGAGAGACGCCCGTCCGCGACACTGCTCTCGAGGCCGGGAAGGCGCGCCTTCAACGCCGGATCGGTCCGCAGCCGCGCGTGGAAGCGGTCCTCCAGCATGGCCCACATCCAGCTCACTTGCTGCGCGCGCCGGCGCGTTGCGAGCTCGCCCGCCGCGCTCAGCCGCTCGCGATGCAGCAGCACCTGGTCCCAGGCCTCCGCGATGCCGTCGCCCGTCAGGGCCGAGCAGGTGACCACCGGCGGCGACCAGTGCGCCGAGCGTGGCGTGAGAATGTGCAGCGCCGCGCGATACTCGGCAGCGGCCGCCTTCGCGCGCTTGAGGTTGTCGCCGTCGGACTTGTTGACCGCGATCATGTCGGCGAGCTCGATCACGCCTTTCTTCAGGCCCTGCAACTCGTCGCCCGCGCCGGGCAGCAGCAGCACGAGGAAGAAGTCCGTCATGTCGGCGACCGCGGTCTCGGACTGGCCGATACCGACGGTCTCGACCAGGATCACGTCGAAGCCGGCGGCCTCGCAGAGCAACATGGTCTCGCGCGTCTTGGCCGCGACGCCGCCGAGCGTGCCGGCGGAGGGCGAGGGGCGGATGAAGGCATTCGCATCCGCCGAGAGCCGCGCCATGCGGGTCTTGTCGGCCAGGATCGAGCCGCCGGTTCGGGTCGAGGACGGATCGACCGCCAGCACCGCGACCTTGTGGCCCTTTTGCGTGAGATGCGTCCCGAGCGCGTCGATGGTGGTGGACTTGCCGACGCCGGGCGATCCCGTGATGCCGACGCGCACCGCTTTGCCGGTCTGCGGCAGCAGTTCCTGCACCAGCCGGTGCGCGGTCTGCTGGTGGTCGGCGCGGCGCGATTCGATCAGCGTGATGGCACGCGCCAGCACGGCGCGCTCGCCCGCGCGGATGCCGCGGGCGAGACGCGCGACATCCAACGTGGGCGAATCCGGGCGCGCGGCCATGATTGAGACCTAGCCGACCCCTGCGCTTGCGTCACGCGGCTTGCGCGCGCCGCTTGGTGGAGAGCCGGCGCAGCCAGATGAAGACCGGCCAGAGCAGGGCCGCGAAGGTCATGGCAGCGAGGATCGCGGAGACCGGGCGCTGGAAGAAGGGGAGCAGGCTGCCGTCCGACTTGATCAGCGAGGTCACGAAGCTCTGCTCAAACATGGTGCCCATCACGATGCCGAGCACCATGGCGGCCACGGGATAGCCGTTGCGCTCCATCACGAAACCGACCACGCCGAAGGCGCCGACCAGGATCACGGAAAACAGGTTGTTGCCCACCGCGAAAGAGCCGACCGCGCAGCACAGCACGATGATCGGCATGACCGCGGAGCGGGGCGCGCGCAGGATGTAGCCGGCGGCGCGGATCATCAGGATGCCGAGCGGGATCATGATGATGTTGGCGATGATGAACATGATGTAGATCGCGTACATGCTGGACGCCTTCTCGGTGAACAGCATGGGGCCGGGATTGAGGCCCTTCATATAGAGGACGCCGATCGCGATCGCCGTGATGGTGTCGCCCGGGATACCGAACAGCAGTGACGGCACCCAGCCGCTGGCGAGGCTCGCATTGTTGCTCGCTCCCGCCTCGACCAGCCCTTCCGGGTGCCCGGTGCCGAACTTCTCGGGCTCCTTGGAGAAGCGCTTCGACATCGCGTAGCTGACCCAGGCCGCCATGTCGGCGCCGGCGCCCGGCAGCACACCGATGATGATGCCGACGATGTTGCCCCGCCAGAGCGGCCAGGGATACTTCTTCGTCAACATCCACTGGCCAGCCATGATGCTCTTGAAGCGGCGGCGCGGCAGCGGCGGCGGCTCCGCCGACGTCATGGCGCGCATCACCTCGGACACCGCGAACACGCCGACCAGCGCGGGGATGACCTCGATTCCGCCGATCAGGTCGGTGATGCCGAAGGTGAAGCGCGGCACGCCGCCCGGATTCTCGATGCCGACACAGGAGATCAAGAGGCCGAGCAGCATCGAGGCGATTGCCTTCACGGGCGAGGAGCGCGCGACCAGCGTGGCGCACATCAAGCCGAGGAAGGCGAGCCAGAAATACTCGAAGGTCGAGAAGCTGAGCGCGATCTCGGCGAGGGGCGGCGCCAGCACGATCAGCGAGATCGTACCCGCGATGCCGCCGATCGCGCTGAACCAGAGCCCTGCGCCGAGTGCGAGCTCGGCTTCGCCCTTGCGCGTCATCGCGTAGGCTTCGTCCGTATAGGCCGCCGAGGCGGGCGTCCCCGGAATGCGCAGCAGCGCGCCCGGAATGTCGCCCGAGAAGATCGCCATGGCGGAGGCCGCCACGATGGTCGCGATGGCGGCGAGCGGCGAGAGATAGAAGGTGAAGGGCACCAGCAGCGCGGTCGCCATGGTGGCCGAGAGACCCGGCAGCGAGCCGACCACGAGCCCGTAAAGCGAAGCGAGCAGCAGGGCCGTCAGCACGTCCGGCGCCGCAACGAGTCGAAAGCCTTCGAGGATTGCCGACATGGTCACCACGGAAGAGGCAGGAGGCCGGGTGGGAGCGCCACGCGCAGCAGTTTGGCGAAGATCAGGTGCACCACGAGCGGTGAGACGAGCGCGAGGGGGATCGCAACGATGAGGCGCGAGCCGAGCGTCCACGCCAGCACGAAAACGATGATCGCGGCCGTCGGCACGAAACCAAGCCGCTCGGACACCAGCGCATAGAACAGCAGCATGGCCGGCGGGATGAGAACGCGCAGTCCCCAGAGCGCGCTGTGGGGCTGCTCCTCGATCACGGCCGAATGCGCCGTGAGATCGGCCTCGGCTTCCTGCTCGAAGCGCTCGCCGACGCCGAAGGTGATCAGGACACCGCACAGCACAAGGCCGGCGCCGACCACCATGGGAAACACGTTGGGACCGAGCTGCTGTCCCGGCACCGGCGGCAGCAGCGAGCCGCCATAGGCGGCGAGTGCTCCCAAGCCGGCGATGAACATGCCAGAGACGCGATCAGGAAGCTGCATGCAGAGGAACTCGACGCTGCCGCAAATCACGGACGCCTGCGGCTGTCGGGCGAGTCCGCTCGCCCGGCGCGCCGGTCAGGTCGGTTCAGGAGGCCTTGGCGAGGCCCGCCGCCTTCATGGCGACGCCCATCTGCTTGTCGCCGTCGTCCATGAACTTGGCGAACTGGGCCGCATCGCCCCACACCGTGCCAAAGCCGCGGGCGCTCATGAAGTCCTTGAACTCCTTCGAGTCGTAGACCTTCTTGAGCGAGGCCGTGAGCTTGCTGGCGATCTCGGGCGGCAGGCCCTTCGGCCCCGCGATGCCGCGCCAGGCGCCGGTGCTGTAGTCGATGCCCATCGCCTCCTTCAGCGTCGGCACGTTCGGGAAGATCGGATTGCGTTGCGGCGACATGACGGCGAGGCTGCGCGCCTTGCCGGCCTCGATGATCGCGCGCGCTTCCGGGACCGAGCAGGTGACGATGTCGAGGCCGCCCGCCGCAAGATCCTGCATCGCCGGCGCGGCGCCGTTCGAGGGCACCCACGCGACGTGATCGGCCTTCAGGCCCATGGCCTGCAGCCAGCCGACCAGCGCGAGATGCCAGATGCCGCCCTGGCCGGTGCCCGAGGCCTTGAACTTGCCGGCCGGGCTCGCCTTGATCGCCTCGGCGAGCTCCTTCACGTCCTTGTAGGGCGCATCCGACTTCACTTGCACGCCGGGCGGATCCTCGTTCATCAGCGCGAGCGGCGTGTAGCTGGTCGGCTTCAGCTCGGTCAGCCCTTGCCAGTGCATCATGGAAATTTCGACCGTGAGCATGCCGATCGTGTAGCCGTCCGGCGCCGCGGTCGCGATCGCCGTATGACCGACCACGCCCGAGCCGCCCGTCCGGTTGACCACGTTGAACGGCTGGCCGAGCTCCTTCTCGAGCAGCGCCGCGACGATGCGCGCGGTCGCGTCCGTGCCGCCGCCCGCGCCCCACGGGACCACGACGGTGACCGGCCGCGCCGGATAGGTGCCCTGGGCGAAGGACGGCCG
>JAEYAU010000151.1 GCA_023404705.1 Pseudomonadota bacterium
ACACCGGCGGGGGGGCGCGGGCCGCCGCGGGGCGCGCCGCGACCGCGGGGCTGGTGCGCTGGGGGGTCGAAGCGCAGACCGCGGCGATCGAAGCGCTGGCGCTGATCCAGCCGCTGCACGGCTTGACCTTCGCGCTGATGCATCTCGCGGCGATGCGCGTGGTCGCGGCCAGCGTGCCGCCGCAGCTCGCTGCCACCGCGCAGGCGCTCTATGCGCTCGGCCCGGGGCTCGCGACCGCGCTGCTGGTGTGGCTCTCGGGCCGGCTCTATGGCGAATACGGCGCGCGCGGCTTCCTCGCGATGGCGGCATTGTGCGCGCTGGCGCTGCCGCTGGCGCTGCGGCTGCGCCGGGCGGATTAGCCCATCTTGCTCGGGAGCCAGACCGAGATGATCGGGAACGAGGCGAGCAGCGTGAGGCGGATCAGGTCGACGGCGACGAAAGGCATCACGCCCCGATAGATCGTGACCAGCGGGACGTCGCGGGCAATCGAGTTGATGACGAAAACGTTCATGCCGACCGGCGGCAGGATCATGCCGAGCTCGACCACCATGACGACGATGACACCGAACCAGATCGGATCGAAGCCGAGCTGCATCATCACGGGGAAGATGATCGGGATGGTGAGCAGCACCATGGCGAGCTCGTCCATCACGGCGCCGAGCACGATATACATCAGGAGGACCAGCGCCAGGATGCCGTAGGGCCCGATCGGCAGGCTCAGCATGAAGGCCGTGACGTTCTGCGTCGTCTGGGTGATGACCAGGAAATAGCCGAACAGGAAGGCGCCGATCACGATGGTGAAGATCGCTGCCGTGGTGCGCACGCTCTGCACCAGGCAATCTCCGATGGCCCGGAGCGTCAGCCGTCGGCGCGCGATGCCGATCAGGAAAGCGCCGCCCGCGCCCATGCCGGCCGCTTCGGTCGCCGTGAACAGGCCGCCATACATGCCGCCGATGACGAAGAAGAACAGCAGCAGCGTCGCCCAGATGTCCTTGAGCGAGGCGATGCGCTCACCCCAAGGGACCACCGGGCCGCGCGGCACCTGGTGCGGCCGGAAGACGCCGACCACCTGCACGGCGACCATGTAGAGCGCGGCGCCCAGGATGCCGGGCAGAATGCCGGCGATGAGCAGGCGCGAGATGTCGGTCTCGGTGAGCACGCCGTAGATCGCGAACATCACGGAGGGCGGGATCATGATGCCGAGCGTGCCGCCAGCCGCGATCACGCCGGTAGCGAAACCCGGATCGTAGCCGGCGCGGCGCATCTCGGGCAGCGCCACATTGGTCATGGTGGCGGCGGTCGCCACGGAGGAGCCGTTGATGGCGGCGAAGAAGGCGCAGGCCGCGACCGTCGCCATGGCGAGGCCGCCGCGTCGATGGCCGAGCCAAGCATTGCTCATATGGAACAGCTCGCGACTCATGCCGGCGGCGGTCGCGAAGGCGCCCATGAGAATGAACATCGGGATGATGGCGAGGTCCCAGTCGGTGGTGACCCGGATCGGGGACTGCGCCAGCAGATTGAGCGCCGGATTGACGGCCGCCAGATAGGCGAAGCCGCCGACGCCGACCGCGCCCATGGCGATGCCGATCGGCACGCGCAGGAACATGAGGGCGAACAGAACGACGAAGCCGAGGATCGCGACGGTTTCCTGAGACATGACTTATTCCTGGCGCATGTTCTTATCGGCGAACCGGTGTCCACTTCGCCGGAACATGCGCTATTGCACGGGCTCGATCGGGCGCTGCGCCGAGGTTTCGTCACCGCGCAGGATGCGAATGAAGCGGACAATGGTGAGGAGCGTCGCGAGGAAGATGCCGAAGGCGGCAAGCGCGTGGAAGGGCCAGACCGGCATGCGCGTGTCGAAGGTGCTCTCGTGGCTGTTGTAGCCGCTCTGCACCTTGAAGATCAGCATGTAGGCGAACAACAGCAGAAAGGCGAGCAGCACCGCGGTCGCGATCAGATCGACGATCTGCTTGCCGCGCGGGCCGACCCACTCCCAGAGGATGTCCACCTGGATGTGCTCGTTGCGATAACAGGTCGATGCGATGCCCCAGAAGATCGTCACGCCCAGCATCAAGCGCGAGACGTCGTACCAGTCCGGGATCGCGAGTCCCCACACGCGCAGGAAGACGCTGACGAAGGTCAGCGCCGTGATGGCGGCGAGGAAGATCCCCGCCGTCCGTTCAGTCACGTCGATGACGCGGTCGATCCCGCTGGACTTCACGGCAGCCCCCCGCCCCCGCAACTGCCTCAGTACGCGGCCTGACGGCTCGCCAGCTCGTCCTTCAGCTCCTTGAGCACCTTGTCGGGATCGTGGCCGGCCTTCTTGGCGGCCTCGGCCCAGACCTTCACGACCGGCTCGGCCGCGGTGCGCCATTCGGCGAGCTGCGCGGCGCTGATCTCATAGACCTCGCGGTTCGGATCCGCCTTGAGCTTGGCGATGCCGGCGTGCTCGTAGTCTGCCCAGGGTGCCGCGACGCGCAGCGCCCACTCGTTGCTGCAATGGTCGTCGATCACCTTCTTCTGCGACGCCGACATCTGATCGTACTTCGCCTTGTTCATCACCCAGGCGAAGCTCGTCACGTAGAGCGGCGCATTCATGTGATACTTGGTCACCTTGTCGATGCCGAACAGCGGCACCGAGCCCCACGGGAAGGTGACGGCCTCGGCGACGCCGCGCTCGAGCGCTTCGCGGACCTCGGGTGCGGAGGCCTGCACATTGGTGCCGCCGAGCGAGGTGACGAGCGCCGCGATGGTGGCGTGGGCGGGACGGATCTTCATGCCCTTCAGATCGCCCGGCACCATGATCTTCTTGGCGCGCGAGTGGATGGCGCCCGGATCGTGCACGAAGGCGAGGCAGAACTTGACGTCCTTCATCTCCTGCGCGGCGTATTTGCGATACCAGGCGTCGAGCGCCTGCGAGCCCCCCTTGGCGTTCGACATCATGAACGGGAGATTGGCGGCGTCGATCAGCGGGAAGCGGCCCGGCTGATAGCCCGGATTGATGTAGGTGACATCGGCAATGCCGTCGCGCGCCATGTCGTAATGGTCGAAGGCCTTGCCGAGCTGCTGCGAGGGGAAGACCTTATATTTGATGGTGCCGCCCGAGGCTTTCTCGATCGAGGAGCCCCAGTCCTCGAGCGCCTTCTGCAGCGGATGGCTGGGCGGGACCCAGTGCGAGAGCTTGAGCTCGAAGGTCTTGTCCTGCGCGAATGCCGCGCTGCCGACGAGCGTGAGAATTGCGCCGAGCGCGACGGTCCTGAGCGTCATAGATGTCCTCCCTCGGCAGATTGGCTCTGCCATCATTTTGGTTGCGCGTGAGACCAACAGTAGCGAGCCAAGTGCGGCAACACAACGGATGCGGGCCTGGCCGGTCTTGCAGCCGTTGTACGATAGAAGCGAAATCGTTACGTTCAATAACAATTTGGATTCTGGTCGATCGATCCGGGAAGAATCCCAGCGACCAAGTGGGCGAAGTGCGCACGTGACAGAGAAACCGATCGACTACGGCATGCTCTCGGAGTTCGTCGGATATGCGATGCGGCGCGCGCAAGTCCACATCTATCAGGACTTCTTTCGCGTCGTGGCGCCGTTCGACATCCGCCCGGCGCAGCTCGCCGTGCTGGTCCTGATCGAGCGCAACCCGGGGCTGAAGCAGTCCGAAGTCGCCGCCGCGCTCAATATCAAGCGTACCAACTTCGTCGGCCTGCTCGACACGCTGGAGAGCCGCGGCCTTGCGGAGCGGCGTGCGGCAGCGCGCGACCGGCGCTCCTATGCGCTCTACATCACGGCCGAAGGCGAGGCGCTGATCCGCAAGCTCAAGCCGATCCTGAAGGCGCATGAGGACCGGCTGCTGGCCGGACTCGGCGAGGACGGGCGCCGTCAGCTCATGAACCTGCTGCGCCGCATCGTGAACGACGCGCCCGAGAATGGCGCCGTCCAGAGCGCCGCGCCGATCAAGCCGGCGAAAGACGCGCGATCACCTCGCTTGGGATCGGCTGGGACTTGATCTTGCTCGGGTCCTCAGGGTCGTAACCGACCCAGACGCGAGTCTCGAAGCCTTCGACGCAAAGCGCGCCGTCCTTCTTCAGATGATGCAGGATCTGGAAGCTCGAGCGCTTGAGCTCGGTGATCGAGGTCTCGATCTCGACCTGATCGCCGAAACGCGTCGGGATGAGGAAGCGCGAGCGCGTGTCGACCATGGGATAGCCCGCGAAGCCGTAATGCTTGGTGAACTGATACTTGGTCATGCCCAGCGCACGCTGGAACAGCGCCGTGGTCGAGGCATCGAAGATCTCGAAATAGCGCGGATAGAACACGATGCCGGCGGGGTCGCAGTGACCCCATTCGATCTGCACGGTGCGGGTGATGGAGAGGTAGGGCATGAACTCAGTCCTTGCAATCAAACGAGGCCGTCATCCCGGCCGAGCGAAGCGAGTGCCGGGATCCATAACCCCTGTCTGTCCGCATCACGAACACCGGGGATATGGATCCCGGACAGCCGCTGCGCGGCTTCCGGGATGACGCCGAGGGTGCGGCACCGTTGGTGTCTACCGCGGCGCCATGCGGAGCGCGCCGTCGAGGCGGATGACCTCGCCGTTGAGGTAGGTGTTCTCGATGATGTGACGCGCGAGCGACGCGTATTGCTCGGGGCGGCCGAGGAGCTTCGGGAACGGCACCGAGGCCGCGAGGCTCTGCTGCACCTCGTCGGGCAGGCCCATCAGCATGGGCGTCGCGAAGATGCCAGGTGCGATGGCGCAGACGCGGATGCCGAACTGGGCGAGCTCGCGCGAGGCCGGCATCGAGAGGCTGACGACCGCGCCCTTGGAGGACGCATAGGCGGCCTGACCGACCTGGCCCTCGAAGGCCGCGACCGAGGCCGTGTTGATGATGACGCCGCGCTCGTGATCGGCGAGCTCGGGCAGCGTGCTCATATCATGCGCCGCGAGCCGCAGCATGTTGAAGGTGCCGATCAGGTTGACGCGGATGACGCGCTCGTAGTCGGCGAGCGGCATCGGGCCTTCCTTGCCGAGGATGCGCTTGGCGATGCCGATGCCCGCGCAATTGATGAGGATGCGCGCGGCCCCGTGCTTGGCCTTCGCGGCGGCCAGCGCGGCGGTCGCCTGGTCCGAATCCGCGACGTCGCATTTCACCGCGATGCCGCCGATCTTGCCGGCGAGCTCGTTGGCGGCGTCCATATTGACGTCGAAGAGCGCGACCTTGGCGCCCGCCTTGGCGAGCTCCATCGCGGTGGCGGCGCCGAGACCGGAGCCGCCGCCCGTGACGATCGCGGCCTGTCCTTTGATGTCCATCTTCAGTTCGCCTTGTTGGGAGAGACGTCAGGATTCTCGACCAGCAGCGCGATGCCCTGGCCGCCGCCGATGCAAGCCGAAGCGATGCCGTAGCGCAAGCCCGCCCGCTTCAATTCGCGCGCAACCGTGACCGAGAGGCGGACGCCGGTGGCGCCCAGCGGATGACCGATCGCGATGGCGCCGCCGTTCACATTGAGCCTGTTCTCGTCGAGATCGAGGGCGCGCGCGCAGGCCATCACCTGGGCGCCGAAGGCCTCGTTGATCTCGAAGCGGCCGACCGCATCGAGCGCGACGCCGGCGCGCTCCAGCACGGCCTTGATGGCCGGCACCGGACCGATGCCCATGATCTCGGGGGGCACGCCGACCGCCGCGCCCGCGACGATGCGCGCGAGCGGCGTCTTGCCCTGGCGCTTGATGTAATCGGACGAGGCGACGAGCGCCGCCGCGGCGCCGTCCACAATCGCCGAGGAATTGCCGCCGGTCTGCACGCCGCCGAAGGCCGGCTTGATCTCGGCCAGCACTTCGAGCGGCGACTCGCGCACATGGGTGTCGGCCTCGAGGCTCTTCGTCTTGCGGGAGAGCTTCACGCCGCGCGATGCGAACCCTTCGCGCTTGAACTCCTCGCTCGTTACCGGCGCGATCTCGCCGGCGAGGAAGCCCGACTTCTGCGCCGCGAGCGCGCGATCGAAGCTGCGCGCCGCATAGGCGTCCACCTCATTGCGGGTGATCTGGTATTGGCGCGCCAGGTTCTCGGCTGTGTCGCCCATGGTGCACTTGGCGGCGGGATCGAGCAGCGCCTCCCAGAGGAAGTCCTTGAACTCGACCTGCCCCATGCGGAAGCCGCCGCGATGCGTATAGGCGGCGATCGGATTGCGGCTCATGGACTCGGCGCCGACGCAGAGCGCGAGATCGACGCCGCGATACGAGATCGTGTCGGCGGCCTGCATCAGCACCTCGATGCCGGTGCCGCAGACACGCTGCACGAGATGCGCCGGCACTTCGATCGGCACGCCCGCATAGAGGCCGACGTGACGCGGCAGGCAATACACATCAAAGCTCGCCTGCGCCATGTTGCCCGCGATGACGGTGCCGACGTCGTCGGGCGACACGCCGGCGCGCGCGAACACCGAACGCGCCGCCTTGATGCCGAGGTCGGTGGGCGAAACCTGCGCGAGCGCGCCGTTGTAGTCCGCGAACGGCGTGCGCACGCCATCGAGGAGCCAGACATCGTCCCAGGCGGCGGTCAGTGCTTTGGTCATTGGTATTTGCCTCAAGTCAAATAGGGCGAATTGGTCGTAGCAGCGCACTTCATACTCCGTTCGTGCCCGCGCAAGCGGGCACCCAGGGGCCGCGAGTCCGGGCCTCGCCGCACTGGGTCCCCGCTTTCGCGGGGACGAACGGAGGTGTTGGTCATGCTCATCCTGCGCTGATGACGCGCGCTGCGTACGGCGCGGTGTACAGCTCCTCGACCAGCACGGCCCTCGCCTTCAGCACGGCGCGCTGGTTGATGGAGCCTTTGTCGGTGATCTCGCCGACGTCGAGGGACGGCGGCGTGTCGAGCAGGATCGCGCGGACCACACGGTTCGACGAGCCGGTGCTCGCCTTCGCGAGCGTGTTCAGAAGGAACTGGAATTCGCGGCGGACGCGGGGGTCGGCGACGACCGTCGCGACGCCGGCATCTGTCGGCAGATCGGGCGCGAGGCGGCGGCAGGCGTCGAGATCGGGGAACACCAGCACCGCGATCTCCTCGCGGTCGGCGCCGGCGATCACCACGTCCTTGGCGTAGGGCGCGAAATGCTCCAGCACGCGCGCGCGCAGCGGACCGACGCTCACCCACGTCCCGGTGCCGAGCTTGAAGTCCTCGGCGATGCGGCCGTCGAACAGCAGGCCTTTGCGCGGCTCGTCGGGATCGTCGAACTTCAGGCCATCGCCCAGGCGGTAGTAGCCCTCCTCGTCGAAGGCCTGTCGCGTCAGCTCGGGCTCGCGCCAGTAGCCGGGCGTGATGCTGGGCCCGCGCAGACGCGCCTCGAGCTTGCCGTCCATCGGCACGAGCTTCACGTCGAGCCCGGGTGCCGGCAGACCGATATTGATGGCCTTGTCGGAATCCCAGAAGCGGCCGAAGGCGAAGGGCGCGGTTTCCGTGGAGCCGAGGCCCGTGAGGAAGAGGATGTCCTCGCCGCTGGTCTGGTAGGCGAGGTCCTTCCACTCGTCGAAGACATGCTGGCCGAGCGCCGCGCCCGCGAACCAGAGGACCTTGAGACGACTGAAGAAGGTCTTGCACAGCGCCGGGTCGTTGCGGAAGTAAGGCAGCAGCGCCTCGAAGCCCTTGGGCACCGAGAAGTACCAAGTCGGTGCGACCTCGCGCAGATTGCGCACCGTCGCCTCGATGGCGCCGGGCAGCGGCTTGCCTTCGTCCACATAGAGCGTGCCGCCATTGTAGAGCACGAGGCCGATGTCGTGATTGCCGCCCGCCGTGTGATGCCAGGGCGCCCAGTCGACGATCACGGGCGGCTCGTCCTGGAAATAGGCCAGGCACGCGCGGATCATCTCCTGGTTCGCGCACCACATTCGCTGCGTGTTGATCACGCCTTTAGGCATGCCGGTGGAGCCGGAGGTGAACAGGAACTTGGCGATCGTGTCGGGACCGACGCGCGCATGCGCAGCATCGACCGCGGTGTCGGATGCATCGAGCTCGGCGAACAGCGTCATGGGCCGATTGGGCAACTGATTACGCGCGACCACGATCTCGACGTCAGGCGGGATCACGGCCTCGAGCGCGCGCGCATATTGATTGCCGTCGCAGGCGAAGACGAGGCCGGGCGTGAGCAAATTGACGATATGGCGCAGGCGGCCGAAATCGGTAGAGACCAGCGAATAGGCGGGCGAGATCGGCGCATGCGGCACGCCGATATACAGCGCCGCGAGACTGATGAGCGCGTGCTCGAGATCATTGCCCGAGAGGATGGCGATCGGGCGGTCGAGCGAGAGATCGCGCTGCAGAAGCGCGGCCGCGATGCGGCGCACGCGCGTGCGCGTCTCGGCGTAAGTGAGCTTGCGCCAGTTTCCGTCCGCGCCGCGATCCGCGATGAAGACGCGATCGGGCGCCACCGCGGCCCAGTGGTCGAGCCGCTCGGTGAGCTTGTCCGGATAGGGCCCGAGCCGGTGTGGCGAGCGCAGCTTGATGATGCCCTCGGGCCGATGGTCGACCACGACATCGACGGGACCGAAGCGGACCGCGCGCATGGGTCGTTTCGATGTGTCAGGACGGATCTGCGGGGTCGCCATATCGTCCTCCCTTATTAGGGGCGCATGATCCTTGTCCGAAAGCCGGTGCCCACTTCGATGCGCTCAGGAGCGCTTCACCTTCGGTGCGCGCTTCTCCAGAAAGTCGGTCATGCGCTTCTTGGCTTCTTCGTTGGTGCCGGCGATCGCGGCGGTGAGCGACTCCATCACATAGCCGCTGGCGCGGTCTTGCTCGGCGATGCGCGGCAGCGCTTGCATGATCGCGTAATTCGTGAAGGCCGTATTGGCGGCGATGCGCTCCGCGATCGCGAGGCCTTTCGCAAAACCTTCGTCGATCTCGACCAGATATTGCGAGAGGCCGACCGCAAGCCCTTCCTCGGCGCTGAGCGTGCGGCCCGTGAGCATCAGGTCCATCATGCGCGCAACGCCCATCAGGCGCGGCAGACGCACGGAGCCGCCGCCCCCGACGAAGATGCCGCGGCTGCCCTCGGGCAGCGCGTAATAGGTGGACCGCTCCGCAATACGAATATGGGTCGCGGCCGCGAGCTCGAGACCGCCGCCGACCACGGCCCCATGCAGCACCGAGACCACCGGCACGGATCCGAACTCGATGCGGTCGAACACGCGATGCCATGAGCGCGAATGGGCGACGGCCTGCTCGGTGTCGCGCTTGGTCAGCTCGCTGAGATCGAGGCCGGCGGAAAAATGCGGGCCGGCGGCATGCATCAGCACGGCCTTCACGGTCTCGGGCAGCGAGGTGAAGAAGGCCTCGAGGCCGAGCACCAGCGTGTCGTCGAGGGCGTTGCGCTTCTCGGGACGCGAGAGGGTGAGCACCGCGACGTGGCCGCGCAGCTCTGCCTTGAGCGAGGCCGGCAGCTTGATCGCAAGCGCGGTCGGGCGCTTCGCCATTTCGGGTTTCCCGTGTCAGCCCATTGGGTTGGGATGGTGATTGTTATGAGTCATCACATTTCTCTGACGCGGGGTCAAGCGGCCGCAACGGCCGCTCACAACACCTCGTACACGTCGAGCTTCACGGCATTCGCCTCGCGCGCCCCGCGCGCGAGCGCCAGGATATTGTTGAGCCAGGCGAGCTCCGGCGCGGCGGCCTCGAAGCGCATGACGGTACGGAAATAATAGAGCGCGGGATCGACCGGCTCGCCGCGCCCGAGGCGTTCGATCACGTCGGCGGGGCCATGCCGCAGGCCCTCGCTGTTCACCAGGATGTAGGCGCCCGCATCGGTCTCGATGGTATAGCGCGCCTGGATGTCGGCGACGCCGTCCGTGCGGATGACCTGCCAGTCGGCGCCGCCCGGCAGGATGCGGCCCGTGAGCCGCGGTCCCTGCACGCGCCCGCCCAGAATGTTGATAACGCGGCGCTCACCATAGGGCGTTGCGCCGAACCGCAGGATGTCGGCGAGCTCGGCTTCGACACGGAAGATCGGTTGTTGCGAAATCATGAAATATCCGGACATTCGGACGTTGCGGTGGCGGGCTGCCCAATGTCGTGGACCGCGCGGGCTGTTGTAAGCTGCAGGTCCGTCGAGTAGGACTCGGCAACAACGAACCAACAACGACAAGAACAACAGAAATCGGGCGGAGGATCACGTGAAAAAGCTGCTTCTCGGCATCATGCTCGGCGGCGCGCTCATGGCGAGCGGCGCGGAGGCGCAACCGGTCGGCCTCGGCACCAGCCCGCAAGGCACGATAACTTATGCGATGGGCGCCGCAGTCGCCAAGGTGCTGACCGAGAAAGGCAACATCCAGGCGCGCGTGCAGCCCTCGAGCGGCACCGGCACCATGATCCCGCTGATCGACTCGGGCGAGATCGACATCGGCTTCTGCAACTCGCTCGAGCTCTACGACGCGTTCCATGGCGTCGGCACTTTCGACAAGCGGCCGAACAAGAAGCTGCGCACACTGGCGGTGCTGTTCCCGATCCGCGTCGGTCTGTTCGTGCGCAACGACTCGCCGATCAAGACCGTGAAGGACCTGAAGGGCAAGCGTGTCGCCTACGGCTTCACGAGCCAGGAAGTGATCAAACTCACGGTCGACGCCATGCTGGCGACCAGCGGGCTCACCGCGAACGACGTGCAGCCCGTGCTGGTGCCCAACCTGGTGCGCGGCGTGGACGACCTGATCGCGGGACGCGTGGATGCGACCACGTTCGCGATCGGCGGGCCGAAGCCGGCCGAGGCGGACGCCGCGGTCGGCATCCGCTGGCTGCCGCTCGAGGAGACGCCCGAAGCCGTGGCCGGACTGCAGAAGCATTTCCGCACCGCCTATATGGTGAAGGTGCAGCCGGCGCCCAACCTCGCGGGCGTGCGCGAGCCGATCACCACCATGGCCTACGACTACACGCTGTTCGCCAACGCCGATCTGCCGGCCGCGCGCATCAAGCAGATCACGCAGCTGGTCGCCGAGAACAAGGACATGCTCGCCACCGGCCAGCCGCTGTTCCGGCAGATGGCGCAGGAGCGGCTGTTCACCAAGGTGGACGTGCCCTATCACGACGGCGCCGTCGCCTATTTCCGCGAGAAGGGCATCAAGGAAGGCCAATAACGTGGCCCGCCGGGAGCAAGCCACGTGACCGCCCATCCGGCCCCGATCGCGGGCGAGGTGTTCCTGCGCTCGCTCGCGGAGCACGGCGTCGATTTCTTCTTCGCCAATCCGGGCACCGACTTCCCGCCGATCGTGGAAGCCTACGCGCGGGGCGCCAACCGCATGCCGCGGCCCGTGCTGGTGCCGCACGAGAACCTCGCGGTCGCGATGGCGCATGGCGCGTTCCTGATGACGGGGCGGCCGCAGGCCGTGATGGTGCACGTCAATGTCGGCACCGCGAACACGATCAACAATTTGACCAACCTCGCGCGCGAGCGCGTGCCGCTGCTGCTCGCGGCGGGGCGCACGCCGATCACCGAGCGCGGCAGCTTCGGCTCGCGCAGCCGGCCGATCCACTGGGCGCAGGAGATGTTCGACCAGGCCGGTATGGTGCGCGAGCTCGTGAAGTGGGACTACGAGCTGCGCATGCCGGGGCAAGTCGCCGACATGGTCGCGCGCGCACACGAAGTCGCGATGACCTCGCCGCGCGGGCCGGTCTATCTGGTGCTGCCGCGCGAGCCGCTGTCGGCGCCGGTGGACAGCACGG
>JAEYAU010000176.1 GCA_023404705.1 Pseudomonadota bacterium
CGTCGGGCGCATCGTCGATCTCGACGCCGAGCGAGACCGCGCCCTCGGCGCGCAGGCGCAACAGGTCGCGCTGCGAGAGGGCGCCGATCACGCGGCCCGCCTCGTCGGTGACGCCGAGATGGCGGACGCGCATGCGGCTCATGCGGCCGATCGCCCGATACACGAAGGCGTCGGCCGGAACGGTGGCGAGTGGGCGACTGATGAAGCGCGCGGCCGGCAGGTCGAGCGCGCCGGCGCCCTGCTCGGCGAGCGCGCGCAGAATATCGCGCTCGGTGAGAATGCCGGTGTCGGCCGGGCGCGGATGCTCGGCATCGCCGGTGGCGCGCAGATAGACCGAGGAGCAGCGTTCGCGCATCAGCAGCGCGAGCGCATCGCCGAGCGTCGACTGCTCGGGAATGAATTTCGCCGGCACGCTCATTAGGTCGCGGATGCGATGGCGATACGGATAGCTGTCGATGCGGCCGAGCACCTGCTCGGCATCGCGGCGCGCAGGCGATGCCACGGGCTCGACCCAGCCGGCGCGATGCTGCTGCTCCAGCACATCGGTGAGCGCGCGGCAGGCCTGCTCAGCCTCGGCGAGCGTGCGGATGTTGCCGGCGCGCAGCCGCGGCAGCATGGCGAGGAAGATGCGCGCGGTGGTGAGCGCATCGCCCGACGCCGAGTGGCGCCCCTCGATCGCGACGCCGAGCCAGGCTGCGAGCTGCTCCAACGTGAAGCCCGCGAGGTTGGGCTCGATCACCTGCGCGAGCAGCCGCGTGTCGAGGCTGCGCGGGCGATGCCACCCGATGCGGGCGCGCGCGCATTCCTCGCGCAGCACCGCGAGATCGAAGCCGAGCGTGTGGCCGATCACCACGGCGCCGCCGATGAAGTCCTGCAGCGCCGGCCAGACCGCGGCGAAGTCCGGTGCATCGGCGACCGCCGCATCGTCGATGCCGTGAATGGCGCTCGCGCTCGCCGGGATCGGCTCGCCTGGTCGCACGAGACGTCGGAACGGCTTCTCCACGTCGAGCCGTCCGCCCGCGATGCGCACCGCGGCGATCTCCACCAGCCGGGCCTTGGCGGGATCGAGCCCCGTGGTCTCGCTGTCGATCACCACCGCGTCGAGCGCGATGAGCGGCGTCGCATTGCCCACCGCCATGGCGCGATCGCTCCGTTAGCGTGCTCCGGCGCGCAATGCCGTGACCATCTCGGCTGCGTCCATGCGCCTGGCAAGCTCGTCGTGGAAGTTGATGAGCGTGAGCTTGAGATAGCTGAGCGTGGTCGGCTGATCGGCGGTAAGCATCCGCTCGTGTACGGGCATCAGCGCGAAGTAGCGCTCGACGAAGGATTCGGGGATGTCCTTCACGGGCTTAACCGGATGGGTGCCGATCTGCGCGAGCCAGCGCTGCAGCTCCTCGCGTCCTTGGCGCCAGGTCGCCTCGTCGAGCTCGGGCGGCCGCGGGTAGCGGTCGAAGACCGAGAGCACGAGAGCGCTCAAGGCCTCGAGCAGGGCGCGCCGGTCCTCGCCCGCGGCAGGGCGCAGCTGGCCCTCCACCATCTCGGCCACCATGGCGAGGCCCATCGGAAAGGCCTGCCAGCGCGAGCGGTTGACCCGCTCGAGGAACGCCTGCTCGGTGAACATCACGTGCGAGAAGCGGCCCGCGCGGGCGCGCGCGTATTCGTAGATCCCCTTCTGCACCAGGAAGGCGGCCTGCCGGTCGATGAAGTCCGCGAGCGCGGCAGTATCGCGGATCGCCGGCGGACGGCGGAAGTAGTCCAGGAACCCCATGGGTCCTCCGAAGCCGCGTTAACCGCGGAACCTGATGCGGCGCCGGGACGATGCGAAAAGGCCCCTCGCGGCGCGGCGAGATTGATATAGTGACCCGAAAGAGGCCGGATCCCGGCCGACAAGGTGGCCCAGGAGGCGCCATGCTGCAAGGCTGGGTCGTGATCGCGGTTGCGCTCGGCTATATCGGCCTGCTCTTCGTCGTGGCGAGCTGGGGCGATCGGTTGCGGCTGCGCGAGAGCGGCCGGCGCACGCGCCTGCTGATCTTTCCGCTCTCGCTCGCGATCTACTGCACGTCCTGGACCTTCTTCGGCTCGGTCGGTCTCGCCTCGCGCACCGGTTACGACTTCCTCACCATCTATATCGGCCCGATCCTGATGATCGGCCTGGCGGCGCCGCTGGTGGTGCGCGTCGTGCGGCTCGCCAAGGCGCAGAACATCACCTCGATCGCCGACTTCATCGCGGCGCGCTACGGCAAGCACCAGGCGGTGGCCGCGACCGTGGCGCTGATCGCGATTCTCGGCACGATCCCCTATATCGCGCTGCAGCTGAAGGCGGTCTCGGCTTCGCTCGGCACCGTGCTGGTGCACCTGAATGCGAGCCCGGGCGGCATGCAGCCGGTGCTCGGCGACATCGCGCTGTTCGTCGCGCTCTCGATGGCGGCCTTCGCGATCCTGTTCGGCACGCGGCACATCGACGCCACCGAGCATCAGGACGGCCTGATGCTGGCGATCGCGACCGAGTCGCTGGTCAAGCTCGTCGCCTTCGTGGCGGTTGGCGCCTTCGTGACCTTCTGGATGTTCGACGGACCGGCCGCGCTGTTCCGGCAGGCGATGGAGCGGGCCGAGACCGCCGCGATCCTGACGCGCGAGCCGAAGCTCTCGACATGGTTCGCGATGATCCTGCTCTCGACGGTCGCGATCCTGCTGCTGCCGCGGCAATTCCACGTCACGGTGGTCGAGAACAACAGCGAGGCTGAGATCCGGCGCGCCGCCTGGTTGTTCCCGCTCTATCTCGTGCTGATCAACCTGTTCGTGGTGCCAATCGCGATCGCGGGCCTGCTGATCTTTCCGAAGGGCAGCGTCGACAGCGACATGTTCGTGCTGGCGCTGCCGCTGCATGCGGGCTCTCACATCTTCACACTCGCGGCCTTCGTGGGCGGGCTCTCGGCCGCCACCGCGATGGTGATCGTCGAGACGGTGGCGCTCGCCATCATGGCGTCGAACGACATCGTGATGCCGCTGGTGCTGCAGCGGCGCGCCACTCTGCTGGCGAAGCGCGACGTCGGCGCTCTGCTGCTGATGGTGCGACGCGTCGCGATCTTCGTCATCCTGGTGCTCGCCTACATGTATTACCGCTCGGCGGGCGACGCGCAGCTCGCCTCGATCGGCCTGCTCTCGTTCGCCGCGGTGGCGCAGTTCGCGCCCGCCTTTTTCGGCGGGCTGATCTGGCGGCGCGGCACCGCGATGGGCGCCATGGCGGGCATGACGGTCGGCATCCTCACCTGGCTCTACACGCTGCTGCTGCCGAGCTTTATCGATGCCGGCCTGATCGGCTCGACGGTGCTGAACCAGGGACCGCTCGGGATCGCGTGGCTGCGGCCGCAAGGACTGCTCGGGCTCGACATGCCGCCGCTGGTGCACGGCGTCACCTGGAGCCTGGCGCTCAACATGCTCGCCTATGTGATGTTCTCGCTCGCGCGCGCGCCGACCTCGATCGAGCGGCTGCAGGCCAACCTGTTCGTGCCGTCCGGGCTCGATCCGATGACGCCGAGCTTCCGGCTGTGGCGCTCATCGGTGACGGTCGAGGAGCTCACCTCGACGGTCGCGCGCTATCTCGGCGAGGAGCGCACGCGCACCTCGTTCGAGAGCTTCGCGGCGACGCGCGGCATCGGCACCGATCCGAAGCAGGAGGCGGACTTCCATCTGCTGCGCTACGCCGAGCATCTGCTCGCCTCGGCGATCGGCACCGCCTCGTCGCGATTGGTGCTGTCATTGCTCTTGCGCAAACGGAACGTCTCCACCAAGGCGGCGCTCAAGCTGCTCGACGACGCCAACGCGGCGATCCAGTACAACCGCGAGATCCTGCAGACCGCGCTCGATCATGTGCGCCAGGGCATCGCGGTGTTCGACAAGGAGCTGCGCCTGGTCTGCTGGAACCGGCACTACGGCGAGATCCTGGCGCTGCCGCCCGCCATGGTGCGCGTCGGCATCGGCCTCGACGAGATCCTGCGCGCCCGATCGGCGCAGGGCGCGCTCGGGCCGGGGCCGGCGGACGATCTCGTGCGCGAGCGGCTCGACCACTATCTCTCGGGCGCAGGGCCGCTTCTCGAGCGCCATCCGGGCGGCCTCGTCATCGAGGCGCGCGTGCATCCGATGCCGGACGGCGGCATCGTCACGACGCTCACCGACATCACGGCGAGCGTGGAAGCCGCCGACGCGCTGGAACGGGCCAACGAGAATCTGGAACGGCGCGTCAAGGAGCGCACCGAGGAGCTGACGCGATTGAACGCCGCGCTCGGTCGCGCCAAGGCGGACGCGGACGAAGCGAACGTGTCGAAGACGCGTTTCCTCGCCGCCGCGAGCCACGACATCCTGCAGCCGCTGAACGCCGCACGGCTCTACGTGACGAGCCTGGTCGAGCGGCAGGGCACGGGCGAGGACGCGCGGCTCGTCGGCAATGTGGATGCGTCGCTAGAAGCGATCGAGGAGATCCTGGGCGCGATCCTCGACATCTCGCGGCTCGACACCGGCGCGCTGAAGCCCGAGATCAGCTCGATGCGGATCAACGACCTGTTCCGCCAGCTCGAGGTGGAGTTCGCGCCGCTCGCGCGCGAGAAAGGTCTCGAGCTCGTCTTCGTGCCGTGCTCGCTGCCGGTGCGCTCGGACCGGCGGCTGTTGCGCCGGCTGCTGCAAAACCTCGTCTCAAACGCGGTCAAGTACACGCCGCAGGGCAAGGTCTTGGTCGGCTGTCGCCGGCAGAAGGGCCGTCTGCGCATCGACGTCTACGACACCGGGCTCGGCATCCCGCCGTCGAAGAAGCGGGTGATCTTCAAGGAATTCCAGCGCCTCGACCAGGGCGCCAAGGTGGCGCGCGGGCTCGGCCTCGGACTCTCCATCGTGGAGCGCATCGCACGCATGCTCGATCACAGGATCGATCTGCATTCCGCGCCCGACAAGGGCTCGCAGTTCTCGATCACGGTGCCGATCGCGAGCGCGCAGCCGAGCCCCGTGCAGCAGACACGCGAGCCGCAGCGCGTCGAGGCCGGTCACTTCGCGGGCATGGCGGTGCTGTGCATCGACAACGAGCCGAAGATCCTCGACGGCATGGAGACGCTGCTCGGGGGCTGGGGCTGCCGCGTGTACAAGGCCGCCGACCTCGCCTCGTCGCTCGCGGCTCTCGCAGAGACGAAACCGGTGCTGAGCGGGCTGCTGGTCGACTATCACCTCGACGAGGGCAACGGCATCGACGCGATCACCGAGCTGCGCTCCCGCTTCGGCCACGACCTGCCCGCGATCCTGATCACGGCCGACCGCAGCCCGCATGTGCGCGAGGAAGCGCGCGCGCGCGACATCCAGGTGCTCAACAAGCCCGTGAAGCCCGCCGCGCTGCGCGCGCTGCTGGCGCAGTGGCGCGTGCACCGGGTCGCGGCGGCGGAGTAGCCCGAAGCGCCTTCACCCGCCGCTGGCGGCGGGTTGCGGCCACTGGCCGATCTCGATCTTGGCGGCCGCGATCACGGCCTGGGTGCGGCTCTCGACGCCGAGCTTCTGCAGGATGGCCGAGACGTGGGCCTTCACGGTCGCCTCGGAAACATTGAGCGAGTAGGCGATCTGCTTGTTGAGCAGGCCCTCCGACAGCATCATCAGCACGCGCACCTGCTGCGGCGTCAGGGTCGCGAGGCGCCCCATCAGATCGGCGGTCTCGGCATCGGCGCGGCCCGCGAGGTCCACATCGGGCGGCGTCCACACGCCGCCTTCCAGCACGCGCGAGATCGCGGCGCGCATCGATTCGACGTCGAGCGTCTTCGGAATGAAGCCCGAGGCGCCGAAATCCATGCAGCGGCGAATCACGGCCGGATCGTCGTTGGCCGAGACCACCACCACGGGCACGCTCGGATACTGCGCGCGCAGATACATCAGGCCCGAGAAGCCGCGCACCCCCGGCATGCTCAGATCGAGCAGCACGAGGTCAACCTCGCCGCCCTTGTCGAGCAGGGCCGCGGCGTCGTCGAAGGACCCGGCCTCGGCGATCTCGGCGCCGGCCAGCAGGCCGGAGACCGCCTCGCGCAACGCGCCGCGAAACAGTGGATGATCATCCGCGATGATCAGGCGGTAGGACGTGTCGCTCAAGCGTTCGACCTCACTTTGGATCGATGTGCCGTGCGGCCAAACGGCTCGTCAAGCGCGGCATCATCGAGGCCACGGATGCGGCACGCAAGCCGCGCTAGCAAATCCCCCGACGGGTGCGGGCGTGCGCTTTTCAAGGGCCAAGGGAGAGCCGCTCTCAGTCTTTTACGCATATCCGTCTCGTGCTGCATCGCAAAAAGCCAGTGGCTTCAAAGGCAAAACCTGTGTTCTAGGCCGAAAGTCTTATAAGGCGACCCAGGGTCACGGTGTTAATTTTCCATAAACGCCGTCTCAGCCCGCCCACAGAGCGGGAACGCCGGCGTGGGAATGGGGGCTCAAGGCCAGGCGTCCTGTCGGGCGGCGCCCCTCTCACAGACCACTCGTGCGGATCCGCGCCACGCAAGCGCGGCCGCACCGCCAAGGAGGGCACGGGCCGTGCAGGACTCAAACGATGCTGCACACTGGAGTCGGACCACTCGACTGATGCTCACGCATCTCGGGATCTGGTTCTTCTTCGGTTACATCATTCACATGTTCGTCGTTCCGCTCAACAAGATCACGATTCCGGTCTTGGGCTTCCCGCTCGGCTTCTATATGGCCGCGCAAGGTTCGTTGATCGTGTTCGTCGTCATGCTCTTCGTGTTCGCGAAGCAGCAAGACCGGATCGATCGCGAGCACGGCGTCGCTGAAGACGACTGAGGGAGAAACCATCATGGCAACGCAACAATCCTCAGGATCTTCGGACTTCCTCGCCAATCTCGGGCGCATCTACGGGACCTACACGGGCGGCTTCGTCGCCTTCGTGATCCTGCTCGCGATTCTCGAGCGGGTCGGCGTCTCGAACCAGGTGATCGGCTATCTGTTCGTGTTCTTCACGCTCGCGGTCTACGCGGTGATCGGCGTGATGTCGCGCACGATGCAGATTTCCGAATACTACGTGGCGGGCCGCTCGGTGCCGGCCTTCTACAACGGCATGGCGACCGGCGCCGACTGGATGTCGGCGGCGTCCTTCGTCGGCATGGCGGGCACGCTGTTCCTGCTCGGCTATGACGGGCTCGCTTGGGTGCTCGGATGGACCGGCGGCTTCGTGCTGGTGTCGATCCTGGTCGGCCCGTATCTGCGCAAGTTCGGCGCCTACACGGTCCCCGACTTCATGGCGTTCCGGTTCGGCGGCAACTTCGCCCGCTTCCTCGCCGTGGTCGTGCTGGTGTGCTGCTCGTTCACCTACGTGACCGCGCAGATCTACGGCACGGGCATCATCGCGTCGCGCTTCCTCGGCATGAAGTTCGAGGTCGCGGTGTTCGTCGGCCTTGCCGGCATCCTGCTCTGCTCGATGCTGGGCGGCATGCGCGCCGTCACCTGGACGCAGGTCGCACAGTACATCGTGCTGATCATCGCCTACCTGGTGCCGATCGTGATCCTTTCGACCCAGAAGTACGGGATCCCGATTCCCCAGCTCACCTACGGCCAGGCGATCGCGGACATCACGGCGCGCGAAGGGGCGATGCTGCAGCAAAACCTGGCAACGGCGGCGGCCCTCAAACCGCACATTTCGCCGTTCATCAACTACAGTCCGCTCAACTTCTTCGCGATCATCTTCTGCATGATGGTGGGTACGGCATCGCTGCCGCACATCCTGATGCGCTACTTCACGACGCCGAGCGTGCGTGAAGCGCGTATCTCGGTGGGCTGGTCGCTGCTGTTCATCTTCCTGCTCTACTTCTCGGCGCCGGCCTATGCGGCGTTCTCGAAGCTGGAGGTGTACACCAACATCATCGGTCGCGATCTCGAGCAGATCCGGCCCTGGCTGTTCCAGTGGGGCCAGCTCGGGCTGATCCAGATCTGCGGCAAGAACGCCGTCGATCCGGCTTCCGTGCTCGCCGCCTGTAAGGCGATCGCGGGTCATCCGGGCGTCGTCCGGCTGCAGGACTTCGTGATCAATACGGACGTGATCGTGCTCTCCACGCCGGAGATTGCGGGACTTCCGTACGTGATCTCGGGCCTGGTCGCGGCCGGCGGTCTCGCGGCGGCGCTCTCGACCGCCGACGGCCTGCTGCTCGCCATCGCCAACGCGCTCAGCCACGACGTCTACTACAAGATGATCGACCCGAACGCCCCGACGGCCCGCCGGCTGGTGGTGGCGCGCGTGCTGCTCATCATCGTGGCCGTGCTCTCGGCAGCGCTGGCCGCTACAAGGCCTGCGGATATTCTCGCGATGGTGGGCTGGGCGTTCTCGCTTGCCATGGCGGGCAACTTCCCGGCGCTGGTGATGGGCATCTGGTGGAAGCGCACGACCACGACCGGCGCGATCGCCGGCATGATCGCGGGCTTCGGCCTGTGCCTGTTCTACCTGATCGTCACACGGTACTTCCCGCAGGCGGGCGTGAGCTACTTCGGCATGTCGGCGCTGACCAACCCGGTCACCGGCGCACCGATCGTCAACGTCGCGCAGGTCATGGCCGACGCGAAGTGGCTCGCAGATGTGCCGGCGACGGCCGCCAACCCGCTCGCCTCGAAGGTGGGCTGGTTCGGCCTCACCAACATCGCGTGCGGTCTGCTGGGCATGCCGTTCGGCTTCCTGGTGATGATCGTGGTCAGCCTCATGGGCAAGGAGCCGTCGCGTGAGATGCAGAGTCTCATCGACGAGATCCGCAAGCCCCGCGGCCGGACCGTGCTGCAAGAGAAGACCTGATCGGCAGTGCCGGTCGGTCGGAAGCGGGGTCCTTCGGGACCCCGCTTTTGTCTTGCCGGGCGCGCACCGGCCCGCCATCCTCGCGCCCGTCACGGGCAAGCCATAGCTCCACTCTCATGACGTTCTGGTTCTACCAACTGCCGGACTATGTGCTGGCGATCCTCATGTACACGCTGCTCGGGCGTGTGCTGCTCGGGATCATGGTCCCGCCGGAGTCGCAGAACTACATCTGGCGCTTCTTCGTGCGCGTGACCGATCCGGTCGTCGCGGTGGTCGCACACGTAACCCCGAAGGCGGCGGCGCCGGTGGTGATCTGGCTGTTCGGCGTCGTCTGGCTGTTCTGGCTGCGGGTCGGCCTGTTCGTTCTGGTCGCCGGCGTCGCGGCGAGGGGCGCAGGCTCATGAGCCGCCAGTATTACTATATCGGCATCGCCTTCTTCGGCATGATCAACGGCATGTTCAGCCCATACCGGGCGATCGCCTTCATCTTCTCCAACATGTTCATGGCGGTGCCGCTGTTCGGCAGCCAGCCGCTGATCGTCTATTTCGCCTCGCTCATGCTGGCGACCGCCACCGTGATCGTCGGCGGCATACCGGCCGCGATCTACGAGCGACTGTCCGGCGTGAAGGACGACTCCTCCGACACCTCGCTGTGGATCTGGCTCGCCGGCACCGCGATCCTGACGATCCCGGCGATCGGCAATTTCTTCACCCACGGCCTCTGACGCGCCCGCACGGAAGCGCACACGTCTGGCGCGCACGCCGCCGGATCGGCCGTGAAGTCGCCACTGACAGCACGCTATATTTGGACCGTGCTGGAACTGGCGCGCCGACAGCGGGTTTGGCAAGGGACGCCCGGTATCGCAGCGGAGTTGACGCCATGGACCCGTTCCGGCGCATCGCCTTCTTCACGCTCGCCCGCGATACGGGCTTCATCGCGCTCGGGACCGCGACCCTCATGGTCGGGTTCAGCTTCCTGCCATGGCTCGCCTTCGGTATCGGCGCCAATGTGGCCCTGCTCTATGCCATCGTGCTGATGATGCGCGCCGGCCGACTCACCGATGAGCGCATCACGCATGTCGAGGCCTGGAAGCTCCTGAAGAATTCCGAGCACGGCACGCCGGACCCTCCGCAGGCGCGGGATACCTTGCGCCATCTGCTGCTACGCTTCGCCAGGACGGCCGCCGCCACGGCGGTCCTCTTCTCTGCCTCTTCGCTGATTTTCCGGGACCCGGCGCCCAGCGATCAGATCGCGGCAGCGCCGCCCGCACACGCGGCTGTGACTGTATCGGCGCCGGAACGGCATTCATTATACGCCCCGCTGGGCCGGAACTGATCAGGACACCCTGGGGCGACTTCATGGAGCACATGCGCCGCGTCGCGTTCGAGACGGTTCTGCGCGCCTGCGGCTTTGCTTCCCTCGCGATCTTCTGCGTGATGATCGGCCTGTCGTTCAATGTCCGCTCGTCTTTCCAGGCCGGCGGCATCCTGACCACGCTGATGGCCGTGGTCCTGATCATCAAGTCGCGCGAGGCGCTGACCAAGGACCACCGCAGGACCGAAATGTGGCTCTACCTGCCCAAGGACTTCCGGCCGCCGGAGGCCTATGCTCAATGGGCGACCTCGACGGTGCTGCGCGACACCTATCTCACCTTCGCGATGTGGACCTCCGGCATCTCGATCTTCATGTGGATGGCGGCGCTGCTGTTCTCGTTCCTGCCGAAGTGACCCGGGCGAAACGTGTCCAAGCCCGCGATGTCCCGGGCCGCCTTACCCTAGGTAGTCTCCCGAGTTCCACTGGTTAGCTCTCGTTAACCCTCTGGGCGCAGACTTTTCGCTCAGCAGGGCCAGGTTGCCCTGTGGTCGCGGACTGCTCGCGGCCGGCCGAACGGCCTCCCCGATCGGCGCATGCGGGCGATGCTTCCGCGGCTGGTTCGAAACCTTCTGGGGGTTCGAGCCGTTTTTCGGTTCGCAGACCCCCGATGAACGAGGGCAGGACCGATGCGGAATGTCTATCTCTTCGATCACTGGGCGAGGTTCAAGAACCTCATGCTGGTGATGTTCAGCTGCTGGCTCGCATTCTTCTTCGTGGTCAACACCTTCGCCAAGGCGCTGGAGAAGATCCAGGTGCCCGCGCTGGAGTTGCCGCTGAGCCTGTATTTGCCGATCCAGGCCGCCATGATCGTGTTCGCGGTGACGCTGTTCTGGCTCGCCCGAACGGTGCGTGACTCGCGGCAAGGCTGAACTGAGACGCGGAGCTTGCGGCGCGCGAGGCGCTAACCCTTGCGGCTGCCGATGAACTGGAGAATCACCTCGCGGCGATGCGGCCGCGCGCGGTGTTCGGCCAGATAGATGCCCTGCCAGGTGCCGAGCGCGAGGCTTTCCGTCGGCGACCGGGACGTGCAGGGACACCCCGTTCAACATGGCTTTGACGTGGGCCGGCATGTCGTCCGGTCCCTCGGTGTCGTGCACCCAGCCCGCATTCTCCGGCGCGAGGCGATCGAGCGCGGTGCGCAGATCGGTCTGCACGTCCGGATCGGCATTCTCCTGGATGACGAGCGAGGCCGAGGTGTGCCGCAGATAGGCGAAGAGCGCGCCATCCTGCGCCTTGGCTTCGGTGAGGAAGGCCGCGACCTCGCGCGTGATGTCGGTAAAGCCCGCGCCGGGCGTGTCGACGCGGAGCTCGGCAGTCGCGATCGTCTGGGGCGTGATGCTGCGAACGGTCTGAAGTCTGCCGGCCATGACTGAATCTGACACAAATTCCGCGGCTTGGCAGGCCGTCAACACCCGTTTGGGTGTTGCGCAGCCGCACGTCTCCCGCGAGTCTAGGGTGCGGAACACCTCGACGGTCGCGACCCTGTCCGCCGCCGAGGTTACCGACCAGCTGGGGGGCTGGCGGCGCGCGGGAGCCCGTCATTCGGATCTCGCGCGCCGATTCGTTTGGGCTCGGGTCCGTCATGCAAACCCGGGCTGGACCCGCCGCCGCGCATCGGCTCTGATCCCGGCCCCGCTCACGTCAGCCCGGTTGCCATGCGCCTTTGCATCGATCCCGCCGTCTTCGATCCTGCGGCCATTTCGGCCGAGACCCAGGCCCTGAATGCCGCCATCATCTCGCGCATGGACGCCGAGCCGCCGGGCCTCAGCGTGCAGGAGGTACGCGCGCGGCGCGCCCAGGGAATTGGCGCGTTCCCGGCGGCGCCGAAGTCGCCGCGCGCCGAGACCGTGACGATCGAGGGGCCAGGCGGGCCGCTGACGCTGCGGGTGATCGCGCCCGAGAAACCGCGCGGCGTCTATCTGCACATCCATGGCGGCGGCTGGGTGCAAGGCGGCGCCGACCAGCAAGATCCGCGGCTCGAGCGCCTGGCCGACAAGGGCATCGCGGCCGTGTCGGTGGAGTATCGCCTCGCGCCCGAGGATCCGTATCCGGCCGCTCCCGACGACTGCGAAGCCGTTGCGCTCTGGCTCGCGCGCGAAGGCGCACAGCGGTTCGGCACGACACGTTTCGGCATCGGCGGCGAATCGGCCGGCGCGCATCTCGCGGTCGTGACTCTGGTACGGCTACGCGACCGGCATCGGCTGTCACCCTTCGCGGCCGCCAATCTCAGCTACGGCTGCTTCGATCTCGCGCTGACGCCGAGCGCGCGCAGCTTTGGCGACGAGAAGCTGGTGCTCAACACGCCCGACATCGAGCGGTTCGTCACCAACTTCCTGGCGCGCGGCGGCGATCTGCGCGACCCCGATGTCTCGCCGATCCATGCCGATCTGCGAGGTCTGCCGCCCGCGATCTTCACCATCGGCACGCGCGACGCGCTGCTGGACGACACGCTGTTCATGGCGCCGCGCTGGCTCGCGGCCGGCAACGAGACGGAGCTGCAGATCTATCCGGGCGGGGCCCATGCGCTGGTGAACCTGCCCAGCACGCTCGGACGCCAGGCGCTGGCGCGCATCGAGGCGTATCTGGTGCAGCGTCTCGACGCGTGACGCGGCTCAGATCTTGTTCTCTTCCCTCTTCACCATGTCGACGAGACGGCGCCACATCTTCTCGAAGACGCTCATCATGCGGTCGATCTCGGCGTCGCTCGGCAGCGGCATGCGCAGACTGAACTCGCGCGAGGACGTTGTCGTATCGCCCGAGACGCCGCCCGGCAGCGGCACGCCGCGCGCGAGCATCTCCTTCTTGAGCGTGCCGTTCTCGCGCTGCAGGCGCGCGATCTCGTTCTCCATGGCGAGGCGGTCGTCGGGCACGGCCGTGCAATTGTAGCCGCTCGCCTGCTTGGCGCAGAGCGAGACCTGGCCCGTGCGGGTGTCGAGCCGCAGCATGCCTTCCGAGACCTGATGGAAACTGTAGCGGCCGTTCTCGCTGTCGGGGACCTGCGCGACGGCAGGCAACGCAGCGATACCCAGAACTGCGACGAGCACGATTGGAAGCGCACGCATGATCACCTCCGGCAAGCGAACCCAAACGAGATGGGAGCGCTTTGCGGCGTCGCCAAGGCGCCGCGGGACTCAGCCGACGCGGCGTAAAGCTCCCGCAGTGCAAACGCATGGCTGCGACACGCCCCTGCGACACGATCGCAGCGAGCGAATTTCCAAGCCACTCCAAGAACTTAAAAGCCCTTGCACAATGGTGGCCGATTCTTGACACGGTGGGGGGCCGTCAGTATGGTCCGCGCGGCTTCGGGGCTGGGCGGGAAAACACCCGGATTTCCTTGCTTTTTGCGGGTGTCGAGAGAATGTCCGACGACACACGCGGCAAAGGCGATCAGGGATCCCAACCAGGCGACGAGGCCGCTCTCTCCGCGAGGCTTGAGCGTCTCGGTCATCGGCTGGACCAGGTCGGTCCGGGCCGTTCTCCTGAACCGGGTCCCTCTCGATCTCATGCCGATGCATCGGCGATCGCGCGCGGCTTCCGGCTCTCCACGGAGCTCGTGGCCGGAGTGCTCGTCGGCGCGGGGCTCGGCTGGCTGATCGACCGTTTGGTCGGGACGTCGCCATGGGGGCTGATCGTGTTGCTGCTGCTCGGCTTCGCGGCCGGCGTCCTCAACGTGATGCGCTCGGCGGGGGTGGTGTCCGGAGGCGTTCCGGACAGCACGATCGAACGCAAGGATTAACCGGCGCGCCGGATCCTCCGGCCGCGCAAGCAGGCAAATAGGACCGAACCGGTCATGGCCGATCCGATCCATCAGTTCGCAATCAAACCGCTCTTCACCATCGGCAAGATCGGCGGCCACGAGATCGCCTTCACCAACTCGTCGCTGTTCATGGTCGTCTCGGTCGGCCTGATCTGCGCGCTGGTGATCGGCTCGACCGGCGGCCGCGGCCTGGTGCCCGGGCGGCTGCAGTCGATGGCAGAGCTCTCCTACGAGTTCGTCGCCAATACGATACGCAGTACGGCCGGCACCGAGGGGATGAAGTTCTTCCCGCTCGTGTTCTCGCTCTTCATGTTCATCCTGGTCGCGAACGTGATCGGGCTGATCCCCTACACCTTCACGGTCACGAGCCACATCATCATCACGGCCGCGCTGGCGCTGCTCGTGTTCCTCACCGTCATTATCTACGGCTTCTGGAAGAACGGGTTGAAGTTCTTCAAGCTGTTCGTGCCGAGCGGGATTCCGATCTACATCCTGCCGCTGATCGTGTTCATCGAGGTGCTCTCGTTCCTCTCGCGGCCCGTCTCGCACTCGATCCGTCTGTTCGCGAATATGCTGGCCGGACACATCACGCTCAAGGTGTTCGCGAGCTTCGTCACCATGCTGGCGGGCTTCGGCGTCGCGGGCTGGCTGGGCGCGGCGCTGCCGCTTGCGCTCGTGGTGGCGCTGACCGCGCTCGAGCTGCTGGTCGCGTTCCTGCAGGCCTACGTGTTCACCATCCTCACCTGCATCTATCTCAACGATGCAATCCACCCGGGCCACTGACGGCCATCTCGTCTCGCAGACAAACGAAAGAGGAGTTTTCAATGGATCCTATGGCCGCGAAGTTCATCGGCGCCGGCATCGCTTGCATCGGCATGGGTGGCGCCGGCGTCGGCGTGGGCGTGATTTTCGGCCAGTATCTGGCGGCTGCGCTGCGTAATCCGTCGGCCGCGCAGGGCCAGTTCGGCAACCTGATTTTCGGCTTCGCCGTGACCGAGGCGCTCGGCATCTTCTCGCTGCTGATCGCGCTGCTCCTCCTGTTCGCGCTCTAAGGCGAACCGACCGGGCGAGCGGCCTCGCCGCTCGCGCATGAAGACTCGGAGTGGCCCATGGCCGAGAAGTCAGGCGCAACAGGTGCACACACGGGAGCGGAGGGGAAGGCACCCTTCCCGCCGTTCCAGAGCGAAACCTTCGCCTCCCAGCTGGTGTGGCTCGCGATCACCTTCGTCGCGCTCTACCTGCTGATGTCGCGGGTCGCGCTGCCGCGCATTGCGTCGATCTTCGAGGAGCGTCGTGACCGCATCGCCGACGATCTCGCCGAAGCCCAGCGCTTCAAGGACGAGTCGGAAGGCGCCTTGGCGAACTACGAGAAGGCGCTGGCCGATGCCCGCAACCGCGCGCAGGGCATCGCCAACGAGACCCGCGATCAGATGAGCGCGCAGGCGGACGAGCGGCGCAAGTCGCTCGAGACGCAGCTCAACGCCAAGCTCGCGGATGCCGAGCGCACCATCGCGACGACCAAGTCGAACGCGATGACGAATGTGCGCGGCATCGCGGTCGAAGCTGCCTCGGCGATCGTCGAGCGGCTGATCGGCACCGCGCCGGCGGCGGCGAACGTCGAGATCGCGGTCGAAGACGCGCTCAAGCGCTAAGGGAGCTCCGCCATGCAAGAGTCGACGCACTTCCTGCTGGAGGCCGAGTTCTGGGTCGCGGTGGCGTTCCTGATCTTCATCGGCGTGCTGGTCTATGTCGGCGCGCCGCAGATGATGATGAAGGCGCTCGACGACCGCAGCCAGCGCATCAAGACCGAGCTCGAGGAGGCGCGCCGCCTCAAGGAGGAGGCGCAGAAGCTGCTCGCAGAGTACCAGCGCAAGCAGCGCGAGGCCGAGCGCGAGGCCGAGAGCATCATCGAGAGCGCCAAGGCCGAGGCAGAGCGCATCGCCGAGGAGGCGAAGGGCAAGATGGAAGAGTTCGTCGCCCGCCGCACCCAGCTCGCCGAGACCAAGATCTCGCAGGCCGAGCAGCAGGCGCTCGCCGACGTGCGGGCCGCGGCGGCCGATGCCGCCGTGCGCGCGGCCGAGGCCATCCTCACGACGTCGGTGAAGGGCAAGGTCGCCGAGGACCTGATCGCGCAGGGCATCCGCGACGTGAAGAGCAAGCTGAACTGACGCCGATCACGGCTCGGGTTTACAAAGCGCGCCCCTTGCGGGCGCGCTTTTGTTTTGTGGAGGCAGGCTACTCCGCGGCCTGCTGCTGCGCCGGCAGCCAGCGCAGCACCGGGCTGCGGGCCGCGCGGGTCTCGTCGAGGCGGCGGCGCGGGGCGTAGTGCGGCGCGCCGGTGAAGCGCGTGGCATCGCCGCGCTTCGCCGCCATGGCGAGGTCGCGCAGCGCGGCGACGAACAGGTCGAGCGCGCCCTTGCTCTCGGACTCGGTCGGCTCGATCAGCATGGCGCCGTGCACGACGAGCGGGAAATAGACCGTCATCGGGTGATAGCCCTCGTCGATCATCGCCTTGGCGAAGTCGAGGGTGGTGACGCCGGTGCCCTCGAGCCATGCGTCGTCGAACAGCACCTCGTGCATGCAGGGCCGGTCGCCATAGGGCAGTGACATCAGGTCCTTGAGGCCGGCGCGGATATAGTTCGCGTTGAGCACCGCGTCCTCGGAGGCTTGGCGCATGCCGTCGGATCCGTGCGCCAGCATGTAGCTCATGGCGCGCACGAACATGCCCATCTGGCCGTGGAAGGCGCACATGCGGCCGAGCGGCTTCTTACCTTTCGCCTCGCTCGCATGCTCGACGAGGCGCGGCGTGCCGCCCTCCATGGTGACGAAGGGCACGGGCGCGAAGGGCGCGAGCGCCGCCGAGAGCGTGACCGGGCCTGCACCCGGGCCGCCGCCCCCGTGCGGCGTCGAGAAGGTCTTGTGCAGGTTGATATGCATGGCATCGACGCCAAGGTCGCCCGGCCGTGCCTTGCCGACGATGGCGTTAAAGTTCGCGCCGTCCGCATAGAAGTAGGCGCCGGCCGCATGCACGGCCTCGGCGATCGCGACGACGTCGCGCTCGAACAGCCCGCAGGTGTTCGGGTTGGTGAGCATGATGGCAGCGACGTCGGACGAAAGATGCTTCTTCACCTCGTCGGGGTCGACCGTCCCGTCGGGCCGCGCCGGCACGGTCTCGACGCGGTAGCCGAGCAGCGCCGCGGTCGCCGGATTGGTGCCATGCGCGGACTCCGGCACGACGACGAGCGAGCGCGTCTCGCCGCGGGCCGCGAGCGCGGCCTTGATCGCCATCATGCCGCAGAGCTCGCCGTGAGCGCCCGCCTTGGGCGAGAGCGCCACGGCCGGCATGCCGGTCAGCACGCAGAGCCAGCGGCCCAGCTCGGCCATCAATTCGAGCGCGCCCGGCACGGTGGAGACCGGCTGCAGCGGATGCACGTCGCCGAAGCCGGGCAGCCGCGCCATCTTCTCGTTGAGGCGCGGATTGTGCTTCATGGTGCAGGAGCCGAGCGGGAAGACGCCCGTGTCGATGCCGTAGTTCATGCGCGACAGGCGCACATAGTGGCGCAGCGCCTCGGGCTCGCTGAGGCCCGGCAGACCGATGCGCACGGCGCGCTCGAGGCCGCCGAGGCGCGGCGCCACGCCCTCGCCTTCCTCGAGATCGACGCCCGTCACCTCGGGGCGGCCGATCTCGAAGATCAGCGCCTCCTCGATGCGCAGCGCGCGGTTGCCCGTGAAGGTGCGCGGCGCCGTGGATTCGGCTTCGCCCGGATCGGTCTGACGGCCCTGACGGTTGAGCATCACAGCACCTCCTTCAGCGCCGCCACATAGGCCTGCCGATCCTCATCGGTATTCACCTCGGTGCTTGCGACGATGGCGAGATCGGTGAGTTCCGGGCGGTCCGGATCGAGCCGTGAGGCGGGCACGCCGCCGAGCACGCCACGTTCGGCGAGACGATCGATGATCGCGGCGGCGTTGCCGGGCAGGCGAATCGTGAACTCGTTGAAGAACGAGTCATTGAGGACTGTCACGCCCTTCACGCCGGCGAGCATGTCGGCGAGCCGCACGGCATTCGCATGATTGACCCGCGCGAGACGGCGCAAACCGCCCTCGCCGAGCAGCGTGAGATGGATCGTGAAGGCGAGCGTGCAGAGCCCGGAATTGGTGCAGATGTTGGAGGTCGCCTTCTCGCGGCGGATGTGCTGCTCGCGTGTGGAGAGCGTGAGCACGAAGCCGCGCCGGCCTTCCGCGTCGAGCGTCTCGCCGACAAGCCGCCCCGGCATCTGCCGCACATATTTCGAGCGGCTCGCGAACAGGCCCACATAGGGACCGCCGAAGGAGAGGCCGTTGCCGAGCGACTGGCCCTCCGCCACGACGATATCGGCGCCCATGTCACCTGGCGCCGTGACGAGGCCGAGCGAGACCACTTCGGTGACCACGGCGACGAGCAGCGCTCCGGCCGCATGCGCCTTCTCGGCGATCGCCGTGAGATCGTGCAGATGGCCGTACACGTCGGGCGTCTGCACGACGACGCAACTCGTCTCCTTGTCGATGGAGGAGAGCAGGTCCTCCTTGCCGTCGGGCCGTGGCGGCAGCGCGACCACGGCATGGTCAGACATGCCGGACATAGTCTCGACCGTCGTGCGGTAGTGCGGATGCAGGTTGCCGGCGAGCACGGCCTTGCGGCGCTTGGTGACGCGATGCGCCATCAGCACGGCTTCGGCCGTGGCCGTGGAGCCGTCATACATGGAGGCATTGGCGACCTCCATTGCGGTGAGCATCGCGACCTGGGTCTGAAACTCGAACAGGTAATGCAACGTGCCCTGGGCGATCTCGGGCTGATAGGGCGTGTAGGAGGTGAGAAACTCCGAGCGCTGGATCAGGTGATCGACGCTCGCCGGGATGTGATGCTTGTAGGCGCCGCAGCCGACGAAGAACGGCGCCGATCCGGCCGCCACGTTGCGCGCCGCCATGCGGCCGAGCAGGCGCTCGACCGCGATCTCGCTCATGGTGGGCGGCAGGTCGGGCGCCTCGCGCAGCAACTTGTCGGCCGGAATATCGGCGAACAGCTCGTCCACATGGCTTACGCCGATGCGGCTGAGCATCACGGCGCGGTCCTCGGGCGTCAGCGGCAGGTAGCGCATCGCGCGTCTCCGTTATGCGAAGCTGAAGGCGGGCGCCTCGACGACGACCTGGGCCAGAATCGAGTTCGCGATGTAGCACTCGTCGTGACTGCGATGATGGATCGCCTCGACCTCGGCTTCGGTCGGGCGCTTGTCACCCGCGAAGGTGATCGCGGGCTTGAGCACGATGCGCGAGATGTAGAGCTTGCCCTTCGGGTTCTTGCTCATGGTGCCGAGCGCCTCGTCCTCGTAGCGCTCGACCACGAGACCAGCCTGCGCGGCGAAGAAAAGGAAGAACAGCATGTGGCAGCTCGAGGTGGCGGCGACGAGCGCCTCCTCGGGATCGACCGCCTCGGCAACCGAGAACGGCAGCTTCACGCTCGACGGCGACGACGAGGCCGGCACCTCGGTGCCGCCGTCGAAGCGCCAGACATGGCCGCGGCTGTAACGGTTATCGGTGAACACTTCGCCCTTGCGCGTCCAGCGCACGGTCGCGCGATATTCATGAGCCATGGGTGAACCTCACGACAGGCCGGAGATGTAGTCCTTGTACTGGTCGGCGGACATCAGCTCGTCGAGCTGCTTGGGATCCGCGACCTTGAGCTTGAGAAACCAGCCGTTGCCCTCCGCGTCCTCGTTCACGGTGGCGGGCGCGCTGCCGAGCGCGTCGTTGACGCCGACCACCTCGCCGCTCACCGGCGCATAGACCTCGCTCGCGGCCTTGACGGATTCGACCACGGCCGCCTCGCCGCCCTTCTCGACTTTCCGGCCGACTTCCGGCAGCTCCACATAGACGACGTCACCGAGCTGCTCCTGCGCGTACTGGCTGATGCCGACCGTGGCGACATCGCCGTCGAGGTCGATCCATTCGTGGTCCTTGGTGTAGCGCTTGGCCATGAGCTCTCCTGATCAACGGGCGTACCGATGCGGCACGAACGGCAGTGATACGACCTGGGCGGGATGCTCCTTGCCGCGCACGAGCAGCACCACCGGCGTGCCGGGCGCGGCGTGATCGCGCGCCACATAGCCCATGGCGATCGGGCCATCGACGGTGGGGCCGAAGCCGCCCGACGTGACGGTGCCGATCGCTGCGCCCTCGCGGCTGCGGATCTCGGTGCCCTCGCGCGCCGGCGCGCGGCCTTCCGGCTTCAAGCCAACGCGCAGGCGTGCCGGACCGTCACGCAGCTCGCGCTGAATTCGCTCGGCGCCCGGGAAGCCGCCTTCGTCGCGCCGCCGCTTCTGGATCGACCAGGCGAGCGCGGCTTCCACGGGCGAGGTGGTGGTGTCGATGTCGTGGCCGTAGAGGCAGAGCCCGGCTTCGAGGCGCAGCGAGTCGCGCGCGCCGAGGCCGATCAGCTTCACGCCCGGCTCGCCGAGCAGGCGCTCGGCGATGGCGCGCACGCGCGTCGCCTTGCAGGAGATCTCGTAGCCGTCCTCGCCCGTGTAGCCGGAGCGGCTGATGTGGCAGTCGATGCCGTCGAAGCGCGTCGTAATCGCGCTCATGAAGCTCATGCCGGCGGCTTCGGGACAATGGTGCGAGACCACGTCCACGGCTTTCGGGCCCTGCACGGCGAGCAGCGCGCGATGATCGGCGCGCAGCAGCCGCACGCTGCCCGGCAGGCTCGCGGCCAGATGCGCGAAGTCGTCGTCCTTGCGCGAGGCGTTGACGATCAGCATCAGCACACCGTCCTCGTCGGGATCGGCGGAGCGGGTGACCATCAGATCATCGAGGATACCGCCGTCGGGCGCGAGCAGCTGCGAGTACCGCTGGCGGCCGGGCGCGAGGTTGAGGATGTCGGCCGGCACCAGCGCCTCGAGGGCGCGCGCGACCGTCTCGTGGTCGGGGCCGACCAGGAAGCCCTGTCCCATATGCGAGACGTCGAACAGGCCGGCGGCGCTGCGCGTGTGATTGTGCTCGGCCAGGATGCCGTCCGCATACTGCACCGGCATGTCGTAGCCTGCGAAGGGCACCATGCGGGCGCCCCGCGACACATGCAGGGCATGCAGCGGCGTTGTCGCAAGGGCGGGTGTGGGAGTCTGGGTCTCGGCTTCGCTCATCTCGGCTCCGCTCAACAGGCTCCTCCGGGCAACTGCCCGGCCGAGCCCCCTCTGTCGCGGAACCTGAGAGATTTCGCCGAACGGTCGCCCGCGCGGCTTACTCCGTCGGTGAGGCGAGCCGATGAAGCCCGCCTGCTTTCCAGAGTGTCATCCCCCTGCGGTCCTTTTGCCTGAGCGTTTCCGGGGCGGTTGCGCCTTCGGCGCCGGCACGAAGCCGGTCTCTCCCGCAGGGTTCGTCTGACTGTTGCCGCGATTCACCCGCGACCACGCCCAGCATCGTATCGGGTTTCGGGGCACGGGGGAATCGGGTTCGGAAAGATAATATTTTGGGGAACCGCATGATCCAGCTCTCCCCCGGCCCGCGGATGCGACGGCCGGGAGAGTGCCGAGGTCCGGCAGCGCTGCGTCACCCGCAGTTGTTGACCGAGTATTCCCCGACCCGCGCGGCGTGCAGGTCGAGCTTCTCCTCGCGCGAGAGCGCGCGGTTCGGATCGGCGCTCTCGAAGAAGCGGCCGTACCAGGACGGCAGCGCATATCCGCTTTGCTCCGCGACGGCATGCTCCTCCTGCAGGTGGAGTTCCTTGGGAGGCAGGCGGACCGTGAGCACGTGCTTGTCGTTCTGCACGACAGAGAGATCGGTCATGTGCTCCGGCACCGTGACCACGATGCCGCGCGCCTGGCACTGTTCGCGCAGCTCGTCGATGTTCGCGGGCTGCGGCACCTCGCCCTTGGCCCAGGCCTTGACCAGATGGCCCCAGGCGATCTGGTCGGCGTCGCGGACGATGAAATCGTTGCAAGACGTCATGGCGTTTTTCCTCCGGGGCTGTGCGCTGGCGCGTCACATGCAGTTGTTGATCGAGTATTCGCCGACGCGGGCGGCATGCAGGTCGAACCGGTCCTTGCCGGTGAGCCCCATGTTCTGCGTCGGGCTGTTGAAGAAGCGCTCGTACCAGGACGGCAGCGGATAACCGTTCTGCTGCTCCACGACGTTGCGCTCGCCGATCACGTGCAGGTCCTTCGGCGGCAGGCGGACCAGCAGCACGTGCCGGTCGTTCTGCACGAAGGCGACCTCGGTGACGTAATCCGGCAGATGGATCGCGATGCCGCGCTCGCGGCATTGGGCGCTGAGTTCATCCAGATTCGCCGGCCAGGGCGCATCGCCCTTGGTCCAGGCCTTGACGAGATGGCCCCAGGCCACCTGATCGGCATCCGCAATCTTGAACTTGTCGCAAGTCTCCATGGCGTCCTCCCTTGGGACTGAGCCCGCATTGACGCGGGCTCCCTTGGCTGAGTGTCAGGCGCAGTTGTTCACCGAATACTCGCCGAGGCGCGCGGCCTGCAGGTCGCGCTTCTCGTCCTCCGTAAGCACGCGATTCGGCGCCGGATCGGTGAAGAAGCGTCCGTACCAGGAGGGCAGCGCTTCGTCGGTCGCGAGCTCGTGCGCCGGCAGGCGCACCGTGAGCACGTGCTTGTCGTTCTGCACGAAGGCGACGTCGGTCACGTGCTCCGGCACCTTGACCGCGATCCCGTGCGCCGCACATTGCGCGCACAGCTCGTCGATGCTCGCGGGTTGCGGCACCTCGCCCTTCGCCCAGGCCTTCACAAGGTGACCCCAGGCGATCTGATCGGCGTCCTGAGCGATGAACGTATCGCTGGTCGTCATGACGGTCCTCCTTCTGGAATTCGCGCTCGCGCGCGTCACAGGCAAATGTTGATGGAGTATTCGCCGACCCGCGCCGCGTGGAGGTCGAAGCGCTCCTCGCCCGTGAGGTCCGTGTTCTGGACCGGGCTGCGGAAGAAGCGCTCGTACCAGGAGGGCAGCGGATAGCCGTTGTGCTGCTCGACCACGTTGCGCTCACCGATAACGTGCAGATCGCGCGGCGGCAGGCGGATCGTGAGCACGTGCTTGTCGTTCTGCACGAAGGCGAGATCGGTCACGTAATCCGGGAGATGAAAGGCGATGCCGCGTTCGCGACACTGCGCCTGCAGCTCGCCGAGGTCGGCCGGCCGCGGCACCTCGCCCTTGGTCCACGCCTTCACGAGGCGGCCCCAGGTGATCTGGTCGGCGTCCGAGACCTTGAACTTGTCGCATGCTTCCATGATGTCCTCCCTCTCAATCGTTGCTTGTCGGTTGCGACTGAAGCGCTTCGAGCACACCGAAGAGATCCGCCATGCTCGCAAGGCGCCGGCCCCCGAGGATCGGCGCGAGCGCATGCGGTCGCCCGAGCAGCGCGCCGCAGCAGCTCTCGATCTGGCGCTGCAGCGGCGACGCAAGCTCGTCGAAGCCGAAGGGGCGGCTGCCCAGCATGCCGAACAGGGTCTCGGCCACGATGACGGAGCCGACCGGCCCGAGATGCCGGCCGCCCTGCCCCGGAATGCGCGCGCCCGGCGTGGTCGCGGTCACGGGCGCGCCGTCGCGGATCTCGTGCGCGGCCTCGAACAGGATGAAGAGCGGAAGCGGCGGATCGTCCGCGATGACGCGGATTTCGTCGCGCGTGAGGTAGGGCGATGCCTCGCCCATGTGACCACCGCTGTCGTCGAGCCAGAGCGCCAGCGCTTCGCGCCACGCCGCATAGGACGGCACGAGATCGATATGGCCGTGGTCCGCGAGGCGATAGCGGATCTCGTCGCACAGCGCCCGCACCGACCAGGCGCCGCTGAACGAGGCACTGAGCATGTCGCGCAGCGCGAGCCCGCGCTCGGTGCCGTTCGCGGTCGCCGAGAGCGCGCCATAGGTGCGCGGGAACAGGGACGAGTTGACCAGCGGATCCGAGTGATAGGGGCCGAGCCGGCGGCTGAGATTCGCGTCGGGCCCATCGCCGAAGAAATAGCGCCAGTCCACGGCCCAGGACTTATCGAGCGGCACGCGGCCGGGATCGCGCCGCGACGAGAGCTCGAGCGCATTGCGGAAGGCCTGCTCCATGGCGCCGGCGTTGACGTTGTAGGTCTCGCGGACCATGGCGTGGCCGAAGCGGAAGGCGCCGACCGTGAACTCGATCGAAACGCCGCGCTGCTCGTCGAGCCTGAGGCCGCCCGCATAGAGCTCGTGCACGCGGGGATCGAGGATGCGCGGCAGCACGTCTTGCGCGACCATGTGGCGGTAGAGCAGCGTGACGACGAGGCGCGCGCAGTGGAACTGGCGGTAAGCCTGTTCGATGCCGGCACGCTCGTCCGGCGTCTCCAGCTGACGAATGATGCCGTTGTGCAGCAGGTGGAACAGCACGGTGAGCTGCGAGATCAGTGCGTGCAGATCGTTGCGTGGATCCGCGATCAACGCCTCGGTTGCGGGCGCGCGCTCGTCATGGCCCATGCTGGCTCGGGCGATGTCGTGGAACGGGCAGCGCGCGCTCCGCTCCGCAGTGCCGGGCCCACGGATCTCGCCGAGCCGCAAGCGGTTGCGCGGCAGCGCGCCTTTGGAGCGCAGGTGCGGCACGCCGACGTCATAGGCGTGCGGGTGCGAGTCGGGGCCGCCGCCGTAGATCGTGTCGAGCAGCAGCGGCCGCCGGCGCGCATTCAGGAAGCTCACCAGCGAGGTGCCGCGCGAGAAGTCCACGGCCGCCGAGGGAATGCTGTCGACGACATCGTGGGCAATCAGCTGCAGCAGGTAGGTGTAGCCGGACGGGATCGACGGGTTCTCCCAACCCTGGTGAGCCGAACCGCCGTTCGGGGCCGCGAGCCGCTCGGACCAGAGCGCGCCGTCGGTGGAATTGACGGCGCCGCGCCACATGCGGCCGGCGAGCCGGCTCATCAACCGCCGCAGCCGGGCGTCGCGCTCGGGATCGGTGGACGGGCCCAGCGCATCGCCGGCGCCATAGGCCTCGCTGTGCTCAGGGCGCGGGGTGCGGAAGATGTTGCGGGGGGCGTCGCTCGCCGGCTCGGAGCGGCTTTCCATCAGCGGCGGCTTCAGCGGGTTGATGCTCAACATCGCCTGACCCTCGGATTCGAGAACCGGGGCGAGTGAAGCAGCGCGTCATCAAGTGGCCGTCAGCCGGGGGCGATCTGTGAATTGACGCTGACTTGACGTCGGCAGGGCAAATTCCCGACGCGGGTGCGAGTGGCGCCCGGCAGAGCGAGATCGAACTGGACGCGAGAAGAATGGACGCGACACGCGACAGGATCCTCGGCCGCAAAGGCGCGCTCGTGCTGCTCGCGGTCTCGGTGCTGCCGATCACGCAAGCCGGATTCATCGCGCCGGTGCTCGGGGCGCTGGCGGATGCGTTCGGCGACTGGGCAAATCCGGTGCTCCTGGCGCAGGTCGTGCTGGTGGCACCGACCCTGGCGATCATCCTCACGGCGCCGCTGATGGGCTGGATCGCAGACCACGACCGGAACGAACGGCTGATGGTCGCGGCCATGGTGCTGTTCGGACTGTGCGGGCTCTGGAGCTATCTGGCGGCATCCGCGGAGGAAATCCTGGCGGCGCGCGTGCTGCTCGGCCTCGCGGTCGCGGCGCTGCTGGCGGCGACGCCGCTCGCGATCGCACGCCGCTACCACGGGCCGGACCGGCAGCGTTTCCTTGGCCTGCAGGCCTCCGCGGTCGGGCTCGCGGGCGCGCTCACGCCGACGATCGGCGGCCTGATCGGCGGCTTCGGCTGGCGCTATGTCTTCATCGCCTACCTGGTGGCCTGGGTGATCGTGCCCCTGGTGCTGCTGCGCGTGGTGGACCGCAACGCCGCTGCGCCGCCCCCTAATACGGCGGCGCCTGCCGCGGGCGGCCTTGCCCGCGCGCTGCCGATCTGCGGCCTCGTCTTCCTGCTGTGGCTCGTCCTCTACTTCATCACCACGCAGCTCGCGTTCCATATGCGGGACCTCGCCATCACCTCCACGGCCGAGGTGGGCCTCGGCATCGGCCTCGCGAGCGCCGCGGCCGCCGTGAGCTCGCTGGCCTATGGCCGGATCAAGCTGAAGGCCGGCTATGCCGAGATCGCAGCGCTCGCCTGGGTCCTGACCGGCCTCGGCTATGGGGTAATCGCATTCGCGGGAGGCCGGCCAGCGCTCGCCGCCGGACTGGTCCTGTCGGGGCTCGGGTTCGGGCTGAACGTCCCGAACGCCACGGCCTGGCTGATCGAGATCATGCCGGCGGAGATGCGCGGCCGCGCGCTCGGCTGTCTCGCGGTTGCGATGTATCTCGGCCAGTTGACCTCGGTCTTCGTGCACAATCCGCTGGTGCGTTCGGCCGGAACGCAAGACGGCTTCCTGGTCATGGCCGGCGTTTCGGGGATGATGGGTCTGGCGCTGTACCTCCGGGCCGCGGCAAGTGTGCCAGCCCAGACTCATCCCGCCGGTTGATGCCGCCGTTCTGGACAATTTACAGAACCCTCGCCTAGACTGACGCAGCGGCATTTCCTCGAACGTACGTCCATGACGGCACGCAAGTCGGCCACTCGTGCAGGCGCCCCTGTCGAGACGGAGACGAGGCAATCTCCGTTGCGGGTGACCGTGCTGGGCCGCATGTCGGTCTGGTCCGGCCCGCACGAGATCGCGCTGCCGAACCGCAAGTGCCGCGCCCTGCTCGCCTATCTGGCGCTGTCGGATTCGCGCGAGGAAACGCGCGAAGCGCTGCTCGGCCTGTTGTGGAGCGACGCCGACGAGGAGCGGGCCCGCGCGTCCCTGCGCCAGTGCCTTTATGAGGTCCGGGCCGCGCTGGAGGCGCAGGGCTTCACGGGCTTCCAGGCGAGCAAGATCGCGGTCACGCTCGACCGCAGCCGGATCGAAGTCGATCTCTGGTCCGTGCTCGAGACCGCACGCGCCGGAAGCGCGCATCCGCTGCTGCTCGAGCGCGAGCACCCGATCGAGAGCCTGCTCGCCGAGCTCGAGAGCGTCGATCCGGCCTTCCGGGTCTGGCTCATGGCCAAGCGCCAGGCGCTGCACGACCGCATCGTGCGGCATCTCGAGCCGGCGCTGCGCAGCCAGAGCGGCAACGTGCGGGCGACGCTCGCGGGCGCCCTGCTCGGGCTCGATCCGACGCATGAGGAGGCGGCGCGCGCCTTGATGCGGCTGCGCGCCGAGAGCGGCGATCTCGGCGGCGCGCTCGCGATCTACAAGAAGCTCTGGGACCTGCTGGACACGGAGTTCGACGTCGAGCCCTCGCCCGAGACGCAGAAGCTGGTGGCCGCGCTGCGCCTGGCGCAGCCGGACGGGGTGCCGGCTCCGGCCGCCGCGGATCAACGTTCCGCCCGCGCGATCCGTGTGCCCGAGCGGACGCAGGCGATCGAGGCGACGAAGCTGATCATCGGCGTCGGTCCCTTCGACGTGAGCGGCATCGCGTCGGACCGATGCTATCTGGCGCACGGCTTCCGCCGCGAACTGATCGCGAACCTGGTGCGCTTCCGCGAATGGTCCGTGCGCGACAGCGGGCCGGCGCAAGCCGACGGCGCGGCGTCAGGCGGCACGCACGAATATCTGCTCGAGGCGAGCGCATTGCAGGGATCGGGCGACATGCGCCTGGTGGTCACGCTGCGCAGCCGGGCGACGCAGGAATATGTCTGGAGCGACCAGTGCCGGCTCACGCTCGAGGCCTGGGCCGATTCCCAGCAGCTGCTAGTGCAGAAGATCGCGACTGCGCTGAACATCCAGCTCTCGGCGCGCCGCCTCGCCTCGATGCGTCACGCCGACCCGCAGCTCAAGGCCTATGACCGCTGGCTGTTCGGCCAGAGCAAGCTGCACAACTGGGAACCGGCTTCGTTCCACGAGGCCGCGCAGATCTTCGAGCAGATCATCGTCGAGACGCCGGATTTCTCGCCCGCCTATTCGACGCTGGCGCAGATGCAGAACTCGGTGCACTTCATGCATCCGGGCGTATTCCGCAGCGACCGGCGCACCGAGCAGGCGCTCGTCTATGCGCGCGAGGCGACGCGGCTCGACCCGGTCGATTCGCGGGCGCAGCTCTGCCTCGGCTGGGCGCACGCCATGGCGCGGCAGCACGAGCTCGCCGAGGTGCATCACCGGCTCGCCGAGGAGCTCAACGAGAACGACCACTGGACCGCGACCTCGGTCGCGCTCGGCTTCGCGGCGCGCGGTCAGTTCGCGGAAGCGCGGCACTCTGCGGAACGCGCCTTCAGCCTGATCGCGGATCCGGATCGCGACCACTGGGCCTATCACCAGCAGATCCGCTTCATGACGGGCGACTATGCGGGCAGCATCGCGGCCGCGGAGCCGGCCGCCGACGTCACGCCGGTCTCGATCGCCTGGAAGATCGCGGCGCTCGGCCATCTCGGCGCGCGCGACAGCGCCAAAGCGGAGACGAACCGCTACCTCGCGCATGTGCGCGGCGCCTGGTTCGGCCACGAGCCGCCGACCGAACGCAACATCGCGCGCTGGACCGTGCACGGCCTGCCGATCAAGCGCGCCGAGGACTGGGAGCGGCTGCGCGACGGCCTCGCGGCGGGCGGCCTCCCGGTCGGCGACCTCGTGCACAACGCCTGGTGATCAGGCCGGCGCGCGCCGACCGAGTCTCCAGAACGCCACCGCGTCGACGCCGCTCATGCAGGCGACGCCCGCCATGATGGTGATGAAGCCGAGCACCAGCGAGGGCGTGACCGGCTCCCCCATGATGATGCAGCCGATCAGCACGCCGAAGCCCATCTTCAGATAGCCGACGCCGGAGGTCGTGAGCGCACCGACCGTGCGCACCAGGCGGAAGTAGATCACGAAGCCGAGCGCGGTAGCGATCACCGCGTTGGCGAGCAGCGCGGCGAGCGACGCTGTCGAAGGCGCGACCGCGAGCGGCGACTCGAACACGAAGGCGGCGGGCCAGAGCAGCACAGCCGTCCAGGTGAGCGTGACGGCTGCCGCGACCTCGGAGGGAATCTGCGCGAAGCGCCGCGCATAGAGCGCGCCGCAGGCGATCGACAGCGTGCCGAGGGAGATCACGATCTGGCCCATCGTCTGCTGGCCCAACCCTTGCGCGGCAGTCCAGCCCGCCAGCATCACGATGCCGCCGAGGCCGAGGATCACGCCGACGATGCGCGTGGGCGCCACGCGCTCGAAGCCGCCGATGAGGCAGATCACGCAGAGAAACACGGGCGAGCTCGAGTTCAGGATGCTGGCGAGCGCGCTGTCGACCGTGAGCTGGCCGATCGCAGTCGTTGTGTAGGGCACGAGACAGCCGAGCACCGCCTGCACCAGCAGGGCGCCGAGCGGCAGCCCGCGCACACCGCGCATCCGCCCGGTGGCGAGCACGACCAGCCAGAGCACGGCCGCCGCGACAGCCACGCGCGCCGCGACAGCGGTGACGGGCGGTATGGTCGCGAGCGTCGTCTTGGTCAGCGCGAAGGGCGCGGCCCAGAGCACGCCGAGCGCGAGCATGAGTGCGGGTTCGGATCTCGGCATCGCGCCCTCCGGATTATTCAGCCGCGACCGCGGGCTCGACCTGCTGATGCATCGGACATCCGCGGCTGCGCTGCTCCTTGCGCGCGCCGACCGCGTAGCGGCCAGGGCGACGGTCTTCCTGGCTGCAGGGCTCGACCACGGTGGCGCGGAACGCATCCCAATTCTCGGCGCTCAGATCCGCCATCTCGCCGACCTCGAACCGATTGAGATGCTCGTCGCTGTAGACTTCCTTGCGAACCGGCTGCACCTGCAGGAACGGGACATCGTCGCGGAACAGGATCGGCGTGTCGGTCCGGCGCAGCCGGATATTGTCGAACAGCGGGCCGAACCAGTTATCGGTCTCGATGATGCCCTCGAACATCTCGTAGGCGCTCGAGCGCGAGAGGTTGGCGGCGCCGCGCACCAGCAGGCTCCAGCCCGGCGCGGTCTTGGCGATACAGCCGGTCCACACCTGCAGGCCGCCCGGCTGGATCGACGGTGTGATGAAGGGCGGCGAGAAGCCCCGGATGTCCTCCGGCGCCGCCTCGTCGAACTGCTGCGCGAAGTGCGGATACTGCGCGGCGCCCGCGAGCGGCAGCCACTCGTCGATGCCGTCATAGGTCCAGAACATGTCGTGGCCGTCCCACACGACCTGAAAGCGGAGCGGCAGGAACACGTACCAGCCGAAGCCGGACGCCGTCGTGATCGCCTCGCAGTAGCGGAGCGCGCGCACCGGAATGGTGCCGCCGACCGCGCGGTCGGCGCGTTGCGGCGGCCGGCGGTTCGGCACCAGCTGGAAGAACTGCACGACGGGCGAAGATTGAGGAGCAGGCATGCTCGATCCTCCATGAAGCGGCCGATGAGCGGACTCACCGGCCGCGTTGTTGCGAGAGCGGTTCAGAACCGCTTGCCGAAGGCCGCGCCGCCCGAATCGCCGAGCCGCACTTTGCCGCTGTCACGGGTCGTATCCTGGCTGGTCCGGCTGTTCGCGACCTTGCCGAAGGCCGGCGTCGCGCCATCGCCGAGCTTCACCTTGCCGTTGTCACGCGTGAAGCTCGGCTTCGCCGAGTCGCCGATCTTCACGCGTCCGCCGTCGCGGGTCTCCTGACGCGGTGCCTTGGCGGGCCGGTCGAAGGCTGGCGCCGACGCATCGCCGAGCTTCACCTTGCCGCTGTCGCGGGTTGCGTCGGAAGCCTTGCTCGGACGGGGACCGAAGGTCGGGCTGAAGTCGCCGATCCGGACCTTGCCTGCGTCCTTGGTGGCGCTGTCACGCGCGGCGCGTGGCCCGAACGCGATGCTGCCGCCGTCGCCGAGCTTCACCTTGCCGGCGTCCTTGGTCGCGGCGTCGCGCGCGGGGCGCGGGCCGAACGCGATGACGCCGCCATCACCGAGCTTCACCTTGCCGGCGTCGCGCGTGGTGCTGTCGCGCGCCGGGCGCGAGCCCAAGCTCGGCGCGGCGCCCTCGCCGATGCGGGTCTTTCCGTTGTCCTGCGTCGCGGCGTCGCGCGGGACGCTCATCCGCCGGGCGAACGGGCAGCCTCCGCCCTCGCCGATCGTCACCTTGCCCTCCGCCGGCAGCGGAGCGGGCAGCTTCGTTGTGGATTTGTGCATGGAGTCCTCCGAGGTTGAACGGCTTCGGATCTCGCCGGGACTCGATCGACTCTCGTCGAGAACCGATGCGCACGAGCCAATCACCCGCGCATCAAGTCAGCGTCATGCGCCGCCAAGCTGGGCTTGACGATCGGTTGACGAGCCGGTGTGCAGATCGGGCGTCAGACGAGCGAGATATCGCCGACATATTGCGCGCCGCCGCCGAACTCGGCCTCGGTGCGTGCGAGACGTTCGGTGCGGTGGCCGGAGGGGTAGAGCTGGAGATCGGGCGCGGCCGCCCAGACCACCGGCACGCCGATCTCGGCGCGCGTGACGTCGCACAGCACGGCCTCGATGCCGTGCTGCGCGAAGATCGTTGTGAGAACCTCCAGCTCGGCGGCCGCATAGGACGGAGCCGGCGACGTCTTGCTGCGCGGCTCACCGACGGGGTGCAGCAAGGCACAGGTGTTCACGTCGATCCGCTCGGCGCGCGCGAGATGGCGGCGGTCCACATCGACCACGGCGGCCGGATCATTCGCCGCCTTCCAGGCCGAGATCTGCAGGCCGAGCTCGAGCTGGCACATTTCGAGGATCGCCGCACGGGCCGCGGCCTCCGCGGAGAGCCGCGCCGCGAGGCCGCACATGAGGCCTCGGCCATCTGGATCGGACGAGAGCGCGACGATCACCGGGATGCCGAGCTCGGTCGTGATGTCGAGGAGGCGGGTCGTGCGTTGCGCCACGCCCTGGCGCAGGCTCGCGACCAGCGCTGCGGCTTCGCGCGCGGTCGCATCATCGAGCGGCCGGCCGCGGCGGCCACCCGCCCACCAGAGCGCCGCGGCATCGCGCTCCACCAGCTCCAGCAG
>JAEYAU010000211.1 GCA_023404705.1 Pseudomonadota bacterium
GGGGGGTTGGGGGGGGGGGCGGGCGGCCGCGGCCGCCCCCATTCCGGCTCTTGTGCATGGACAGGCAGCCTTTGGGTACTTCCATCAATCTCGCGGAGCCCAAGCACCAAAGGCTCATCGATTCTCACCTGACCGATGTCGACCTGTTGGTGCTCGACAATCTGTCGACTCTGGTCAACGGAGGACCCGAGAACGAGGCTGAGTCCTGGATCCCAGTGCAGAAATGGCTGTTGGACCTCCGCCGGCGCGGGATCACTGTTCTGATCGTCCACCACGCCAGCCGAGGCGGAAACGCACGCGGCTCATCGAAGCGTGAGGACGTGCTCGATACGGTGATCCAGCTCAAGCATCCTGTGGGGTACGACCCGGCAGACGGCGCGCGCTTCGAGGTGCACCTCACGAAGGCGCGGGGCATCTTCGGGGAGGATGCGATGGCTTTCGAGGCACGGTTAGAGGTTGAGAACGGTGCCGCCAAATGGGTTTGCTCCGATGTGACTGACGATGATGAGGGGGACCGCCAGCGAGTGCAGGCACTGCGCGATCAAGGCAAGAGCCAGCGCGAGATCGCCCGAGAGACAGGCATGAGCAAATCGGCGGTCAATCGCAAGCTCAAGAAGAGCCAAAAGCAGGCCGCTTCGTGGCGATCCCGTCAGATGGCGATCTAGTACATGGCCGTCCCGCTGTCCCGTTGCTTTGGCTCTGGGACAGGGCGACACTCGGTGCAGTCGTGTTCTCGCTATTCGAACGGCCGAACTGCAGATTTCCCGGAATTTCCTGAGATTTATGAGAGAGCAAATTACTATTGTACTGCGGGAGCTTAGATGGGTCAGAGCTCAGAAAAGCGATTTGCTTCTTTTTTATGGGAGCGCAGAGGGTGGTGTGCTCTGACGCGAAATTGGACTGCTCAAGCCCAACGCGCCGCCGGTTTGCACGCACCCAGGCGAAGCCTCGCCACGTGTTTTCAACAGGTGAGAGGCTCATGGAAATTCTGTACGACAGCCCGCGGCCTGTTCGGTTAAATGGGCCAGCGGTTTGGATCTAGGTGCGGGGCAATTCGAGATGGGCGTGAAGGATGGCAGCAAACCGCGGGACGATGTCCGTCAGGGTCAACTGGATGATGCGATCTTTGCGGCAAGCTTCGGAAAGCTGATCCGCGATGAGGGGCCGGACATCTACCGGAAGGCGGACCGGTTCTTTCAGAACACCCACCCCACCGCGGCCCTTTCCAAGCTGTGCCGCGACGTGTTCGGTCGTCTGGGCTCGACGGCCGAGGGGGGCGCTGTGCTTCGCCTCTCGACCGGATTCGGTGGGGGCAAGACTCACGCTCTGATGACCCTATGGCACCTTGCCAAGAACATCACGGATCCGACGATCGGAACCGACCTCCTACCACCTGCGGGCCGCCCTAAGGCTATCAAGATTGTTGGCATTGACGCGGAAGGCGCCGGTTATCCGATTTTTGCGCGCCATGGCGACCAGGAGGCCAAGAGCCTTGCCGCCGAACTGGCGTTTCTCTTTGGCGGCGCCAGCGCCTTGAACGGCTTCGGGACGACAAATACGGCCGCGGCGTCGCCCGACGCAGCCACCGTCGAGGCGATGCTGCCAAACGAGCCGGTTCTCATTCTGCTCGATGAGCTCGTCCTCTACATGGCCAAGCTGACGCAACAGGAGGTCGGGAATCTCGTCGGCTTCCTTCGGACGCTGATGACCGCGATCGTTACGCGCAAGCAGGCAGTACTCGTCATCACAGATCCGAAAGATCAGCCGGCCGATGCCGAAAACGCAGCGAGGCTTGCCGAGCTTGCTCGCATGATCGAACAGCAGACGGGTCGGCAGGCGACGGTCATCGAGCCGATCGGTGATGAGACGGCACAGGTCATCATCCGTCGTCTCTTTGACAGCGTCGACCCAGCGGCAGCCGCGAAAACCTCCGCTGACTACCATGCTCTCTATCAGCGGGTCGCGGAGGAGCACCCGACACTGGTCCCTGAAGAGGCTCGCTCTCCTAGCTACGCTGAACGGATCCGAACTTGCTACCCGCTACACCCGCGCCTGCTGAAGACGGCAGAGGAGCGGCTGCGCGTCCTGCCAGACTACAACCTCTCGCGCGGCACCCTGCGACTGTTCGCGCGGCTGATCCGCGGTGTTTGGGACGATCCCAACCGCAACCCCGAGCTTATCACCGCGGGTGAGATCGACTGGTCCAGCCGATCCATCCAAACAGACCTCTTGGAACGACTCGATCGCGAGAAGTTCCGCGCGGCCGTTGGGGCCGATGTTACGGGGCATGCTCGCGAGCTTGATCATAGCGAGTGGGGCGTGCACCGGCGCGTAGCATCAGCTCTGCTGCTGGAGAGCTTGCCGCTGGAAGCACACAGCGGCTTTGGTCCTGCTGACCTTACGCTCGCCGTTCTGCGCACGGACGAGGCGGGTACCGAGCCTGCCGAGGCCCTGGATCACCTAGCCGGAGCCTGTTGGCACATCTATCCGATGAGTGGCTCTGCCAACGCTTGGCAGTTCCGCTATGAGCCAAACATCCTTAAGCAGATTGAGGAGCGAATGAGCCAGGTGCCGCGCGCCGATGCGCTGGACCGGCTCAAGACGGATGTTCAGAAGTCTTTTCAGGGCGCCTTTGCGAAGCTCTTGCCATGGCCACCAAGTGCCAAGGCTGTTCCCGAGCGGCCGGAGCTTCAGCTAGCTCTGTGTGAAAGCGAGGAGATCGCCAAGGCCGTCGTTACTTATCGCGATGACACGCCTGGTGCGCAGACGATGAGAGAGTACCGCAACGCCATCGTTGCGGTCGCCCCTGATGCTTCCAGTCTCGAAAAAGCGATCCAGCGCATACAGCGACTGAAGGCTGCCGAGGAGATCGAGGAGGAGACGCCAAACTCCGAGGCAGGGAAGCTTGCTCGTGAGCAGCTGAAGAAGCAGAAGCCTGAGCTGATTAAGGCGGCACGGCTGCAAGCCGCCCGCACCTTCAACAGGCTGGTGCTCGCCGATGGCAGCGCGTTGACGATCGACGAACGCTTCATCGTTCCACCTGATGGATCCCCTTTGCAGCTCCCCTCCGGTCAAGATGCAGTGAGGGCCTTTGCCGAAGACCGGAAGCTGATTTACGAGCCCACTGACAGCCTCGCTCCCGACTACTTCGTTGACCGGGTTTTCAGCGGCTCCACCCCTCTGGCCGATTCTCCCGAAGTCCGTACTACGGCCAGCCTGCAGCGTCGGTTCCTCGGAGCGCAGGGTCTCAAGTTGGTCAGCGATCCGAGCGTGATTCGTGCATCGATTCTCCGAGCAGTGGCCGAAGGCCGCCTTGCCATCAGTCAGGAGGACGGGGTCGCTTTTGATAAAGACGGCGCTGTCCATCTGGCCAACGGGGTTCGCCAACGCGATCCGCATCGTAAGCTCACCACTCTTCCGATGGACGAGACAACACTTGTAGCGGAGGCGACCAGTAGCACAGCCAAAGAATGGCTGAGGATCGATGGCTTTCAGTACACACCCAAGCCGGGCGATCTTCCCCTGCCGCCGCCGCCGCCGAAGGCCTCCGGCCCAGTCACGACGGCAGACATCGCAGTTGCATGCCAACTGGCTGACAAGCGCCGACTGCTACAGCTGCGCATACTCTGTCAATCAGCCGCGGATGCGCAAAAGGTCTTGGGCTTTAGCCAGCCTCTCGGGGCGGCACTCGTCCAAATCGAGGCAGAGGTGGTAGGGGACTTGAAAGACGGTGGGAAGCTGAGCTTCCACGTCGCTGACGCCAAAGTCTCATCCTCGATCAAGCCGTTGACCATGGCGCAGACACTCGGCAATGCGTTGGTGCCCGGGGGCACCGTTCGAGTCGTAGTAGTTCTTGGCTTTGGATCGGAGGGCAAGGCCGATCTTGGCGCACTCCTGCGCACGCTCGAAATGCAATTGCCCGAAGGCAGCACTATCGAGGCCCGCTTCGCGGCCGTATCGGAGAGTTGAGACAGTGGCGAGTATTCGCGTCCAAGCTACACGCGCTGCACCCTTTGCGCTGCGGCTCGTGCAGCGCCGAGACGGTTTGGCAGGGATCATTTATCGCCGCCGCGTGAACGACAGAATGGAAGAGCGTTTCGACCGTGTCGCAGCACTATCGCCGCTGGCGCTCACCGCGGCCAGCGGTCTGCTCCGGAATGCAGTGCGTGCCGGTGGAGGATCGGCAAAGTTGGAGCCGGGTCCCTTCCGCCCTCTCGATGCTGACTGGGGAGCGCGCGTAGCAGGCTTTGCACTTGTGGCGCGAGGACTCCGCGATGCGCGGCGGCTTTCCAAATCAGCTGAACATTTCCGTGCAGCAGATCCAGCCGAAGCAGCGGCGTGGTTCGGCCGGATGCAGGATGGGCGTGGCCTGCGATGGGTTCGCGCGCTGAGGATCATCACGGAGGCAGTAGCCTGAATGGTTGATGAAGCAGAAGTGGTCCGCCCGCGATTGCTGATTGAAGAGTGGCTCCCAGCCGCAGCCATCGGCGTCGAGTCGATGCGAGAACGGAGCACCGGCCTAAATCCTCCAAACGCGCGTCTGCACGTCTGGTGGGCTCGGCGGCCCCTAGCCGCAAGTCGTGCGGCTGTTTTGGCTAGCGTGCTGCCGGCCGATTTTCCGCGCGATGTGTTTGAGCGGCTGATGGGGTTTTATGGATCCGCCGATCGTGTCGTGCAAGCTGAGGAGCTTTTGATCACCGCCCGAGCAACCGGGAAGAAGATTGACAATCCCCACGGGGCTCGAGCCTTCCGCGCGCGCCTCCAACCGCGAGACATCGCGACTGCACATAGCGCAACCCAGCGCATCTGGGGCCGCCTCCCGATTGTCAGCGACACGATGGCTGGCGGCGGGTCCATTCCGTTGGAAAGTGCTCGGCTTGGCTTTCCAACGTCAGCTAATGAATACAATCCAGTCGCCTGTAGCGTCTTGGAAGCAACTTTGGACTATCCCTTCCGATTTGGGCGGAACCTCGCCCGAGCTACTCGGAAATGGGGTGATGTTTGGCGCAAGCGCTTCATACAGCGAATGGAACGGTTCTTTCCTACTCCATCGAATGACTCAAGTGAGCCGATGCCGCCGCTCTGCTACATCTTCGCTCGTACCGTTCCGTGTCCCAGCACTAGATATCCAACGCCGTTGGTGCCGGACTGGCACCTTTTGAAGCCGAAGGGCGGCATACCGCTCGTGGCAAACCCGATCGTGGATAAAAGAAGTGGCACGTGGACCACCGAAATTCGCACGGTGGGTGAGGGGCGTGGCTCACTGCCGGCGGCGCCACTGCGCACCTACAGCAAGGGCAAAGGCATCAGCCTGTTTACTGGCGAGGCCATGTCTGCTGACTGGATCAAGTCGCAGGCCCAACAAGGTAAGATGCAAAGTGCAATCTACGCCGTCGCCTCGAAGTCCCCCAAGGGGTTAAAGTTCCGCCCTCCGGTGAGAGGAGATTTCGAGGCACTTGAGGCCGCAGAGGCGCAGTTAGCCCAATGGCGTGGAATATGGGAGCGAAACAACGTTATTCCCACAGAGGAATACCCGACGGTCTCTACCGATCTTAGGCCACGTACTTACGGGATGCCGCGGTGGGCCGACATGTTCAGTCCACGTCAGCTCCTCGGCTTCGGCGTGCTGATGGAAGAACTGCGTTCACTCCGGCCGCAAATCCTAGCGGAAGAGGGAAGTGAGAGCGGCGAGGCCGTAGTTCATCTCCTCGCCTTGGCTCTTGATAAACTTGCCAACTATAACTGCAATCTCGCCTCTTGGCACGTAACACATCAGGTGATTCGAGGCATATTTGATCGCCACGACTTTTCATTCAAGCCGACTTACACTGAAATGGCGCCACTTCAACGGGGCAGTGGACTAGATTGGGCACTAGACAGTGTCATCGACGCATACGAAGAACTTGCCACTCTCCCCAAGATGAATGACGTTTCCCCTCCTGAAATCACGCAAAGCTCGGCAAGGTCGCTCGTTCAACTTTCGGACCATTCGGTAGACGCCATCATCGTGGATCCACCGTACTCGGACAATGTGCAATACAGCGAGTTGGCTGACTTTTTCTATGTTTGGTTGAAGCGCAATCAAGGGCATCGCAGGCCCGAATGGTTCTCGTCAATCCTTTGTGAGAACGATGAAGAAGCAGTAAAGAATGAAGCTCGTTTCCGCGTGAGCGCAAAGAGCGCCGCGGAAGCAGGAGCACTTGCCCAGGCGCACTATCAGCGTCTGATGACTCAGGCATTCGCTGAAGCGAAACGTGTGCTGCGCCCCGAAGGCGTGCTAACCGTAATGTTCACTCACAAGAAGCAGGAAGCTTGGGAGGCCTTATTCGCCTCGCTGATTGAAGCAGGTTTCGTCATTACTGCGACGTGGCCGGTTAAGACCGAAAGCGAACACAGCCTGCATCAAGCTAAGAAGAATGCGGCGCAATCAACCGTTATTCTGGTGGCTCGCGTGCGTGCACCGGGGGCGGGAACGGGCTATTTCGACGCCCGCATGCAAGCGGAGATCAAAGTGGTCGCTGAGGGTAGTGCGGAGCGCCTCGCATCGGAGAAGCTAAATCCAGTCGATCAACTCGTTGGCAGCTTCGGCCCCGCCATGGCGGTCTTTTCGGCATACGACCAAGTGAAGACCGATACGGGAGAGACGGTCGAGGTTGGCCGAGCGATCGACATCGCAGCAGATGCAGTAGCAAACTGGCGTATCCGCCAACTCGCGGCGGGCGGACTTGCAGGCGTCGAGCCGGAGGCGCAATTCGCGCTCCTATGCTGGGCCACTTTGGGCGCCGCCGAGTTCCGTTTCAACGAGGCAAAACTACTCGGGCATGCAGTGGGCATGGATGTTGGGGCACTGGAGCAGGCCGGATTGATCACGAGGAAAGCTGACAAAGTCAACATCCTCTCAGCCTCCGCCCGGAGACGCGAAGGGCCACTGCGCGAGGAAGAAGCACGACAGCTGTTGTTTGCAGGGGCATCCGAGGATCGAAAGCGGCTGAAGAAGGCCGACGCGCTGAAGATTCATCCGCGCGATCCCGTGTTCCGCACGCATCTCGACAGGGCACAGGCGCTAGCATTGGTTTATGCGGACGCCGGCGGTGGTGCGGCCGGTATTGGCGCGGCAAAGGGGTTCTGCGCGCGCCATAGCGTTAAGCCTGGAGATGCGACTGCTCGCTTGATCGAAGCTTTGCTGCGAGCGGCCCCAGCAGCTGTTCGCCGGCCAAAGACCGAAATGGCTGGAAAGTTCCCGGAGTTTCTGGCCTGGCATGCCTTATTGGAGCCGCTCCTCGGCGTGAGTCCTCCCGACTGGACGGTTAAGGGCCCTGATCAACACGTTTTGGAGCTGCTCGCCAAACCGGGCGAAAACACCGACGAAGATGAGGCCGAGACAGGTGAGGACGATGGCGCCGAGGAGGAAGAGGAGGAGGAATGAGCCTCTCCCTCCGTGATGTGAACTGGCCTCGTTTTCTGCGTGCTCCGGACGGGCAGCTCGTTGCTCGCCTCTATGAGCCAGCGCTGACACGAGCGGTTCGGTACGATCGCTGTTGCGCTTACTTTTCCTCCTCGGTTCTGTCCGCCGCCGCTTCAGGCTTTGGCGCATTTATCCAGCGGGTCTTAGATGGCGCGGTACCCAACAAGCCCGCCATTCGTCTCCTGGTGAACGAAGAGCTGTCAGAGAACGATTTGAACGCGCTCCTTGACGCGGGTCAGGAAGCCCCGCTGATCGATGCACTTCTGTCGCGGTTCGGAAGTCCCGCGTCCGCGCTACAGAAACGCCGCCTGGAGATGCTAGCTTGGCTTGTTCGAGAGGGCTGGCTGGTTGTCAAAGTCGGCCTGATGCGGCAGGCCGATGGCATCCTCCATGCGAAGTTTGGGCTGTTTGTGGATGCGCAAAACGATGCCGTGGTGTTCTCCGGAAGCGGCAACGAAAGCGCCAGAGGGCTGCGCGGCAACTACGAAAAGCTAGAGGTAAGCACAAGCTGGACTGATGCCGAACGCCACCACCACTTCCAAGAAGAGTTTGCGGCACTCTGGTCGGGCGAAGATCCTGCGGTCGCCACAGTCTCCTTGCCCGATGCAGTACGCGATGAGCTGATCAAACTCGCGCCCGAGGCAGAACCGCCCATCGAGGGGGAGGACAATTTCCGGCGCCAACGCGCAGCAATGCTCTGGCACTACGCGCTTGCTTCTCCGTTCTTTGCTGACGGGGGCGCCGCGACCTCCGATGCCATGGCGCCGGTGACGCTCTGGCCGCACCAACGGCACGTGGTGCGCGAGACCGCGGAGGCTTGGCCGGACGGACGCTTGCTCTGCGATGAAGTCGGAATGGGCAAGACCGTCGAGGCCATACTGGTGCTACGGCGTTTGCTAGCAGGCCGAGGCATTCGCCGCGCCTTGCTGCTCCCGCCTGCAAACCTTTTGCAGCAGTGGCAGGCCGAACTGCGTGAGAAGGGCGGACTGCGGGTGCCTCGCCTCGAGGGGCCTCGCACTCTGGTGTGGCCTGACGGTTCTCGGCAACCAGTGACAGGGCTCGCCGAAGCTCTTCAGCAGGACTTGCTCTTGCTGAGTCGCGAAACGGCTCGCACCGAAGGCAATCTTCCGGCTTTGTTGGCCGCTCAGCCTTGGGATCTTGTGTTGCTGGATGAGGGCCATGCAGCCCGGCGAGCGAGTCAGATCGAAGGAGAGTTTAACGCACCAACTCTGCTCCTAGGTCTGCTCCGCCGCCTGCAGGCGACCGGCCAAGCGCGGAGCATCATGGTCCTATCGGCAACCCCCATGCAGACACATCCATGGGAGCCGTGGGACCTCCTCCAAATCCTTGGAGAAGGCGGACTATGGCTGTCGGGTTTCCACATCGTCCGGCGCTTCTATCAAGCGATTGCCGACTTGCAGAACGGTCGGCTCACACGCGGCGAAGCGGCGGGGCTCGCTCGTCTCCTTCTTGAAACACGAGACAGGCCACCGGCGCCTTCTGAGCTCAACCTGCCGCCGATCGAGGATGTCCAGCAGTTTTCCATGGCACTCACCTTCTTGCCGCCGGCCTCGCGAGAGATCGCGGTTCACTGGCTCAAGAGGTGTTCACCGCTCGCCCGGCGGATGCACCGAAACACGCGCCAGACGCTCAGGCGCTACCATCAGATGGGTCTCCTCGATCGCGCTCCACCGAGGCGTGATGTGAAAGAGGACCCCTTCGACTTCGAAACTGATGAGGAGCGCGAAGTCTACGAGACCGTGACGAGCTACATCGACCGGCGCTTCCAAGAATTGGAGGGCCAAAAGCCCGGCAAAGGATTCGTTATGACCATCTACCGGCGCCGAGCAGCTAGCTCGCCGTGGGCTCTGCGGCAGAGCCTTGAACGGCGCGCTATTGGCCTGAAGGCGGTCATCGCGCAGCGCGCCTACGATGACTCCATTCTAGACCTCGATGATGCCGAAGAGCTTGAAGACCTGCTGAACGTCAAGCTCACCTCAGCCTTACCCGAGTCGCCTGACGAAGCTCGGACCGAGCTGGCCGAGGTGGAGAACCTGCTATCACGGATCGACGGCTTGGGCGGGCTGGACACGAAGCGTGATCGCCTCGTGTCTTGGGTGAAAAGGTTGACCGCGGACGGTCGTGCCGTACTGGTGTTCACCGGCTATGCCGACACGATGGAGTATCTCCGTGGCAGTCTGACCGGCGCTTTTGGAGCTGCAGTGGCGTCCTACTCAGGCGGCGGGGGAGCAATCCGCCTGGGCGCTGAGTGGAAGTCAGTCTCGAAAGAAGCTGTCACAAAGGGCCTGCGGGATGGCGCAATCAAGGTACTGGTCTGCACAGACGCCGCGAGCGAGGGCCTGAACCTTCAGGCAGCAGGTGCTCTTGTCAATTTCGACCTCCCTTGGAATCCATCCAAGGTCGAGCAACGAATAGGTCGCGTCGACCGTATCGGGCAAGAGCAATCGGTGCTTCCGATCGTCAATCTCTACCTGCAGGACAGCGTGGACGAGCGCGTCTATCGGGCCTTAGCGACCCGCTGCGGATTGTTCGAGACTTTTGTTGGGCCAATGCAGCCAGTCCTCTCGCAAGCAATGCGGATGCTGATTGGCCGTGAGCACGTCAACGAGGAAACGCTGGCGAAGGCCGCAGACGCCATCAAGGCTGACCCGGCCCTCATGCAAGCTTATCCCGAGGACGACGCCTTGCCAATTCCGGCGGAGGACAGTCTGGTTCGGCCAGAGCACGCAGAAGCTCTTCTAGATGCGCTGGACGGGACAGATGTCAGTGTGAAAGCCGAGACGAATGCGGTGCACCTGATTGGTAGTGGTCCGCTTCGCATAGCGACCCACCCGTCCGGGATCGAGACGAACGTGCATGCAAGCTCCATCGACGGATTGGATGCGCGCCAATGGGAGTTGCTGCGTCAGCTTCAACAGCCCGGCGAACGTCTACCTCTAGTCATCGCCTCTGCCGAAGCTGACGGGTTCCGCGTCATGAAGGCCGGATGGGTGACAGCGGAAGGCGTTCGACCGATCCAGTCGTTTGATGACCTTCAAGAGTTACTTTCTACATGGGGCGGAACAGAGGTTCCGAAAGGAACGTGGCAGGCCGCTCGCGCGGCCCTGCTCGCTGACGCTCAGCAAACAGTCGCCGCTGCTGCGGCCAGACGGAGCGAGCTGGAAACGGCAAGCCGGTCAGCTCAGGCAGCTGCGGCACAGCTTCGCCTGGTCGAAGAACTGGGCCGAATGCTGATCTGCTTCGAGCCCGACACAGATGACCTGAACGGCAAGTTCCACCGGCTGGCGACTGAGCGAAGCCCCACAGCCGATCGGCTCCAGACTGTTTACGCCCGTTTGGGTGGATATCCAGATTGGGATGACTTCCACATCACAGACCTTCGAGAGTATCGCGCGGAGCTGACGGCAGCTCAGGTGAAAACTCGCCTGACGGGCCGCGAGTTGGACGCTGCTTTGGGAGACCCCCGATGGATGATGGCCGGCGCCGCCGGATAGGATTGCGGGGGCTACAAGGAGGACTCAGACCGGTTCGACAGCAAGGCGCGCCGCGTAGTCGAGCGTCTATCAACTTGGGGGAACCATTCGATGCCGAAACAGAAACCCTCGCGCTCCGCGCGCCGTGCCGCGGCCTCAGACCTGCGTCGTCAGACGGCTAATGCGCCCAAGAGGAAGAAGAAGATCAAGATTCCACGGCAAGGACAGCGAGAGTGGCCGGCTGAACTGCGTGGGACGGTGAAGGGCTACAAGCGACCCGACAGCGGAAAAGCAGGTTCGGTTGCGCTTCCCCAGCTCAGTGCAGGAATGCCGGGAAACGAAGAAGTCGACCCATAGTTGGAATTGTCCGCCACAGTTGACGCGGTGCGCGCGTCAACGAAAGGCGAGGCATGATCCTCCACTTGCGAAGAATCCAGCCGGACACGCCTGGCCCTTGAGCTTTGGAAAGGCTTTCGGTGCGTCCTTCCTGAAGGCTTGGCAGCAGCTCCCGGATGTGAAGTATCCAGAAGGGCACGTTCCGGTCTTTGGAATGCGGGGAGCGCCATCGCTCTTGGCAATGCAATAGCCGCCAGCGGCAAACGCCGGGCTGTACGCGAGAGCGAACAAGAGACTCGAGAGCCCGATAAGTAAAACGCGCAGTCTTGCACGAAGCGTCCCTGTCATGGTTGTTGTACGACTCTGCCTGCACTCTGGGTGCCCATCGTTTGGTCGAACACTAACTTGGAATCCTACTCATGTCATACGACTCATCGACAGTCGCCCGAGTGCTCGACCGCATCAATCGGAGCTACTTCCTCCCAGCCATCCAGCGACCTTACGTATGGCAGCCTGAGCAAATCGTAGCCTTGTTCGATTCGCTCCTGAAGGGCTATCCGATCAGTTCGTTTCTATTCTGGGAGATCGAGCCGGAACGCCGATCGGACTGGGAAATCTACAAGTTCGTAGAGAACTTCCGCCACGGCGAGACTCATAACGAATTGGCTGAGCCCGACGGCAGAGACGTCGTGCTCGTGCTCGATGGGCAGCAACGACTCACGTCACTGCTCATTGGACTGCGCGGCACCTACACCGTGCGTCCAAAGTATGCTCGGCGGAACAATCCCGACGGGTGGAGCCGACAGCGGCTCTATGTCGATCTTCTCAAGGATCCTACGGTCGAAAGCCCTGACGCGGAAGATCGCCAGGACATTGGCATCACCTATGGTCTGCGCTTCGCCGAGCAGGAGCCGAAGAGCGATGGGACGCATCTATGGATGAAGGTCGGAAAGATTCTCGACTGCACCAGCGACAACGCTTTCGATCGGCTCCAAGATGAGATGCTGGAGCTTCTGCCGGATACGGCCACCCGCGCGCAGGAGCGAAACGCACGCAAAGTGCTTGAGCGGCTGTATCGCACGTTCTGGAAGGACGAGGTCATCGCCTACTACACGGAGAGGGATCAGTCTTACGATCGGGTGCTCGACATCTTCATCCGCGCGAATGACGGCGGCACGAAGCTCTCCAAGTCCGATCTCCTGCTTTCCATGATCACGTCAAAATGGGAGGGTGTAAGCGCACGGCAGGAGATCTACGACTTTGTGGACCGGCTCAATGAGGAGTTGGATGGAAAGAACGCACTGGACAAAGACTTCATCATGAAGTCGTGCTTGGTGCTCACTGATCTGGATCCGCGGTATAAGGTCGGGAATTTCACGGCCGGAAATCTCAAGCTCATTGAGGGCAGCTGGAAGAGGATCAAGGCGAGCCTTGAGGCGACTCTCCGCCTGGTGAATCGGTTCGGCATTGACCGGGACAACTTGACTTCAGCCAACGCGCTGCTGCCGATTGCGTACTACCTACACAGGATAGGCCGAGGCAGTCTCGATGGATCGACGCCGTTCGAGGCCACTAACGCGCGATTGATCCATCACTGGCTGTTGGGCTCTCTGCTCAATGGCGTCTTCGCCGGCAGCTCGGACCAGACTATCGCCACCTCTCGCGGCATCATTCAGGAGGCCCTCAGATCCTCGCAGGACTTCCCAGCCAAAGCTCTGGTTCAGGGCCTTGCGACACGTGGCCGGGTGACCGGTTTTGATGACAACAGCATCGAGGGCGTGCTGGAGACGGAGTACGGCGAGCGGTCGTGCTTCCTCGCCTTGTCGCTCTTGTATGACGCTCACTCTTGGGGGGCAACGAAGTACCACGTCGACCACATCATCCCGCGCTCGCTCGCTGACCGGAAGGCGCTCATGGCGCAGAACTTGCCGGAGACTCTGATCGAGCGGATCCTGGACAGCGTGAACCGGCTCGGCAACTTGCAGCTTCTGCTGGGTCGCGAAAACCTTGAGAAGAGCAATATTCCATTCGACCAATGGATCCAGACGCGCGACCGCGATTTCCTGAGTCGGCACCTCATCCCGAATAAGCCAGAGCTGTGGGACGTGCGCTCGCTGCCCGACTTCGTGCGAGCCCGTGAAGACCTTATCCGGAAGCGCCTGCGTGCACTCCAGCTGGAGAGCAGCGGTTCAGGCCATGCCGCTTCCGCTCCGGCGCCTGAGAGCAGAGCCATCGTGGGAAACTGATCAGCGGTGATGCGGCGGCCCTGGTTGGCCGCATCACCGCAGTCGCCCCGAGTGCTGATCAGGCTAGAGAAAGTTCTGACTCATCGGCGGCCGATCAGCGAGCTGATGATCAACCCCGCGAGGCGTGCGCGGCCACCGTGAGAGCCGCAATAGAAGTGCTCCCGGGTGTCACCATCCATCCTTTGGGACACACCCAGCACCTTTGTTGCTATCGCACGAGGGGAGGGCTCACGTTCGCTGTTGAACGACGTGGAGCAAGTGCCGCGACGCTCTGGCTGCCAGTCGACGAAACGGTGCAGAAAGCGGTGGACGGCCTAGACAGCCAGATCAGCGTGCCCTGGCCCGAGCCCGGGCGGTACGGTCGGAACAGCAATCTCAGAAGGCTTCGGGAGATCGCAGATTTGCCCTTGTACCGCGTGAGAGTGTCGTCGCCGGCCGACGCAGTGAGACTCATCACGGCGTGCAGCTCACTGAACGCCTGACTATGGAGCTTTGAAAACCCTCTTTTGCGCCTCCGCATGCTAGGCATGGGGCCCCCCAACACGGGCGGGTACTTGCTCCAAAAAAAGACGTGCTGGGTGAGCCAGAGTGTGTGACGCGAGTCGACTCTGCGCGCGAGCAGAGCAAACGGCAGCGGCATGCTTACCCCATGCTTACCCGCAGGATTGTAGTCGCGCCACAGAATCTAAGAAATGGCCGTAAAACATGGCGCGCCCGGCTGGATTCGAACCAGCGACCTCTGCCTTCGGAGGGCAGCACTCTATCCAGCTGAGCTACGGGCGCGTGGCCCCTAGATAGACGATGCGGGGCGGGGCGGCAACGCCGCGCTGCGCCGATCCAAGGAGTGTGTTCCCTCGTCATCTCGGGAGCTGACCCAGCGCCGGCTCGGGTCCCACCGCCCTTGCGCCGCCGTTCGGAGGTGCTTTCATCCGGGGATCCGAGCTCCGCAGCATCCGGAGACCCGCATGTGGCCCGACATCCCTTACGCGCAATGGCGCGAGACCTGTTCCGCGCTGCATCTGTTCTCCCAGGTCGTCGGCAAGTATCGCCTCGCGCGCGCGCCATGGATCAATCACTCCTGGCACGCGACTCTCTATGTGAATGCCCGCGGCCTGACGACCTCGCTGGTGCCGGACGGCGCCGGCGGCATCGAGATCACGCTCGACCTTCTCGACCATGCGGTCGTCGGCGCGTCCACCGACGGACGCACCGCGCGCTTCGCGCTCCGCCCCATGTCGGTCGCCGATTTCCACGCCGCGTTCCGCGATCTCGTCCGCGCGCTCGGCGGCAAGCCGGAGTTCGACGGCCGTCCCAACGAGGTGCCGAACCCGGTGCGCTTCGTCGATGATCGCGACGCGCGCCCCTACGATGCCGCCGCCGTGACGCGCTTCTTCCACGCGCTCGTCTCCGTCGATCGCGTGCTCGAGCAGTTTCGCACCTCGTTCCTCGGCAAGGTCAGTCCGGTTCACCTGTTCTGGGGCTCGTTCGACATGGCGGTCACGCGCTTCTCGGGCCGCCGCGCGCCGTTGCATCCCGGCGGCGTGCCGGGCCTTCCCGACAACGTGACGCGCGAAGCCTACAGTCACGAGGTCTCGTCCGCCGGCTTCTGGCCCGGAGGCGCCGGCAGCGACGAGGCGGCCTTCTACAGCTACGCCTATCCGGCGCCGCCCGGCTTCGCCGATGCGAGCCCCGGGCCCGACGGCGCCCGCTTCGACAAGACGCTGGGCGAGTTCGTGCTGCCCTACGAGGTCGTGCGACGCTCGGCCACGCCCGACGCCACGCTGCTGCATTTTCTCGAGAGCACGTATCGGGCCGCCGCCGATCTCGCCGGCTGGGACCGTGCCACGCTGGAGTGCGCAAGCGGCGTGCCGCGGCAGCCGCGGGCGGTGTGACGATCCAGCGCTAGGCGACCGCCCTTTGGTCGGCGACGGCGCGGATCTTGAGATGTACGCCTGTCTCGGCCTGCAATGCGCCGATCACGCCGAGCAGGTTCTCGGCGGTGGGATTGCCGTCCGGCCCGAACATGCGCATCAGGCTCTTGGGTGGCTTGCCCAGCACCTTGCCGAGGCGGTCGAAGCCGATGGTGGCGTTGATGTAGGCGCGCAACGCCGCGCGGCCGTCGGCGGTGTCTCCTTGCAGGAGTGCCTGCACGGCCTCCTGAAAAAGTGCCTTGCGGAACGCGGGGTCGCGCGCCGCGCGCGCCTGCACTGTGGCGCGAAAATTCCGGGTCAATGGCATGGCGTCATCTTCCGCTCTCTTGCGCTTCTTGTAACCGCGCCAGCGGATCATATGGTACCATATACGTCACCATACTCGAAGGGTTGAATACAAGCCCCTTTTCACCGCGGCTCGACCGCGCCGCCGTGACGGGGGTGGATGCAAGACGCCGCCGCAGTGATCGCCTAACCTGTCCGCCCGACCAAGATGCTTCAGGAGAGTCCGATGTCATCGGCAAGCCGCGTCATCCTCGTTACCGGCGGTGCCGGCGGCATCGGCGGGGCGATCGTCGATGCGCTGCTCGCGGCCGGGCATTGCGTGGCGGCGGTGGATCGCGATGCGGCGGCGCTCGCGAAGCTCGGGGCGCATCATGCGGAGGGCGCGACCGCGCGGGATCGGCTGCATCGCGTCACGGCGGAGCTGTCGCGGGTCGAGGATTGCGCGCGCGCCGTCGCCGAGACGGTCGCGCATTTCGGGCGGCTCGAGGGCGTCGTCAACAATGCGGGCATCGGCATGAGCTCGATCCGGCCCGATGCCGAGAGCCGGCATCCGGGCATCGCCGAGCTGAGCCCTGAGATCTGGGATAACTTCTTCGCCATCAATGTGCGCGCGCCCATGCTGGTGACGCGCGCCGCGCTGCCGCATCTCGAGCGCGCCGGCTTCGGCCGCGTGATCAACAACACGACGAGCTTCCGCACCATGCTGCGCGTGCTGCCCTATGGCGCCACCAAGTCGGCGCTGGAGTCGATGTCGGCCGTGTGGGCCACCGAGCTCGCGCAGCGAGCCATCACCGTGAACGTGCTGATCCCGGGTGGGCCGACCGACACGCCTTTCATCTCCGACGCCGCGGGCTGGCCGCGCGACAAGATGCTCAGGCCCGCCGTCATGGGCCCGCCCGCCGCCTGGCTCGTCTCCGACGACGCGGCCGAGTTCACGGGCCAGCGCATCATCGCGGCGCACTGGGACGCAAAGCTGCCGGGCCGCGAGGCGGCGGCGCGGTCGTCGCGCGCGATCGGCTGGCCCGAGCTCGGGGCCGACGCGGTCTGGCTGCAGTCCTGATTTCTTCGTTCTTGATTTGTTCTCAAAGGTGTGTATCCTACCGTCATTCCTGCTCGCGTGGGACGTCACCGTGCAGCCGCGGCGGAGCAGGAAACGGCCCCTGCGGGCACCGGATTTGCAAACCGGGCCCCCGGGCGGGGTCGGGAACCAACGACCGGCGGCAATATGACCGCCTGCCAGTGAGGCTGGCTGTAGAGGTCGAGCCCGTAAGGGCGCGACCCCGAAGAGCGGCCCGACCGAAAAATGGCCGTGGTGGAGCGCCGCGAGGCGCAGGGGTCCGCGTCATGGGCCCCTGGGCGGCGCACGCTTGCGCAGCCCGGCCGGAGAAATGCCGGCCATGGGTCCACGCGTCATGTGGACCCGCGCCGTCTCGGCGCTCCGCCTCCCTTCGGGAGGTCGAATGAACCGCAAGCTCCGGGCGCGAAACGCGTCGCGGTAATCGTAGGCGCGTCCTCTTGCTGCCCTGCTGCACGCTCTATAATGACGGCGGCAATCGGCGCCGGGCCGCGCCGCGAAGGAGTACCCGACATGTCGCAAGCCGCCGAGAAGCACGCGGGCAAGCCCGCGGTCTCCCTCAAGGACGCCGCCTTCAACTGGGAGGACCCGCTCGATCTCGAGTCGGAGCTCACCGAGGAAGAGCGCATGGTGCGCGACACCGCGCGCGGCTTCGCGCAGGACACGCTGTTTCCCAAAGTGCTCGAGGCCTATCGCAATGAGACCGTCGACAAGTCGCTGATGCCGGCCTTCGGCGAGCTCGGTCTGCTCGGCCCCACCATCCCGGAGGAATACGGCGGCGCCGGCCTCGGCTATGTGGCCTACGGCCTGATCGCGCGCGAGGTCGAGCGCATCGACTCGGGCTATCGCTCCACGCTCTCGGTGCAGTCCTCGCTCGTGATGCATCCGATCTATGCCTACGGCTCCGAGGCGCAGCGCCGCAAATATCTCCCCAAGCTCGCCAGCGGCGAGTTCGTCGGCTGCTTCGGCCTCACCGAGCCGGACTTCGGCTCCGATCCCGGCAACATGGTCACGCGCGCCACCAAGGTCGCCAACGGCTATTCGCTCACCGGCGCGAAGATGTGGATCTCCAACGCGCCGATCGCCGATCTCGCGGTGGTCTGGGCGAAGCTCGACGGCAAGATCCGCGGCTTCATCGTCGAGCGCGGTACCAAGGGATTCTCGACGCCGAAAATCGAAGGCAAGCTCTCGCTGCGCACCTCGGTCACGGGCGAGATCGTGCTCGAGGACTGCATCGTGCCGGAGGAGAACCTGCTGCCGAATGTGAGCGGCCTCGCGGGCCCGTTCGGCTGCCTCAACATGGCGCGCTACGGCATCGCCTGGGGCGCCATGGGCGCGGCCGAGTTCTGCTGGCACCGCGCGCGCCAATACGTGCTCGACCGCAAGCAGTTCGGCCGTCCGCTCGCCGCCAACCAATTGGTGCAGAAGAAGCTCGCCGACATGCAGACCGAGATTGCGCTCGGCCTCGCGGGAGCGCTGCGCCTCGGCCGCCTGGTCGAAGCCGGCAAGGCCGCGCCCGCCATGATCTCGCTGATGAAGCGCAACAACTGCGGCAAGGCCCTCGACATCGCCCGCGTCGCGCGCGACATGCATGGCGGCAACGGCATCTCGGACGAATTCCACGTGATGCGCGTGATGTGCAACCTCGAGACCGTCAACACCTACGAGGGCACGCACGACATCCACGCGCTCATCTTGGGTCGCGCTCAGACCGGCATTCAGGCGTTCATGTGAGCCGTAGGGCGCATTAGCGCGAAGCGCGTAATGCGCCGCAGGACTCGCAGCGTGCGCCGGCGCGAGGGACAGGCACACGGCGCAATACGCTCGACTGCTCCGCAGCCGAGCTATTGCGCCCTACAGGCTGTTTGACAATCAAATCCCCGGATAGGGCGGCATCCGGTAATACTCGCGCATCTCCTGCGAGCGGTCGCCCCAGTCGAAGCTCGGATCGGCCGCGTAGGAGGGCGCCTGTGCGATCTCCTCGTCGGTGATGTCGAGCTCGTAGGCGCCGAGCAGAGGATCGTAGCGCAGCCGCTCCCAACCGATCGGCAGATGCTTCTCGCCGATGCCGAGGAAGCCGCCGAAGCTCAGGACCGCATAGGCGACCTGGCCCGAGACCTTGTCGATCATCAGCCGCATGATGGTGCCGATCTTGTCGCCGTTCGGCCGGCGCACCGAAGTGCCCTCGACCCGGTCGCTCGCGATCAGCGCATGATGGGACGTCTGAGTGTCCTGATGAGGTGATGCCATTGTCATGACGACCTCCACGGTTCGCGATTCATCGCATTCTGCGACGAAAACGCGGCCGAGGGGAGGCGGGTTCCGGCACGCGCTGTGCGGACGCGCCGTCCTTTGGTCGGATCACGTTGCGGAACGGCGCTTTTTCAGGCCTTCAGGAACTCGTCGGCCGTGAACAGTGACCGGAACGGCACGTTCTCGGCCCGGAACGTCTCCTCCGCGCCCTCCAGCCGGTCGACGATCGTGAGCACCAGCACCACCTTGGCGCCTTCCTCCTGCACGGCGCGGACCGCCTGGATCGCCGAGCCGCCCGTGGTGGTCACGTCCTCGAGGATCACCACGTTCTTCCCCGCGAGGCTCTCGCTCTTGCCGAGGCCTTCCACGAGCTTCTTCGCGCCGTGCTCCTTCGGCTTCTTGCGCACGAAGAAGGCGTGCATGTCGCGCCCGCGCCGATGGCTCGCCTGCGCGGCCGCGGTCGCGAGCGGCACCGCGCCCATCTCGAGGCCGCCGATATAGTCGACGCCGAGCCCCTCGAGCGCATCGCAGATCATCTCCGCGATATGCGCCGCGCCCGCCGCGTGCAGCATGGTCGGCTTGAGATCGAAGTAGAAGTCGCTCTCGCGGCCCGAGGCGAGCTTGATCTTGCCGCGGCCGAAGGAGCGCGTGCGGATCAGCTCGAAGAGTTCGGCGCGGATGTTCTCGCCCGTGGCCTTGCGCTGCGGCTGCATGGATCGTCTCCCGAGATTTGGAAGCTTCTATCGCGCGCAGCCGGGCGCGGCAAACCGCACGGAAGACTAATCCTCTAGAATTTGGCGCAATGCTGCGCGAGCCGATGCAGCCGCTCCACCATCGCGCTGTTGGTGTCGGTGAGCGGGTCGATGACCGTGAAATGGTTCGCGCCGTCGATCGCCTCGAAGCGCGCCGTCGCGCCGCCCTTGCTCCAGGCTTCGGCGATGATCCGCGCCTGGCGCAGGAACTCGTCTGACTCGAGCGCGCCGACCACGGAGTCGAGCGTGTGCCCCTTCGGCGCCGGCCAGAACAGCGGCGAGACCGCGCGCGCCTGGTCGGGATCGAGCCGCAGATCCTGGTTCATCGAGATGCCGAGCAGCGGCGTCAGGTCGAACAGGCCCGAGATCGAATAGGCGGCCGGCACCAGGTTCGGCGGCGCATTGCGGTCGAGCGCCTTCCAGTCGGTCGCCAGCATCGCGCCCGCGAGATGTCCGCCGGCCGAGTGGCCGTAGACCAGCATGCGCTGGCCGAAGCGGTGCCAGAGGAACAGGCACGCGGCGCGGACCTGCGCGATGATCTCGCCCACGCTCACCCGTGGGCAGAGGTCATAGCCGATGACCGCCACCGCGACGCCGCGCGAGACGAGCCCGGCCGCCATGTGGCTGAACTGGCTCGGCGCCAGCGAGCGCCAGTAGCCCCCGTGCACGAACACCGCGAGCGGGCCGCGACCCGTCGCCTCGGGGAAGAACAGGTCCACGGTCTGGCGCGCGCTCGGTCCGTATTTGAGGCCGAGCTCGGCGCTCTCCTCGCGGCTCATGTGCTCGCGATAAGCGGCCGCGTCCGTTTCCCAACGCGCGAAAATCTGCGGGTGCTCCGGCACGCGCGCGCGGTTGTTGTACTCGGCCTCGTAGTCGATCCCCATCGCGTCCCTCGCGTGTCGGTGCGCCCGCACACTGACGCACCGCGCCACGCGCGGCAAGCCGAATGACCGCTGGAATCGCAGCAAACTGTTACTTACGTCCCGTCACCCTGAGGCGCGAGCGAAGCGAGCCTCGAAGGGCGACGGCCCGGGCATTTCAGCATGCAAGCTGCGGCGCCCGGGCCGTTCATCCTTTGAGGCTCGGACTTCGTCCTCGCACCTCAGGATGACGGATCTGCTGCTGTGTCTCGTTACCGACTCACCGCTGGATCTGCGCGCGCAGCGTCGTCTCCACGGCGCGATCGAACGAGTCGCCGGTCTTGCCGGGCTCCGCCTTGCGCCGCTCGGTCGCGACATAGGCGTCGCGCTGCTTCACCAGCCCGCTCAGCCGCTCGTTGAGCGTGCGCCGCTCGGCGAGCTGTCGCTCGAGATGCGCCTTGCGCTCCTCGCCGGTGAGCTTGCGAAGGTTCTCGGGCAGCTCCTCGTCCTTGAGGCTGTCGAGCTTCGCGCGTCCGGCCGAGAGATCGGCGACCAGATCGCCGTCGCCCGTCACGGCTTCGGCCGAGCGCTGCACGGTGGCGCGCTTATTGATGTAGCTCGCCATGTCGGAGCCGGACGCCGCCGGCGCCATCGCGATCTGCCGTGTCTTCTCCTCGACCCGCTGCTGCCGCTCGCGCGTCCCGTAAGGCACGACCGTGCGGTTGATGCGGCCCTGCAGCTCGATGATCTCGGTGTCGTAGGGCGTCTCGATGATCACCACCTTGCCGCCGTCCTGCGGGATCGCCATGTAGTCGCCGCGCCCGAGCTGCGCGATGGTGCGCCACACCTTCTCGGTGTCGCGCGCGGCACCGGCCTGCACCGCATTGACGATGATGCCCTTCTTGCGCGCGATCTCGAGCACCTCGGGATATTTCTTGTCCTGCTCGTAATCCATGTGCGGCGGCGCGTCGCCGACCAGGAACACGATCCGCGTGGTCTGCGGCCCGTAGCTCCAGTCGAGCTTGGTCACGCCCACATAGAGCGCCTCGTTCACGCTCTCGGGCCAGTCGCCGCCGCCCGCGGCCTTGAGCGCGAGGAGCTGGCCGTAGAGCTCCTGGATGTCGCCCGTGAGTGGAAACTTGCGTGTCACATACTCGTCGCCGATGTCGCGATAGGCGACGAGGCCCATGCGGATCTCGGCGTCGGGACTGCATTCGAAGATGGTGGTCGCGATCGACCAGATCTTGCGCTTGGCGCCTTCGATCAGCTGGCGCATCGAGCCGGTGGTGTCGAGCACGAAGGCGACCTCCACCACGGGTTTGGCTGTGGCGGGCGCCAAGGCGCCGACCATCAGGGCGGCCGCGAGCGCGCCGCAACGGAGCATGCGTTGAAACATCGTGTTGACCCTCAGGACCCCCCTGGGAGTTCCATGTTCCCTTGCGTTCGGGACGGCCTTTGGCCCGAATTGCGGCCGGCCACTGGCGGATTTCCGGCGAATTTCCCGATTTCGGTCCCTCTTTGTCTCTGAACGCCAAACCGCTATGTCAGCGGTGCAGCATCGGGGAACGCCATGAAGGTCGACGGCAAGCATTTCCGGAGCATCTGGCTCGGGGCGGACGGCGTGACCGTCGAGGCGATCGACCAGACCGTGCTGCCGCATCGCTTCGTCACCTTCCGCATGACCGGGCTCGTCGACGCGGCGCATGCCATCAAGAGCATGCAGGTGCGCGGCGCGCCGCTGATCGGCGCCACCGCGGCCTACGGCATGGCGCTCGCGATCCGCGAGGATGCCTCCGACGCCGCGCTCGAGAACGCCTATGCGGTGCTGCACGCGACCCGTCCCACCGCCATCAACCTGAAATGGGCCCTCGACGAGATGATGGCCGCGGTGCGCAACCAGCCGCGCGAGGAGCGAGTTGCCGCCGCTTATGCGCGTGCGAAGGAGATCAACGACGAGGACGTCGAGATCAACGCCGCGATCGGCCGCAACGGCCTGGCGCTGATCGAGGAGATCGCGGCGAAGAAGAAACCCGGCGAGCGCATCAATGTGCTGACCCACTGCAATGCCGGCTGGCTCGCGACCGTCGACTGGGGCACCGCCACCGGTCCGATCTACATGGCGCACGACAAGGGCCTGCCCATCCATGTCTGGGTCGACGAAACGCGCCCGCGCAACCAGGGCGCCTCGCTCACGGCCTGGGAGCTCGGCCATCACGGGGTCCCCCACACCGTCATTCCCGACAACACCGGCGGCCATCTCATGAGCCACGGCGAGGTCGACCTCGCCATCGTCGGCACCGACCGCGTCACCGCGCAGGGCGACGTCTGCAACAAGATCGGCACCTACCTGAAGGCGCTCGCCGCGCACGACAACAAGGTGCCGTTCTACGTCGCGCTGCCGTCACCGACCATCGACTTCACAGTGCTGGACGGGCTCGCCGAGATCCCGATCGAGCAGCGCGGCCCCGAGGAGGTCGCGACCATCACGGGCCGCACCGCCGATGGCCGCATCGAGACCGTGACGATCGTCCCCGAGGGTTCGCCGGTCGCGAACTACGCCTTCGACGTGACGCCCGCCCGCCTGATCACCGGCCTGATCACCGAGCGCGGGGTGCTCGCGGCGACGCGGCCTGCGCTTGCGGCGGCCTTCCCGGAACGCGTCGAATCCGCCAAGCTGCCGAGCCGCTCCGCAGCCGAATGACTGTCGCCACAAATGGGCAGCAGGACGTGATCCGATGTCCGCCATGAACGCGCACAGCTCCGTCGTCTCGCTGCTGCCCCCCGATGGGCGCCAGTCGCAGACCGCGCTCGCGGTCGCGCGCGGCACCGCGCGCCTGCTGCTGCGGCGCGGCTTCACCTGCGTCAGCGAGCTCGCGCTCGCGACCGGCCGGCGCGCCGATCTCGTCGCGCTCGCCGAGTCGGGCGAGATCTGGATCGTCGAGATCAAGTCCTCGATCGAGGATTTCCGCGTCGACCAGAAGTGGCCCGACTACCGGCTCTCCTGCGACCGGCTGTTCTTCGCGACCGCCGCGCATGTGCCGCTCGAGATCTTCCCCGAGGACGCGGGCCTGATCCTTGCCGACGCTTACGGCGCCGAGGTCATGCGCGAGGCGCCCGAGCACAAGCTCGCGGCCGCGAGCCGCAAGGCCATGATGCTGCGCTTCGCGCGCTGCGCCGCGCTGCGCCTGCAGTCGCTGGCGGATCCCACTGGTCCCTATCAAGACGCGTGCTGAACCAGCGCATGTTCCGGCGAAGTGGGCACCGGTTCGCCGATAAGAACATGCGCCAAGTAAGAACTCACATTTGAAAACCCCCGACGAGTCCTCGCTGCAGTATCGCGGCTGGCGCGTGGTCGCGGCCTGCTTCCTGATGGCGTTGTTCTGTTGGGGTTTCGGCTTCTACGGCCACGGCGTCTATCTGGCCGAGCTGCAGCGGCTGCACGGCTGGCCAACATCCGTCATCTCCGGCGCCAGCACCGCCATGAACCTGTTCGGCGCCTTCCTCGCGGCCTGCGTCAGCAGTGTGGTCGCGCGGATCGGGCCGCGCCGCCTCGTGCTGTTCGGCGTGGCGGCGCTCGGCATCTCGACGGGCCTGCTCGCCTTCGTGCGGGAGCCATGGCAGCTCTACGGCCTCTATCTGATCATGGCGTTCGGCTGGATGGGGCTCGGCCTTGCGCCCATCAGCATCATTCTCGGTCTCTGGTTCACACATCGCCGCGGCGCCGCGATCAGCCTCGCGCTCAACGGCGCCAGCGCGGGCGGTATTCTCATTGCGCCCGCGCTCGTCTTCCTCGCCGGTGCTTACGGCTTCCAGGCGACCATGCTGGGCGCGACCGCCGTCATGCTCGCCGTGATGCTGCCGGTCGTGCTGCTGTTCGTCGATCGGCCACCCGATCGGCAGGTGGCGGCGGGCGAGGGCGCTGTGCCGCTACCCTTCACGCGCGCCATGGCCCTGCGCAACGGCGCCTATTGGACCATCACGATCTCCTTCGCGCTCGCGCTGATCGCGCAAGCCGGCTTCCTGGTACACCAGATCGCATTCCTCGAGCCGCAGATCGGCCGCGCGCTCGCGGGCACGGCCGTGATGGTGACTACCAGCATGGCGGTGGTCGGCCGCCTCACGGTCGGCACGATCATTGATCGTTTCGATCCGCGCGTCGCGACCGCGCTCTCGCTCGTCTCGCAGATCGTGGCGCTCGCCGTGATGCTGTACACCAGCGATCCGACCGCGCTGTTCGCGGCCTGCGCGCTCTACGGTTTTTCGGTCGGCAATATCATCACGTTCCCGGCGCTGATCATTCAGCGCGAGTTCGCGCCCGCGGCCTTCGGCATGGTGGTCGGCCTCTCGAGCTCCGTCGCGATGTTCATCGGCTCGACCGGGCCGGGACTGCTCGGCCTCGCGCGCGATCTCGCGGGCAGCTACGCGGCCGCGCTCATTCTGGCCATGGTGGCGAAAGCCGTGTCGGCCGGACTCGTGATGATCCGGCCGGCGCGAAAATGATCGCTATTTCGGCGCGCGCTTCGCCAGGATCCGCTGCAGGGTGCGGCGGTGCATGTTGAGCCGACGCGCGGTCTCCGAGACGTTGCGGCCGCAGAGCTCGTAGATGCGCTGGATGTGCTCCCAGCGGACCCGGTCCGCCGACATCGGGTTCTCGGGTGGCTCCGGCTTGGTGCCGTCCAGCGCCAGCAGCGCATTCACGACATCGTCGGCGTCGGCCGGCTTCGCCAGATAGTCCACGGCGCCCATCTTAACGGCGTTAACCGCCGTCGCGATGTTGCCGTAGCCCGTGAGCACGATGCCGCGCGCCTCCGGCCGGCGCTTTTTCAGCGCCGAGATCACGTCCAGGCCATTGCCGTCGCCGAGCCGCATGTCGACCACCGCATAGGCGGGGGCCGCTTTCTCGACCTGGACCAGCCCGTCGGCCACGGATTCGGCGGTCGTCACCGCAAAACCGCGCGTCTCCATGGCGCGCGCGAGCCGCACCAGGAACGCCTTGTCGTCCTCGACGATCAAGAGCGAGCGGTCGCCCGGGATATCGATGGCGGCATCGGTCATCATAGTCGGCAGTCTCCTGACGTCCGGTCCCAGTCGGACCGGCCCTCGCCCTTGAGATATACGTAGGAACTCGAAGCTTCCGGCTCAAGAAGCCGTGAGCAGGGTGGCGGGCACCCCGCCGGCCATTTCGTCGAAATCCCCCCGCGGCCAGCGTACCCGGACGACGGCGCCTTTTTCGGGGGCCGGCCGGTTGGCGAAGTCCAGGGTGGCGCCGGAACGCTCCAAAAGCGTCTTGGCGATGAAAAAGCCGAGGCCGAGCCCGGCGCTTTCCCCACCGGCAGGCCGGCCGCGGCTCGTCACATAGGGTTCGCCGATCCGGGCGATCACCTCCGGCGCGAAGCCTGGCCCGTCGTCGCTGATGATCACGGCGACGTCCTGTTCGCTCCAGCGCACCGCCACCTCGACCCGGGATTTGGCGAAATCGACCGCGTTCTCGACCAGGTTGCCGAGACCGTAGAGCAGCGTCGGATTGCGCGGCGCGAGCGGCTCGTTCTCCCGATGCGGCGGCAGCATGACCTCGATCGCGATGTCGAAGTTGCGATGCGGCGCTGCCACCTCGTCGATGAGCGCCGAAAGCCGGGTGTGCGAGAAGGGCTCGCCGGTCGAGAGCTGCGTCAGCTTGCCCAGGATCTCGCGGCAGCGCTGCGCCTGCTCGCGCAACAGCTTCACGTCGTCGGCATGCGGCGAGCCGGGCTCGAGCGCGCGCTCCAGCTCCTTGGCGACCACCGTGATGGTGGAGAGCGGCGTGCCGAGCTCGTGCGCAGCGGCGGCCGCGAGGCCGTCGAGCTGCGAAAGATGCTGCTCGCGCGCGAGCACCAGCTCGGTCGCGGCGAGCGCGTCCGCGAGCAGGCGCGCCTCTTCGGAGACCTGCCACGCATAGATGCCGATCGAGACGATCGCGAGCAGGATCGAAACCCAGATGCCGACCAGATAGAGCGTCGGCATGCGCAGCGGCTCGTCTGGTCGCCACGGCAGGGGGAAATGATAGAAGGCGAGGAGCGTCGCGCAGGCGACCGCCAGCGCGCCGAGCAGCAAGGTCATGCGCGGCGGCAGCGCGGTCGCCGAGATCAGCACCGGCCCGACCAGCATGAAGGCGAATGGGTTCTGCAGCCCGCCCGTGAGGAACAGCAGGACCGCGAGCTGAGCGATGTCATAGGCGAGCAGCCAGGCGGCGCTGCCGGGCTCGAGCCGCTGGGTGGTGCGCGAATGGATGCGCAGCGCGACGTTGAGCCAGGCGCTCAGCCCGATCACGGTCAGGCATTCGCCGAGCGGCAGGTCGAAGCCGAGGCCGTAGTCGACGATCAGCACCGCTGCGGTCTGGCCCACCACCGAGAGCCAGCGCAGGCCGATGAGCGTGTTGAGCCGCACATTGCGGCGCGGATGACGATAATGTTCGAGGGCTTGGACCGGCATGCGGTCCTTATAGCAGCCCCGCGCGGGCGTGCCTCAAGGCCGTCGCGGCGCGGCAGGGGAGCCAGCCGCGACGCGTCTTCGGTTAGCGGTCCGCCATGCCGACCAGGATGTTGTACTGCAGGCCGATCGAGCTGCGCTCGCTGTCGATGATCGCGGGATGCTGGCCGCTGCGGCCGAGCTTCGCCCGATAGTCGCGCACCGCGCCCAGATAGGAGCGCGCGCGGCTCGCGAGCTCGCCGCCCTGCACCTGGCCGCGCGAGGCAGCCGCGTCGAGCTCCTTCACGGCATCGCCGAAGCTGGCGAGCGCCGCGTCGAACGCCGCAACGTCGCCGCCCGAACGCGGGAGGCCCTCGTTCACCTTGCGGGCGAGCAGCAGGATGCGCTCGCGGTGCCAGTCGCGGGTGCGGCCGTCGCGCTTCTCGATCACGGCGATCCACTGCTCGTCGAGCGTGGCGCGCGTCTTGCTGATGGTCTCGCTCAGCGCGCTGCGCGCGGCGAGGAACGGCTCGAACGCCGCCATCAGCTTCGGATGCAGCGCCTTTCCGCCCGCCAGCTTGTCGCTCATGTAGTCGCGCCGCTGGTAGTAGGCATGCGCCTCGTTGGCGATGTCGACGATCCCTTCGGCCGCATCCGCATAGGTGACGACGAGCCCGTCGAGCGCCGCGATCTTCGGCTCCATGCGGGCGAGCTCGCGCGCACCCTTGAGCGCTTCCGCGAACTTCTCGCGGTTCACCTCGTAGAGTCCGCCGACGCTGCGCTCGCGCCCAGTCGGCCCGCGCTTGAGATCGACCCAGTCCTGATACCGATTCCACGCGCTGATGCCGCTGTTCGTCTCGATCAGCACGTGGTGATACATCGTGATCTTCTCGCGCCAGGCCTCCAGCTGATCCGCGTCGAGCGCCGGCACCGCGACGCTCGCGGCCGGCATGGTCTTCATGGTGACCACCGACTTGCGCGTCTCGCGCAGATGCTCGATCGGCTTCAGCGTCGCGGCCCAGAAGTCGTGATAGTCGCTCATCGACGAGAGAACGAGCAGCTCCCACTGCACGTTGACGCGCTCGCGCACCCGATAGGCGTCGCGCAGGTCGCGCAGCTGGCGCAGGTAGCGCTCGGGCCGGTCGAGGTCGAAGCTGCTGGCGCCTTCCGAGTCCTGTTTGCCGGCCGCGGTCTGGCGCCACTGCCGGAACGCCGTGACCGAGTCGCCGTATTTCTTCAGCGCCGCATCGAAGCCCTGGGCATTGAAGTTGCCGCGCGGTCCGATCGGCAGATAAACCGCGACGTCGAACCCGCTGTCGAGCAACCGACGCATCTGCCAGCGCAGCATCTTGCCGTCGCGCCGCTCCAGCAGCGCGAGCTCCTGCGGGTTGAGCGCGCGCCGCGCCTGGTTCACCTGAAAGAGAAACGGGCGCCACGTCGCGAGATAGGGCTCGATCACGCCCATCATGCGCGGGTGCAGCTCCTTGCCCTTCGCGAGGCGATCCTCCTTGTAGTCCTCGCTCGAGCCGTAATAGGCGGCCGCCTCGTTCATCACGGCCGGCATGCTCTCGATAGCGGCCGCGAAGGCTTCCGCGGCGCGATCGACTTCCGGCATGGCGGGGCCTTCCTTGGCGAGCTCGCGCGCCGTTTTCGCGGCGGCCGCGAAGCGCTCCTTGTCGAGCTCGAGCAAATGATAGACCGAGTCCTCCTTGCCGGTCGGGCCGGTCTTGAAATTGAACGAGGACATGTAGCGCAGCACATTGGTCCAGGCGCGCACCGTATCGGTCAGCACGCTCGCGTAGCGATCGAGCTTTTCCGACCACGCCTCGATGCCGTCCTCATCGAGCGAGGGCACTTGCACGGTCGGTGGATTCTGCGGCTTGGCGTCTTGGGCGGAGAGCGGGAGCGGGGCGAGGGCGAAAGCCAGGATGGCGAGCAGGCGGAAGAGCCGCATGGACAGCCTCCAGATCGGGACCGCGGGTGCCGGTCCTCCGCGTATTGGTGCGGGATTATAGGGTCACGGTTCAACCGTGACGCAAAATTCCTTGCGTCGCGGGTCGGGACGTGACCGGGCAGTTAACGGCGGATCAGGGATAATGGAGCACGAGCACCGTGACGCCGCTGCCGGCCGCGGAGGGCGTTGCCGTCACCCAGACCTCGCCGGCTTTTCCGTCGCATTTGACGAACAATTCGTCGGGATGCGACGGCGGGACGAGGCTCTTGCGGTCGACGATCGCGAGCCGCGCGAGATCGCATGTGTGCTCGTAATGCGCAATGATCTCGGCCGGTGAACGCGCGCTGCGATAGCTCGCCGCGGTGCTGGCGAGGCCGGGACCGTCCGGCGGAGAGTAGTGATAGTGCACCTTGCCGATCGGCTCGACGAGGCCGAGGCGCTCGTTGAGCGTGCCGCGCACGTACCACCATTCGCGCAGCCCACCGCTTTCGAACTCGACATCCATCCAGGCGAGCAGCAGCAGCATCCAGAGCGTGCCCAGGATCGCGCCCACGACGCCCAGAAACACGAGCGGAGGGACGAGGCAACCGAGAGCGTTCTTGAGCCCGGACATGGGCGTTTTGTCGGCCCTGGGTCACGCCGGGTTCATGATTGTCACCAGCGCTTTCAACAGGCGACGCAGGGGGAGCCAGGGCGTTCGGGGCCTTGCATCCCGTCTCTGATCCCGCCACTTCTCCCGGATGTCTCCCATGACCCCCGCCATCGCCCTCGAGCGCCTCACCAAGGTCTACAAGACCGCGACTGCGGTCGACGGCATCTCGTTCTCGCTGGCGTCCGGCAGCATCACGGGCCTGCTCGGCGGCAATGGCGCGGGCAAGACGACGACGATCGCGATGATCATGGGACTGGTGGCGCCGACCTCGGGCAGCGTGCACGTGCTCGGCGCCGAGATGCCGCGCCAGCGCTATCGCGTGCTGCACCGGATGAATTTCGAGAGTCCCTATGTCGAGATGCCGATGCGGCTCACCATCCGGCAGAACCTCACGGTGTTCGGGCGGCTCTATGGTGTGCCCGATCTCGATGCGCGCATTGCCAGGATCGCCGAGGAGCTCGATCTCACCGAGCTGCTCGACCGCCCCACCGGCAAGCTCTCGGCCGGGCAGAAGACCCGCGTCTCCCTCGCCAAGGCGCTGATCAACAATCCGGAGCTGCTGCTGCTCGACGAGCCGACCGCCTCGCTCGATCCCGACACGGCCGACTGGGTGCGCACGCGGCTGGAGCGCTATCGTGCCGAGCGCGGCGCCACCGTGCTGCTCGCCTCCCACAACATGGCCGAGGTCGAGCGCATGTGCGAGCGCGTGATCATCATGAAGCGCGGCAGGATCGAGGACGACGACACGCCGGCGCGCCTGCTGCAGCGCTACGGCCGCGAGAATCTCGAGGAGGTGTTCCTCGACGTCGCGCGCGGCCGCGACCGCGGGAGCCGCGAAGCCGCCGTGGAGGCCGCGCAATGAGCGAGCTCGTCCCAGACTCGCTCAGCTTTTCGCCGCGCCGCGTCGGCGCGCTGGTCCTGCGCTACTGGTATCTGCTGCGCTCGTCCTGGCCGCGCCTGCTCGATCTCATCTACTGGCCCGCCGTGCAGATGCTGATGTGGGGCTTCCTGCAGCTCTACATCGACCAGAACGCCGGCTTCTTCGCCCGCGCGGGCGGCACCTTCATCGGTGCGGTGCTGCTCTGGGACATCCTGTTCCGCGGCCAGCTCGGCTTCTCGATCTCGTTTCTCGAGGAGATGTGGTCGCGCAACATGGGCAACCTGATGATCTCGCCGCTGCGACCGTTCGAGTTCCTGGTCGCGCTGATGGTGATGAGCCTCGTGCGATTGGCGATCGGCATGGTGCCGGTGTCGCTGCTGGCGATCGCCTTTTTCGGCTTCAATCTCTGGGGCCTCGGCCTCGCGCTGGCGGTGTTCTTCCTCAACCTGATCCTGACGAGCTGGGCGGTGGGGATCTTCGTGTCCGGGCTGGTGCTGCGGAATGGCCTCGGCGCCGAGAACCTGGCTTGGACGCTGATGTTCATCTTCTTGCCCCTTGCCTGCGTCTATTACCCGGTGGCCGTGCTGCCGCCCTGGCTGCAGGTCTTCGCCTGGGCCCTGCCGCCGACCTACGTATTCGAAGGTATGCGTGCGCTGCTGATCGACCAGACCTTCCGCGCGGACCTGATGATTCAAGCATTTGCGTTGAACGTGGTGCTGTTTGCACTGGCTTCGGCGGCCTTTTTGGCCCTTCTGGCGGCCGCACGCCGCGCCGGATCGCTGATGCAAACTGGGGAATAATTCACGATTTGGCGGGAAAATTTGAGAAGAATCACTTCCTCTGTTGACGCAATGAGCAAAAAGCCCCACGTTGTTGCGGTGCAACATCGAGTTCCAGACCCTGACGGGATGCCTATTGGCGAGTTCGGCGGAGCCGCGGCTCTGCCCGACAGCGACGCCCTTCTCCTGGCGAGCCCCATTTATTGGTTCTACGAGCTGGGCCACGCGGCGCTGACGCCGAGCCGCGCCCTTGCCGATGCGGGCCGCATCTTCTGGAAGAACCCGTCCAATCCGTGGTCGCATACCACCTTCGGCAAATCGCTCGCGGCGGCATGCGAGCTGTTCGAGCGCTCCACGCGCCGCTATGCCCAGCCTGAATGGGGCATCACCGACACGATGGTCGGCGGCGAGCGCGTCCCGGTGCGCATCAACAGCATCTGGGAGCGGCCCTTCTGCCGCCTCTTGCACTTCGAGCGCGTCTTCGACCACTCGCCGAAGCGGCCGCAGCCGAAGCTGCTGATCGTCGCGCCCATGTCGGGACACTATGCGACGCTGCTGCGCGGCACCGTCGAGGCGTTCCTGCCGAACCACGAGGTCTACATCACCGAGTGGGTCGACGCGCGCATGGTGCCGGTCACCGAAGGCCGCTTCGATCTCGACGACTATGTCGACTACATCATCTCGATGCTGCATGCGCTCGGCGGCGACACCCATGTGATGGGCGTGTGCCAGCCGTCCGTGCCCGTGCTGATGGCGGTCTCGCGCATGGAAGCCGAGAACGACCCCTATGTGCCGAGCTCGATGGTGCTGATGGGCGGTCCGATCGACACGCGCAGCAATCCGACCGGCGTGAACAAGCTCGCCGAGGATCGCGGCATCGAGTGGTTCCGCCGGCACGTGATCACCAAGGTGCCGTTCCCGCATCCGGGCTTCATGCGCGACGTCTATCCGGGGTTCTTGCAGCTCAACGGCTTCGTCAGCATGAACCTCGACCGCCACATCGAGGCGCATCGCAAGCTGTTCCAGCATCTGGTCAGCGGCGACGGCGACTCCGCGCAGAAGCATCGCGAGTTCTATGACGAGTATCTCGCCGTGATGGACCTCTCGGCCGAGTTCTATCTGCAGACCGTCGAGCAGGTGTTCATCAAGCACGCGCTGCCGAAGGGCGAGATGACCCATCGCGGCGTGCCGGTCGATCCGTCTAAGATCCACCGCGTCGCTCTGATGACGGTCGAGGGCGAGCACGACGACATCTCGGGCGTCGGCCAGACCGAGGCCGCGCACCGCCTCTGCCCGAACATTCCGGCAGACCGCAAGGTGCACTACCTGCAGCCGGGCGTCGGCCATTACGGCGTCTTCAACGGCTCGCGGTTCCGCGCCGAGATCGCGCCGCGCATCGCCGACTTCGTGCTATCCAATGACCGCCGCGGGCGCGGCGTCATTCGCAAGGTCTTCACGGGCAAGGCCTGAAGCATTTCTCGATGAGCTTGCCTCATACTCCGTTCGTGCCCGCGAAAGCGAGCATCCAGGGGCCGCGAGGTTGTGAGCGGCGCTCTGGGTCCCCGCTTTCGCGGGGACGAACGGAGATTGATGCGAACTGAGCCGAACTTGCGCTGACCTCGCCGCGAAGCCGCGAGCCATGGCATGATCCAGCCACGATTCGCTGGCACCCGGTCGCCATGTCGCTCCGCGCGCTCCTCTTCCAACGCTCGCCGCAGCCGCCTGCGCGGCCGAAGCCGCCCTTGCGGCCCCAGCCTCAAATCATCGACGTGCCCTTCGACGGCGAGGTCTACAGCGTGCGCCTGCGCCGTCACGCGCAGGCGCGGCGCTATACGCTGCGCGTGCTCGCCGCGAGCCGCGAGGTTGTGCTCACGCTGCCGCCGCGCGGCACCCTGAAGGAGGCGCAGGCTTTCGCGCAGCGTAACGGCGCCTGGATCGCGGCGCGGCTCGGCCGCTTGCCCCAGGCCGTGCCCTTCGTCGACGGCGGCGAGGTCCCGCTGCGCGGCACGCCGCATCGCATCGTGCATCGCCCGGGCGCGCGCGGCACCGTCTGGATCGAGGCGGATGCGGCGGGCGAGCCGCGCCTCTGCGTTGCCGGCGACGCGCGCCATCTGCCGCGCCGCGTGCGCGACTTCCTCAAGCGCGAGGCGAAGCGCGATCTGGAAGCGGCGAGCCGGCGCTATACGACGGCGCTCGGCATCGCGATGCGGCGCATCGTCGTGCGCGACCAGACCAGCCGCTGGGGCTCGTGCTCGTCCACCGGCGTGCTCAGCTATTCCTGGCGCCTGATCCTCGCGCCGCCGCATGTGCTCGACTATCTGGCGGCGCACGAGGTCGCGCATCTGAAGGAGATGAACCACTCGCCGCGCTTCTGGCGCCTGGTCGAACGGCTTTGCCCCGACTGGCAGCGTGCGAAAGCCTGGCTCGACGCGCACGGCACGCAGCTGCATCGCTATGGCGAGCAGGCGCACGAGACGCTGCCGGCGAGCGACGGCACCTCTTATTGACTTGACCCATGCTATTGACGCGTGCCCCTCGGCAGGGTGTCTGGCGCTCATGAAACTGCGTCCCGACACCTTCGCCTTCACGGCCCTGCTGGCGCTGCTGACCGCGCTCGGCCCCTTCTCGGTCGACATGTACCTGGCCTCCCTGCCGGACATCGGCCGCAGCCTCGCGACCTCGCCCGCCGCCGTGCAGCTCACCCTGTCGGTCTATCTGATTGGCTACGCGGTCGGGCAGCTTCTCTATGGGCCGTTGTCGGATCGCTTCGGGCGCAAGCCCGTCCTGCTGGTCGCGCTCACCGGCTATTGCATCGCCAGCGTCGGCTGCGCGATTGCACCGACCATCGAAACCTTGCTGGTCGCGCGTGCGCTGCAGGCGCTCGGCTCCTCGGGCTCGATCGTGATTGCGCGCGCGGTCGTTCGCGACCTCTATGAAGGCGCGCGGGCCGGACGCGAGCTTGCGCTGATGGGCGCGATCTTCTCTCTCGCGCCCGTGATCGCGCCATCGGTCGGCGGTCTGCTGCAGAGCGGTTTCGGCTGGCGCGCGAACTTCGTCGTGCTCACGGTGATTGGCCTGAGCGCGATCCTGCTGGTCTGGCTCATGCTGCCCGAGACCTTGCGTACGCGCAGCAGCGCGCCGCCCGGCCTGGGCGCCATCATCGCGGGCTACGGCGAGATCCTGCGCCACCCGTCTTTTCTCGCTTATCTGGGCTTGATCGGCGCCAGCTTCGGCGGCGTCTTCGCCTGGATCTCGGCCTCGCCCTTCGTGCTGCAGGAGCTCTACGGACTGACGCCCTTCTGGTTCGGCTTCGCTTTCGCCGGCGCGAGCGTCGGCTTCCTGACGGGCAGCATTCTCTCGACGCGTCTGGTCACGCGGCTCGGGCTCGATCGCACCATCGGCATCGGCGCCTGCTGTCTCGCGGTCGGAGGCCTCGGCAGCATCGCGGCCGTCGCGTTCGGCGCGGCCATCCCCGTGGTGGTGGCAGTCGCGTTCTATACTTGCGGCATGGGCCTGGTGCAGCCGCAGACCATCGCGGGCGCCATCATGCCGTTCCCGCACAAGGCCGGCGCCGCATCGTCACTGGTCGGCGTCGCGCAGATGATCTCGGCCGCGCTGGTCGGCATCGGCGTCGGCCAGGCGCTCGGCCACAGCGCATGGCCGCTCGCGCTGCCGCTCGCGGCGCTCGGCTGTCTCACACTGCTGCTATGGGTTTTGACTCGCCGCGTACGCGCATCAGCGCAGGCGTACGATAAAAGCTAACGCCGGCCGAACAACCGGTCGATCAGCCAGCCGTCGAGTTGCGCCGTGCCGCCCGTGTTGGGCTCGCTGCGCCGCTCATAGCCCGCGACCGGCGCGGGCGGGACCGGCCGTCCGCTCGAGGGATAGCTCGGCGGATAATAGGGCTGGCTCGGCGGAATGGTGGCGGGCGGCGTCGCCGGGCCGCGCAGTCCCGAGAGGCCTGGCAGATCGACGCTCGCGAGCCCCTGATGCGCGGGCTTCATGAACCGGCTCCAGACTTCCACGGGCAACCCGCTGCCGGTCATCTTCCGGGTCGAGGAATTGTCGTCATTGCCGAGCCACACGCCGGTGACCAGATGGCCCGTGAAGCCGACGAACCAGGCGTCGCGGAAATCCTGCGAGGTGCCGGTCTTGCCCGCCGCCTGCCAGCCCGGCAGCTCGGCCTTGCGCGCCGTGCCGGTGAGCAGCGTCTCCTGCATCATGGTGTTCATCATGGCGACGTGCCGGTCCTCGATCACCCGGCCGAGCCCCGGATCCTGCGCGCGATAGATCTGCTTGCCGTCGGCGCCGCGCACGCTCTCGACGATATGCGGCGCGATCGCGATGCCGCCATTCGCGAACGGCGCATACGCAGACGTGAGCTCCAGCACCGAGACTTCCGAGGTGCCGAGTGCGATCGAGGCATTGGGCTCGAGCTTCGATGCGATGCCGAGCCGATGCGCGGTCCGCACCACGGCCTTGGGCCCGACCTCCATCGTGAGCCGCACCGAGACCGTGTTGAGCGAGAGCGCCAGCGCCCGCGTCAGCGAGACATTGCCGAAATATTCGCGCGTGTAGTTCTCGGGCCGCCAGCCCTTCATCTCGATGGGCCCGTCGAGCCGCAGCGTCTCGGGCGTCAGCCCGCGCTCCAGCGCCGCGAGATAGACGAACGGCTTGAACGCCGAGCCCGGTTGCCGCTTGGCCGAGACCGCGCGATTGAACTGGCTCTCGCCGTAATTGCGGCCGCCCACGAGCGCGCGGATCGACCCTTGCGGCGTCATCGCGACCAGCGCGCCCTGGCTCACGCCGAATTTCGTCCCCTTTGTGGTGAGTTCGTCCACCAGCGCCTTCTCGGCTGCGCTCTGCAGCATCGGGTCGATGGTGGTGGTGACCACAACGTCCTGCTCGACATTGCCGATCAGATCGTTGAGCACGTCCAGCACGTAGTCGCCGACATAATTGAGCGAGCCGCCCGGGGACTGCTTCACGATCGCGGGCGCCTGCGCGATCGCGCCCTTGGCGGCGTCGTCGCCGATGAAGCCCGCATCGATCATGGCCGCGATCACGACTTGCGCGCGCCGCTCGGCGCCATCGAAGTTGCGCGTCGGGGCGAGCCGCGAGGGCGACTTCACGAGGCCCGCCAGCAGCGCGGCCTCCGCGAGCGTCACGTTACGCGCCGACTTGCCGAAATAGCGCTGCGCCGCGGCTTCCACGCCATAAGCGCCGGAGCCGAAATAGACGCGGTTGAGATAGAGCTCGAGGATCTGGTCCTTCGTGAACTTGTGCTCGAGCCAGAGCGCCAGCACGACTTCCTGGAGCTTGCGCTCGATGGTCCGCTCCTGCGTGAGGAACAGGTTCTTGGCGAGCTGCTGGGTCAGCGTCGATCCGCCTTGCGAGACGCCGCGCCGCATCACATTGGCAAACAACGCGCGCGCGATGCCCATCGGATCGAGGCCGACATGCGTGTAGAAGCGCCGGTCCTCGATCGCGATCACGGCTTTCGGCAGGTGCGCCGGCAGCTGCTTGAGCGGCACCGACGAGCCGCCCATCTCGCCGCGCGTCGCCAGCACACGGCCGTTGGCCGCGAGGATCTGGATCGAAGGCGGGCGCTTCGGAATCTCCAGCGACTGGATCGGCGGCAGCCGCAGCGCCACCGTGGCGACGGCCGCGACGGCGCCGATCGTTGCCCACAGGCCGAGCACGACCATCCAATAGGTAAGGCGACCGAGCAATGAGCGGCCGCTGCCGCTGCTACGCTTCGGCTTCTCGCTCTTCTCGGGCTTCTCGGATCGCTTGCGCGGCCGCGGCTCGCGGAACACGGCGTCCTCGTCGTCCGCCTCTTTCGGCTTGCGCGCGCGGGTGCGCTTCTTCGGAGCCTCGTCGTCATCGAGACCGCCGCCCGGGCGATCACGCGGGTCGGGACGCAGATCGAGGCCCGGGGTCGGCGTCGCGTCGAAAAGGGGCTCGCGGCGCTCCTTTCCTTTTCGCCGTGCCGACGCCATTCGCTCCACCCCGGCCGTCTCGCTGACGGCGTCGTGGGACGCTACCGGGGGCGGTTTAAAGGCCGGTTAAGTAACGGCGCCGGCCCGCACGCACCGGCGGGGAAAAAGCCGAGTCTTCCCAAGGCGGTACTTCGCAAAGTTCCATTTTTAGGCATAATGCGCGCGCCCCGGGTTGGCCGGGTGCTAACAAATCTGGGGATTGTCATGCGGAAAAGCATTCTGTTCGCTCTCGCGGCCGCGCTTGTGCTGGCGCTGCCGACCTTCGCGGAAGCCGCCAGGAAGAAGGCCGCGGCTCCGGCCGATCCGAACGAGCCTGGCCGCCGCCTCGTCGCGGATGGCCTCACCCAGGTCTTCGTGCCCTTGATGTCGGTGACGAAGTCGCAGCCGGCGGCTCCTGCCAAGAAGGGCAAGAAGAAGAAGTCGTGAGATCGGTTCAGCGCGGCGCTGCTCTCAACGAGAGCTGTCGCCTGTAATTCGCATGCGGCCGGGCTCATGCCCGGCCGCATTTTTACGTGCCCTCGACATCGCGGTAGACGTCGACCTCGATGCCGCCCGGCACCAGCGCGCGCCAGGCCTGCAGATAGGCCTGCACGCGCGGATCGCTCGCGAGCCGCTGCCGGTTCGCTTCCATCGCCTCCGGCGCCTCGTATTCGATCACCTGGATGAAGCGGGTCGGGTCGTCCGAGTTCTGCAGGAAGCGCACCTTCGCCCCGCCGAAGAACTCGTAATAGGGCGTCAGCGCCTTCAGGAAGGTGAGCAGCTGCGCGGGGTCTGCGCTCGGCATCGTGAACTTGAAATGCAACGTGCGCCGGACCTTCTCGTCACCATTCGCCATGCCGCGTCTCCTTCCCGCGCCGATTCGGGGTCGCTCGCGCGATCATGACTCGCGCGCTTTGCAATGGAAACCGACGAGGCCCAGTTCGGTTCAGCCGGCCTAGCGCATGTCCCGGCGCCGATAAGCACATGCGCCAAGTAAATCCGGCGCTCATCCCGCCTTGGCCGGCTTTGCCTCTTCGACGGTCGCGAACAGCGAGAGCAGCGCGCGCTTGATCGCGGCTTGGCGCGGCGGCGAGGTGATCTGCGCGCCGAGCAGGTCCGTCACGTAGAACACGTCTACGGCGCGCTCGCCGAAGGTCGCGACATGCGCCGACGCGATGTTCAGGTTGAGCCGCGAGATCGTGGCCGTGAGCTCGTAGAGCAGGCCGGGCCGGTCGAGGCCCGTCACCTCCACCACCGTGTAGCGGTTGGACCACTGGTTGTTGATCATCACCTCGGGCTCGACCGCAAAGGCGCGGATGCGGCCCTTGGCGCCGCGCTTCGCCACCACCTCGGGCAGCCGCAGCTCGCCGCGCAGCGCGCGCTCGATCGCCTCGGCGATGCGCTTGGCGCGCCGCTCCTCGTCCTCGTCGCGGTCGAACTCGCGCGAGACCGCGATGGTGTCGAGCGCGAGCCCGTCCGTCGTCGTGTAGATCTGCGCGTCAACGATGTTGGCGCCCGCGGTCGCGCAGGCGCCCGCGAGGATCGACAGCAGCCGCGGATGGTCGGGCGCGAGCACGGTGAGCTCGGTCACGCCGCGTGTCATGTCGAAGCCGACTTGCGTGGCGAGGCTCTTGCCCTCCGCTTCCGCGGCCTTGACGAAGCGCGCGTGCTGGATCTTGTGCGGCAGGTCCACTTTCAGCCAGTAGGCCGGATAGTGGCGCGCCACATAGGCGTCGAGCTCGGCGGGCACCCATTCGTTGAACTCGGCGCGGAATTCCGCCTGCGCCATGCTCACGCGCTTTGCCCGGTTCACTTCCGAGAAGCCGCCGGTGAGCACCGGCTCTGTCTCGTAATAGAGCGTGCGCAGGAGCTGCGCCTTCCAGCTGTTCCAGACACCCGGACCGACCGCGCGAATGTCGGCCGTGGTCAGCACCACGAGCAGCTTCATGCGCTCCAGCGACTGCACCACGCCGGCGAAATTCTCGATCGTCTTGCGGTCCGAGAGATCGCGCGATTGGGCGACCGCCGACATCACCAGGTGGTTCTCAACCAGCCAGGAGACGATCTCGGTCTCGACCGCCGACAGCCCGAGCCGCGGGCAGAAGCGCCGCGCGATGCGCGCGCCCGCGATCGAGTGATCCTCGATGCGGCCCTTGGCGATGTCGTGCAGGAACAGCGCCACATAGAGCAGGTTGCGATGCTCCGGCTGGATCGAGCGCATCAGCTCGGTCGCCTGCGGAAACTCCTCGCTCGCCGCGCCGCTCTCGATCTCGGCGAGCACGCCGATGCAGCGCAACAGATGCTCGTCCACCGTGTAGTGGTGATACATGTTGAACTGCATCATCGCGACAACGCGGCCGAACTCCGGCACGAAGCGGCCGAGCACGCCGGCTTCGTTCATGCGCCGGAGCACGATCTCGGCGTTCTCCGAGGTGAGGATCTCGAAGAACAGCCGGTTCGCCTCCTCGTTCTCCCGCAGCTCCTTGTCGATCAGCTTGAGCGAGCGGGTCGCCAGCCGCATCGCGTCGGGGTGGAACACGAGGCCGTGCTTCTGCGCAAAGCGAAACAGGCGGATGAGATTGACGGGATCGCGCTGAAAGACATCGTTGTCCGCAACCGTGATGCGGTTGTTGTCGCTGACGAAGTCCTCCGACTCGCGCAGCGCCCGCCGGCCGCTGCGCGGCCGTAGCCGCTGCACGAAGCGGTTGAGCATCGGCACGGCCTTGGCCTGCCGGTCCTCGAGGCCCGCGCACATGATCGCCGTGAGATCGCCGACGTTCTTCGCGTGCAGGAAGTAGTGCTTCATGAAGCGCTCGACCTCTTTCAGGCCGTTGTGCTCCGTGTAGCCGAGCCGCACCGCGATCTCGCGCTGGATGTCGAACGACAGCCGCTCCTCGGGCCGGCCGCACACGAAATGCATGTGGCAGCGCACCGACCAGAGGAAGTCCTCGCAGCGGCGGAACAGCTTGTACTCGTCGGCGTCGAACACGCCGCGCTCGATCAGCTCGTTCGGCTCGTGCACGCGGTAGACGTACTTTGCGATCCAGAACAGCGTGTGCAGGTCGCGCAGCCCGCCCTTGCCGTCCTTCACGTTCGGCTCGACCAGGTAGCGCGACTGGCCGGCGCGCCGGTGGCGCTCCTCGCGCTCCGTGAGCTTGGCGGCGACGAACTCGGCGGCCGTGCCCTTGACGATCTCCTTGTCGAAGCGCGCGAGGAGCTCGTCGAACAGCGCCTTGTCGCCGAACAGGTAGCGCGCCTCGAGCAGCGCGGTGCGGATCGTCATGTCGGCCTTGGCTTGCCGGATGCATTCCGCGACCGAGCGCGTCGCGTGCCCGACCTTCAGGCCCATGTCCCACAGGCAATAGAGGATTGTCTCGGCGACCGACTCGCCCCAGGCTGTCTGCTTGTAGGGCAGCACGAACAACAGATCGATGTCCGAGCCGGGCGCCATCAGGCCGCGGCCGTAACCCCCGGTCGCGATCACCGCCATGCGCTCGGCTTCCGAGGGATTGTCGGAGCGATAGATGCGCCCCGCGAGCTCGAACAGCACGCGGATGATCTCGTCCTGCATGAAGCAAAGACGCTCGGCGCAGAGCCGCCCGTGACGATCCTTGAGCAGCAGCCGCTCGGCCGCCTCGCGGCCCTCGTTGAGCGCGAGCTTGAGGCGCTGCGCCACCGCGGTGCGCAGCTCGCGCTCGCGGCCCGCATGGGATGCGATCAGGGCTTCGAGATCGGCCTTGACCGGTCCGAAGTCGATCAGCTCGCCGCGCGGGGCTTCGTCGGTCTTGGCATCCATCGTGTTCCCGATAGCCGAGCGCCACGCCGATGTCACGGAGCCGACGCGCCTTCTCGACACGGCGTTTCGGCCGCAACCGCCGGACGGAGAACAGAATTCTCGGCCGAGGGCAGGGCGGCACCGAGGCTCCAGCCGCGCGCTGCCCGGAAACGTTCGGTCTGTCGAACGAACGATAGGAGAATATTTTTGCTGCCTGGCCCACCGAGTCAGGCATAGGTTTCCCGTTGACGTAAGCAATTTCCCTTTTTATATCAAACCTTAGCGCCGATTTGAGCGAGCAGCTTGCGGGCGCTTAACAAATGCAGCTAAAGCGCGGGGCCAAGCCCCTCGCCGGCTGAGGGCGGGTTCTTCCCGCCTCTATCAACCCGCGGCGTCCGTTAATCAGAACGCGGCGCCGCCGAGCCGAATGGAGGGCTTGAGATGTCTTTCTTCTCCCGTCGATCCCTGTTCGCGTCCGCCGTGCTGGTGGGCCTGATGCCGACCTCGGCGCTGTTCGCAGCCGACAAGCCGAAAGAGATCCGCATCGACTGGGCGACCTACAATCCGGTCTCCATGCTGCTGAAGGAGACGAAGCTCCTCGAGCAGGAGTTCGCCAAGGACGGCATCTCGATCCGCTGGGTGCAGACGCTCGGCTCCAACAAGGCGCTCGAATTCCTCAACGCGGGCTCGATCGACTTCGGCTCGACCGCCGGCGCCGCCGCGCTGGTCGCCAAGATCAACGGCAATCCGATCAAGTCGATCTACGTCTACTCGCGTCCCGAATGGACTGCGCTCGTCACCACCAAGGACAAGCCGATCAAGACGGTCGCGGACCTCAAGGGCAAGAGCGTCGCGGTGACGCGCGGCACCGATCCGCACATCTTCCTGGTGCGCGCACTGCAGGAAGCGAAGCTTACCGAGAAGGACGTGAAGATCGTCCTGCTGCAGCATCCCGATGGCAAGACCGCGCTCATTCGCGGCGACGTCGATGCCTGGGCGGGGCTCGATCCCATGATGGCGCAGGCCGAGGTCGAGAACGGCGCGCGGCTCTTCTATCGCAAGCCCGAGGCCAACACCTGGGGCATCCTCAATGTGCGCGAGGAGTTTTTGCGCGACCATCCGGATCTCGTGCGCCGCGTGCTCGCCGTCTACGAGGAAGCGCGGAAGCGTTCGCTCGCCAATTACGACGAGGTCAAGAAGGTCTTCATCGCGGCTACCAAGCTGCCCGAGGCTGTCGTCGACAAGCAGCTCAAGGAGCGCACCGAGCTCACGCACTCGAAGATCGGCGCGCCGCAGAAGGACTCGATCCTCCAGGCCGGCATCGCCTTGCAGCAGGCCGGCGTGATCCCGGCCAATGTCGACGTGAAGGCGACGGTCGACGCCCTCATCGACGACCGCTGGGTCACGGCGACGAACTGATCGTCGCCGCTGCTCTCTCTTCCTGACGTGCCACGTGCTCGGCGCGCTCCCTCCCCCGCTTGCGGGGGAGGGTTGGGGAGGGGGCCC
>JAEYAU010000266.1 GCA_023404705.1 Pseudomonadota bacterium
CCGCAACGTGCTGGTCGAGTCGCGCGAGCGCGGCCGCACCGAGCATTTCACGCAGGTCCGCCTCGCGGCGCCCGTGGAGCCCGGCGCCATCCTCGAGCTTGCCATCGCGGCCCATGATGGCCGACAGTTGATCGCCGCGTAATTCTCCGGGGAGTGCAGCTCATGTCCGACAACCACCTCGTCACCAGCGAGGAGGCGCTTGCCGCGCTCTACGACCAGCCGATGGAAACATCGCTCGCGAAGGAGATCGATCACGTCAATCCGCACTATCGCGCTTTCATCGAGGCGGCGCCGTTCTTCGCGCTGGCGACCAGCGGGCCCGAGGGGCTCGATTGCTCGCCGCGCGGCGATCACGTGGGCTTCGTGCGCGTCGCCGATGCGAAGACCGTGCTGATCCCGGACCGTCGCGGCAACAATCGCATCGACAGCCTGAAGAACATCGTGCGCGATCCGCGCGTCGCGCTGCTGTTCCTGATCCCGGGCATCGGCGAGACGCTGCGCATCAACGGCCGCGCCGCCATCTCGACCGATCCGGAGCTGCTGGCGGGCTTTGCGGTGGACGGCAAGGCGCCGCGCACTGTGATCGTGGTGAGCGTCGATCGCGTCTACTTCCAGTGCGCCCGCGCGATCATGCGCTCCAAGCTGTGGGATCCATCACTGCAGATCGCGCGCACGAAGCTGCCGAGCACCGGCACGATCCTCGCTGAGCTGAGCAAAGGCAAAGTCGGCGGCGAGACATACGATCGCGAGATGCCGGAGCGGCTGAAGGCGGGACTGTATTGACGACGCGCTAGAAAAATCCGTCGAGGAACGCGGCCGTCTCGTCCGAGATGCCGACGATCTTATTCGTGGCCTGTCGATAGAACTTGAAGTTCAGCTCGGTCTCGGGCCGGCCGTCCTTCCAGTCTGCGAACTTCTCCAGCTCGCTCCGCCCAAGTGGCCGCTTCGCGCGGGCGGTGCGCTTGATCGCGATGCTCACACGCGGTGTCTGGCGTTCGATACCGCGCTTCTTCGCCACGGCTTCGGCCGAGGTGACGACGCCGCGCGCGACCAGGCCTTGTCCGCCCTCGTTCTCGCTCGCGAACACGAAAATCGTGTCGCCCTCTGCGATGAGCTTACCGCCATACATGGTCTTCTGCGCCGTGAATGTGAATGTCTTCGCCTGCGGATCATTCACCTCAGTCTTGATCGCGAACGCCACGCTTGTCTCCCGGTTGAGATCCGACATCATTCCTGAATGTACGTTATGCGAAAGGTCGGTCGCCTGACGCAATTTCTCCCTCTTCTCTCGTTACGCACGCGCCGATGCGGGTACGGAAGGACGAAAAATTCTCACAAACCATCACGTTGTCGCCGGACGCGGCGAGCGCGTTCGCACGCGCCGCGGGAGATCACAATCCGCTGCACCATGACGCGGATTTCGCAGCGGGCACGCGCTACAAGCGGCCGCTCGCGAGCGGCACGCAGACCACGGCGCATCTGCTCGGCCTGACCGCGACACATTTCTCGGGACGCGGCGCGATGGTGGGGCTCGACTTCTCGGTGAGGTTCTGCCGGCCGGTCTATGCGGACGAGACCATTCATCTCGAATGGCAGGTCGTCTCGGTCACCGAGGCGCCGCATCTCAACGGCGATGTGGTCGAGCTGCGTGGCTGCATCCGCAACGAGGCCGGCGAGGAAGCGGTTGGCGCGAAGGGCCGGATCTTGGTCGCCGACAGCCTATAGGGCTTCGACCGCCGCCGGCATCTCTTCGGTCCATCCGCACGCGCGGAGCCGTTCACGCATATGCTCCGGCACCGGGGCCGTGACGCGCACGGGCGGCTTGTTCTTCTGGATCGGCACCACGATCTCGCGTGACTGCAGATGCAGGACGGGTCCGCCGCTGCGCGGCGCATTGCCATAGATCGTGTCGCCGACGATCGGGAAGCCGGACTCGGCGCAATGCACGCGCAGCTGATGGGTTCGTCCCGTGACCGGCTCGAGCGCGAGCCAGGTGAGGCCTTCGGCGCGGCCGAGCACGCGCCAGTTCGTCGTCGAGGGCAGACCTTTCGGATCGGGCTTCATCCACCAGCCGCGATCCGGATTGAGGCGACCGAGCGGGATCTCGATGGTGCCTTCGTCAGCGGCCGGCCCGCCTTCCACCACGGCCCAGTAGGTCTTGCCGATCCTGCCGTGCTTGAACAGCAGGCCGAGATGCGCGAGCGCCTTGCGGTGGCGGCCGAGCACCAGGCAGCCGGAGGTCTCGCGATCGAGTCGGTGGGCGAGCGACGGCGGTCGCGGCAGGCCGAAGCGAAGCGCGTCGAAGAAATCCTCGAGGCTGTCGCCGCCCTTGGGGCCGCGATGCACCGGCAGGCCCGCGGGCTTGTCGATCACCAGCATCAGCCCGTCGCGATAGAGCAGGCGCGCCTGCATCTGTTCCGGGGTCATGGAGGTCCAGCTACCACGCGGATCGCCTGCGCAACAGTGTCGCGGGTTTCCTCGCCGGGGCGCATGCGCTATCACGCCCGCCATGAACGACACACCGCGCCAGAGCTGGTGGCAGCGCCTCAAGGGCGGGCTGACGCGCACGTCGAGCCAGATCGGCACGGCGATCACCGATCTCGTGACCAAGCGCAAGCTCGATGCCGCGACCATCGAGGACCTCGAGGAGGTGCTGATCCGCGCCGACCTCGGCGTCACCACGGCGGCGCGTATCGCGGAAGCCGTGGGGCAGGGCCGCTATGAGAAGGCGATCGCGCCCGAGGAGGTGAAGGCGATCCTGGCGCGCGAGGTCGAGGCCGTGCTGGCGCCGGTCGCCAAGCCGCTCGCGATCGACGCGGCCGCGAGCCCCTTCGTGGTGCTGGTGGTCGGCGTCAATGGCTCGGGGAAAACTACAACGATCGGCAAGCTCGCGGCCAAGTTCAGCGCCGAGGGCAAGCGCGTGGTGCTCGCGGCAGGCGATACCTTCCGTGCTGCCGCCATCGAGCAGCTCAAGATCTGGGGCCAGCGCACCGGCGCCTCGGTGATCGCGCGCGGCCCGGGCTCGGACTCGGCGAGCCTTGCCTTCGAGGCGCTGGAGCAGGCCAAGCGCGAGAACGCCAACGTGCTCATCGTCGATACCGCGGGCCGGCTGCAGAACAAAAGCGCCTTGATGGGCGAGCTCGAGAAGATCGTGCGCGTGATGAAGAAGCTCGATCCGGCGGCGCCGCATGCTGTGCTCCTGGTGCTCGATGCGACCGTCGGCCAGAACGCGCTCTCGCAGGTCGAGGAATTCTCCAAGACGGCCGGCGTGACCGGCCTCGTGATGACCAAGCTCGACGGCACCGCGCGCGGCGGCATCCTGGTCGCGATCGCGGCGAAGCACGCGCTGCCGATCCACTTCATCGGCGTCGGCGAAGGCGTGGACGATCTCGAGCCGTTCGCGGCCGCCGACTTCGCCCGCGCGATCGCGGGTCTCGAGTAGCGGTTCCCCCGCTCGCGCCGTCACGCTAGCCTCCTCGCAGGATCACGCGAGAGAGCAACATGGCCGAGAGCTTCGTCCGCTATGACGTCCGCGACCGCATCGCGCGCATCGTGCTCGATCGACCGCCCGTCAATGCCCTGAGTCTGGAGATGATCCGTGCCATCGTAGCGGCGTTCAGGCGTGCCGGCAGCGACGATGCGGTCCGCGCCGTGCTGCTGATGAGCGCGGTCCCGCGGCGCTTCTCGGCGGGGCTCGATCTCGACATCCTGCTCGGCAAATCGGCGGCCGAGGTGCGGCCCTTCGTGCAGGAGCTCTATGTCTCCCTCAACGAGGCGCAGCATCATCTCGGCAAGCCATCGATCGCGGTGGTCGGCGGCGCCGCGCGCGGCGGCGGCATGACGCTCGCGATCTCCTGCGACGTCATCGTCGCGGCCGAGAGCGCCACGTTCGGCTATCCGGAGATCGATGTCGGCGTGGTGCCGGCGATCCACTTCACGCATCTGCCGCGCATCGTCGGGCGGCATCGCGCCTTCGAGCTCCTGTTCACGGGCCGCAGCTTCGATGCGAAAGAGGCGTTCGGGCTCGGGCTCGTCAGCCGCGTGGTGCCGGACGCCGAGCTCGATGCGGCCGCCACGGCGCTGGCCGTCACCTTCGCGGCGAAGTCGCCGGCCGTCATGCGGCTCGGCCGCGCGGCCTTCATGCGGCAAAACGACCAGGACTATCGGCGCGGCGTCGCCAGCGCGGTCGATGATTTCTCCAATGTCACGGCCACCGAGGCTGCGCAGGAGGGATTGGCGGCTTTCGTCGAGAAACGCCCGCCGCGCTGGTGACCGTGCTAACCTGGACAGCACCGCAATCTTGTCGTTAAGACGGCGTCACGATCCGCAACCCCCGAGCCGACATGCCCGCCAAACACGAGATCAACCCCCTCCTCAAGCTGGTGCTCGAGCTGGGGCCGCTGATGCTGTTCTTCTGGGCGAACTCGCGTCCGCAGCTCTTCGCGCCGCTGCTCGCGCCGGTGCTGCCGGCTTCGCTGATCACGGGCGAGCATGCCGGGATCTTCGCGGCGACCGCCGTGTTCATGGTCGCGGTGGTGATCTCGCTGGTGGTGTTCTGGATGACCATCAAGCGGCTGCCCGTGATGCCGGTGGTCTCGGCGATCGTCGTGGTGGTGTTCGGCGGGCTCACGCTGGCGTTCCAGAACGAGACCTTCATCAAGCTGAAGCCGACCATCATCTACGTGCTGTTCGGTGGCGCGCTGCTCGGCGGGCTCGCCTTCAACAAGCCGCTGCTCGCGGTCGTGTTCGACACGGTGTTCACGCTGACCGAGGAAGGCTGGCGCAAGCTGACGCTGCGCTGGGCGCTGTTCTTCCTCGCGCTCGCGGTGCTCAACGAGATCGTCTGGCGCACCATGTCGACCGATACGTGGGTCAGCTTCAAGGTGTTCGGCGTCCTGCCGCTCACCTTCATCTTCGCGGCGTTCCAGTATCCGCTGCTCAAGCGCTACGATGCGAGCGGCGATCCCGAAGCGGAGGCGAGGGATCACGTCTGACGCAGCCAAAGATCCGGAGCTGCGCCGCTGGGCCCTCGTCATCGGCGCGGGCTTCCTCGCGACCACGCTGCCGCAGGCAGAGCTGCTCGACCTGCCGTTCCGGCGCCTGCTCGAGCGCGAGCTCGGCGCGTCGCAGCAGGACATGGCGCTGTTCTTCCTGATCGCGGTCTCGCCTTGGAATTTCAAGCCGATCGCGGGCCTGCTCTGCGATGCCGTGCCGCTGTTCGGCACGCGGCGGCGCTCCTATGTGATCCTCTCGGCTGCGCTCGCGGGCCTCGGATGGCTGGGCCTCAGCCTCGTGCCGCACAGCTTCGCGGCGATGGCCGCGCTGCTGTTCGCGATCAACCTGATGCTGGTGCTGGCGAGCGCGGCGCTCGGCGGGCTGCTCGCCGAGCTCGCTCAGCGCTCGCCCTCCTACGCGCGGCTCGTCTCGGTGCGCGCCTTCGTCGAGAGCATCTGCCTCGCGATCTCCGGGACGCTGTCCGGCTGGCTCGCGGGCCTGCCGTTCGGGATCGCGACCATCGCGGGCGGGTTGATCTCGCTCACGGTCGCGCCGATCGCCTGGGTCTGGCTGCGCGAAGAGAGAAAGGCGATCTACAGCCGTGATGCGTTCCGCGCCGCGGCTGCGGGGCTGCGCAGCTTCGTCACCAGCGGCGTCGTCTGGGGCGCGGTCGCAGTGGTGTTCATATCCTCTGCGTCGCAGACCTTCACGACGCCGCTGTTCTTCCTGCAGAGCAAGACGCTGGGCTTCGCGGTGGAGACCATCGGCTATCTCAACAGTGTGACGGGGCTCGCCAGCATTGCGGCGCCGTTGCTTTACATCATGCTGCAGGGACGGCTTCCGCCCCGCACGTTGCTCGCGCTGACCATCGTCGGGGCCTCGGTCGGCGTGACGGCGTTCTGCTTCTACGGCTCGGTGCCGCAGGCGATCGCGGTCCATGCGGTCTATGGATTTCTCAACACCATGTTGTCCGTCGCCGTGCTCGACCTCGCGGCCCGCATGGCGCCGCCGGCCGCCGCCGCGACGGGCTTCTCCGTGATGGTCGCGGCCTGGAACGTGGGCGGCTCGGTCGGCGACAACATCGCGGCCGCGCTCATCGAGCGCTTCGGCTTCCGGTTCGAGAGCATGGTGCTGATCTTCGCCGGCATCGGGCTGCTCGCGCTTGCCCTTACGCTGCTGCTGCCGAAGGAGGAAAAGGCCAGCTAGGCGCCCGGCTTCGCGGCGAGCGCCTTCTCGATCTCGGGCTTCACGATCGTCTCGAGGTTCTGCGCCGTGATCGGGCCGACCAGCTTGTAGGCAATGCGGCCGTCGCGGCCGACGATGAAGGTTTCGGGCACGCCATAGACGCCCCAGTCGATGGAGCTGCGCCCGTTCGGATCGGCGCCGGCGGCCGCGAAGGGATTGCCGTGGCGGCGCAGGAAGCTCTGCGCGTTGTCGGGCTGGTCCTTGTAGTTGATGCCGACGATGCGGATGCGCTTGTCCTCGGCCAGACTCATCAGGAGCGGCGCCTCGTCGCGGCAGGGCGCGCACCAGGAGGCCCACACGTTGACCAGCGTCACGTTGCCCTGGAAGTCTGCCGGGACGATGCCCGGCAACTGCTGTCCGTTGCGCCTGAGGCCGGGCACGGGATCGAGCGCGGTGGCGGGCGCGGGCTTGCCGATCAACGCCGAGGGAATGCGCGACTTGTCGCCGGAGCCGAGCGCAAAGAAGAACAGAGCGGCCAGGGCGAGAAAGACGACCAGCGGCGCGAAGACCAACAGGCGCCGGCGCGACGCGGGTTTCTCGGGTTGCGTAACGCTGCTCATGCGGCCTCCGGCGGTCGATGCTCGGAGCGGCGCGTGACGCCGCGCTTCTCCAGGTCTGTGAGCAAACGGCGTTGGGCGCGGTGATCGGCGAGCACCCAGACGACCAGCGCGACGATCACCAGCGCGGCGATCACATAGGCCGCGACGATGAACGTGGCATGCGGGCCGAGCACCATCACGCGGCTCCCTGCGCGTGCGCCTGCATCAGACGGAGCGTGCGCACGCGGCGGCGCATAATCTCGTTGCGCATGGCGGCGACATGCAGCGTGCCGAACAACAGCACGAAGGCGAGCGCCATCACGAGCAGCGGCGTGAGGATCGTGGGATGCAGGGCGGGTCCGCCGAGCTTCATCACGGAGGCGGGCTGATGCAGCGTGTTCCACCAGTCGACCGAGAACTTGATGATCGGCAGGTTGACGGCGCCGACCAGCGTGAGGATCGCGGCCGCGCGGCCGGCGCGCGAGGGATCATCGACGGTGCGCCATAGCGCGACCACGCCGAGATACATCAGGAACAGCACCAGCACGGAGGTCAGCCGCGCGTCCCAGACCCAGTAGGTGCCCCACATGGGCCGGCCCCAAAGCGCACCGGTGACCAGGCACATGAAGGTGAGCGCTGCGCCGATCGGCGCCGCCGTCTTCGCCGCAACGTCGGCGAGCGGGTGACGCCAGACTAGCGTGCCGAGTGCCGAAAGGCTCATCAGCGCCCAGATGCCCATGCCGAGCCAGGCCGCCGGTACGTGAATGAACATGATCTTCACGGTCGCGCCCTGCTGGTAGTCGTCGGGCGCAACGAACCACGCGAGATAAAGCCCGATCGCAAAGGCAATCGCGGTCGCGGCCGCGAGCCACGGCAGCAGACGCTGCGCCAGCGCAAGGAAACGGGTCGGATTGGCGAGGTCGATCAGGGCCATGAGGCTTTTCTAGTCGCGGCTTCCTGGGGCCGCAATGCGGCGGGTGGGCATCCGTATCAATCCTCTGGGAGGGAGCTTTGATCTGCCTCAGTCCAGCCCCTGCCGCAGCGCCGCAGCCGCGGCGAAAGGCCCGACGACGAGGCTCATCAGCGTCAGCGCGCACAACACGAGAAACGGGGTTCCGAAGGGCACGGGCCCGACGACGGCGGCGTTCGAGGCCGAGACGCCGAAGATCAGGATCGGGATGGTCAGCGGCAGCACCAGCACGGGCAGCAGCAGGCCGCCGCGCCGCAGCACCACCGAGAGGGCGGCGCCGATCAGTCCGACCAGCGTGAGCGCGGGCGTGCCGACCGCAAGCGTCAGCGCCACGGCGCCGATCGCGACGAGATCGAGATTGAGAAAGAGGCCGAGCACCGGCGCGGCGATGACGAGAGGCAGGCCGGTGGTGATCCAATGCGCGAGCGCCTTTGTGAGCACGGCGAGCTCCAAAGGCGCGCGGCCCATGAGGATGAGATCGAGCGACCCGTCCTCGTAGTCGGCAGCGAGCAGACGGTCGAGCGCGAGCAGCGAGGCCAGTAATGCGCCGAGCCAGAGGATCGCGGGGCCGATCCGCTGCAGGAGCGCGAGATCCGGTCCGAGCGCGAAGGGAATCATCGTGACGACGAGGAGGAAGAACAGCACGCCCATCAGCGCGCCGCCGCCGACCCGCACGGCGAGCCGCATGTCGCGAATCAGCAGCGCGGCGAGCGCGTCCATCAGGCGGCCTCCGTCGCGCCGAGCCGCAGCTCGCGCGTGCCGTCGAGGCCGAGCGGCCCGTGGGTCGCGGCGATGATCAGGCCGCCTTCTGCGAGATGGGCGCGCATGACGTCGGCGAGGCGCGCCTGCGCGCGGGCGTCGAGGGCCGAGGTCGGCTCGTCGAGCAGCCAGATCGGCCGCGGAATCGCGAGCAGGCGGGCAAGCGACAATCGCCGCCGCTGGCCGGCCGAGAGGAAGGCCGCCGGCAGGTCCGCGAGGCTGCCGAGGCCGACGGCCTCGAGCGACGCCTGCAGCTCGCCCGTGTCCCCGCCGCCGTAGCGCACCCAGAACGCCAGGTTCTCCTCCACGGTCAGGGCCGGCTTGAAGGCGTCCTGGTGGCCCAGGTAATGGGCCTGCTCGGGAACCGAGAGCTCCGGGTCCCCGCCCTCCAGGGCCAGCCGGCCGGCCGTGGGGTGCACGAGCCCGGCGATCAGGCGCAGCAGGGAGGACTTGCCGGCGCCGTTCGGGCCGACCAAAGCGAGCAGCTCGTGGCTACCGGTCTCGAAGCTAAGCCTCGAAAAAACCTGGCGAAATCCACGCTCACAGGCGAGATCCGAGGCCGTCAGACGAAGCCTCATCGGGCGGCTCCGGGTGCCGCCGTGCCGGTCTTTACGTCAAGCGCACCAAATGTGCGGATTCCGGGCAGCCATGCGGCGGCGCCGTGTAGAGACTCTCCAAAAAAGGCCCTATAAGCCGGTGCGTTAGACGGCGGTTCCAGCCGCGGGGCAGCCGCCGTCGCTTCTATTCCGGACCCGCTGCCACCCGGGCGCAGAGCGCGCTCACGGCACGTCCGAGGGGGATGAAAGGCCGTCATGACTTCGCTCGACAGCTTCAAGTGCGCCAAGACCCTGAAAGTCGGGACCAAGACCTACGTCTATTACAGTCTGCCCGAGGCCGAGAAGCACGGCTTGCGCGGAATCTCGCGTCTCCCCTTCTCGTTGAAGGTGCTGCTCGAGAATCTGCTGCGCCACGAGGACGGCCGCTCGGTCACCAAGGAGGACATCCAGGGCTTCGCGCAGTGGCTGAAGACCAAGACCTCCGAGAAGGAGATCGCGTTCCGCCCGGCGCGTGTGCTGATGCAGGATTTCACGGGCGTTCCCGCGGTGGTCGATCTCGCCGCGATGCGCGACGCGATGAAGAATCTCGGCGGCGACCCGAAGAAGATCAATCCGCTGGTGCCGGTCGATCTCGTCATCGATCACTCGGTGATCGTCAACTACTTCGGCAACAACTCCGCGTTCAAGCTCAACGTCGAGGAAGAGTACAAGCAGAATCAGGAGCGCTACGAATTCCTGAAGTGGGCGCAGAAGGCATTCGACAACTTTCGCGTCGTGCCGCCCGGCACCGGCATCTGCCACCAGGTCAATCTCGAATATCTCTCGCGCGCGGTGTGGAGCCAGAAGGGCAAGGCCAAGGTCGACGGCAAGGTCGTCGCTGCCGAGATCGCCTATCCGGACACGCTGGTCGGCACCGATTCGCACACCACGATGGTGAACGGCCTCGCGGTTCTCGGCTGGGGCGTGGGCGGCATCGAGGCCGAGGCCGCGATGCTGGGCCAGCCCTATTCGATGCTGCTGCCCGAGGTGATCGGCTTCAAGCTCACGGGCAAGCTGAAGGAAGGCGTCACGGCGACCGACCTCGTGCTCACGGTCACGCAGATGCTGCGCAAGCGCGGCGTCGTCGGCAAGTTCGTCGAGTTCTTCGGCCCCGGCGTCGATAATCTGTCGCTCGAGGACCGCGCCACCATCGGCAACATGGCGCCCGAATATGGCGCCACCTGTGGCTTCTTCCCGGTGGACGACGAGGCGATCCGCTATCTCACCAATACGGGGCGCAAGGCCGAGCAGGTCGCGCTGGTGAAGGCCTATGCGAAGGCTCAAGGCCTGTTCCGCACCAAGACCACGCAGGATCCGGTCTTCACCGACGTGCTCAAGCTCGATCTTGCTTCGGTGCAGCCCTCGCTCGCCGGCCCGAAGCGGCCGCAGGATCGCGTGCCGCTGAAAGAGGTGAAGGAGGGCTTCGCGGGCTCCATGGACAAGGAGTTCGGCAAGGCCGACGAGATGGCGAAGCGCGTGCAGGTCGAGGGCCGCAAGCACGATCTCGGCCATGGCGACGTGGTGATCGCGGCGATCACGTCCTGCACCAACACGTCGAACCCGAGCGTGATGGTGGCGGCGGGCCTGCTCGCCAAGAAAGCGGTCGAGAAGGGGCTTACCGTGAAGCCCTGGGTCAAGACCTCGCTCGCGCCCGGCTCGCAGATCGTCGCGGACTATTACGACAAGTCCGGCCTGCAGAAGTATCTCGACAAGCTCGGCTTCAACCTGGTCGGCTTCGGCTGCACCACCTGCATCGGCAATTCGGGACCGCTGCCGGCCGAGATCTCGAAGACCATCAACGACCACAATCTGGTCGCGGCTGCGGTGCTCTCGGGCAATCGCAACTTCGAGGGCCGCGTCAACGCTGACGTGCGCGCGAACTATCTGGCCTCGCCGCCACTCGTGGTCGCCTATGCGATCGCGGGCTCGATGCAGGTCGATCTCCTGAAGACACCGCTCGGCGTCGACGCGAAGGGCAAGAAGGTGTTCCTCAAGGACATCTGGCCGAGCACCAAGGAGATCAGCGCGGTCATCCGCAAGGTCATCACGAAGAACCTGTTCGCGCGCAAATATGCGGATGTGTTCAAGGGCGATTCACGCTGGCGCAAGATCGCCGTGAAGGGCGGTCTCACCTATGCGTGGAATTCCAAGTCCACCTATGTGCAGAACCCGCCCTACTTCGTCGGGATGAATCGGTCCGCCGCGCACCTGACCGATGTCGTGGATGCGCGCGTGCTCGGGCTGTTCCTCGACTCGATCACGACCGACCACATCTCGCCCGCCGGCTCGATCAAGGTGAACTCGCCGGCCGGCCAATATCTGGTCGATCACAAGGTGAAGCCGATCGACTTCAATCAGTACGGCACGCGGCGCGGCAATCACGAGGTGATGATGCGCGGCACCTTCGCCAATATCCGCATCAAGAACCAGATGGTGCCGGGCGTCGAAGGCGGCGTGACGATCCACTATCCGGACAAGCAGCAGATGCCGATCTACGACGCGGCGATGCGCTACAAGAGCGAGAAGGTGCCGCTGATCGTGTTCGCGGGCCGCGAATACGGCACCGGCTCCTCGCGCGACTGGGCCGCCAAGGGCACGGTGCTGCTCGGCATCCGTGCGGTTGTCGCTCAGTCCTTCGAGCGCATTCACCGCTCCAACCTGATCGGCATGGGTGTGCTGCCGCTGGTGTTCGAGGAAGGCACCTCGTGGCAGACGCTGGGCCTCAAGGGTGACGAATGCGTCACGATCCGCGGCATCAGCGGCGAGCTCAAGCCGCGTCAGCGGCTGATCGCCGAGATCGTCGGCTCCGACGGCACGCTCAAGCGCGTGCCGCTGGTCTGCCGCATCGATACGTTGGACGAGCTCGAATACTTCAAGAATGGCGGCATCCTGCATTACGTGCTGCGCCAGCTCGCCGCCTGATTTCGCAGTGCACCGCGATCGTTTCGCTGCGAAGCGATCGCGGGCATGCACAGAGCGCACATGAGGCGCGTGGTGCGCGCGCAAAAGCGTTTCACTATACGAGACCGATCCCGCGATACGGGATCGCCCTACCGGCGGCTCACCGCGAATTGAGTAGCCGGTGAGGCGGTGAAGCACTATCTCTCGACAGTCAGCCGCTCCGGTTATCTATTCCACGAGTTGGCGATTGACGCGGCGGAACGCGTCATGCGGTATCGCGCAGCGCAGGACGCTTTTCGGTAGGCGCGTGAGAGAGACTGTGGAGATCCGGATGACACGCCTTGGTGCCCTTCTGCCGATGGCGTTCGCAATTTTCGCTGCAGCCCCCGTGGACGTGCGCGCCGGCCAGGTCGAGCCGCGCGGCGTCATCGAGCTCTTCACCAGCCAGGGATGCTCGTCGTGTCCGGCGGCGGACAAGCTCGCGACGGAGCTCGCGCGTGATCCCTCGCTCATCGTGATGACGATGCCGATCGACTACTGGGATTATCTCGGCTGGAAGGACACGCTGGCGAAGCCGCGTCACAGCGCGCGCCAGCGCGGCTATGCGCATACGCGCGGCGACCGCGAGGTCTACACGCCGCAAGTGGTCGTCAACGGCAAGGCGCATGTGCTCGGCAGCGACAAGGACGCGATCGAGCGCGCGCTGGCGACCACGCGCGAGCAGAACAAGACGGTGCTGTCGGTACCGGTGCAGGTCGCGCTCGCGGGCGACAAGCTCACCGTGACGCTGCCGGCGCGCACCGGCAATCCGGCCACCAGCGAGGTCTGGCTCTGCGCGTTCAGCCATGCGGTCCCGGTCGAGATCGGCAAGGGTGAGAATCGCGGACGCACCGTCACCTACGCGAATGTCGTTCGTCGCTGGGTGAAGCTCGGCGATTGGAATGGTGCCGCGCGCACCTTCTCGGTGCCGACGAGTGATGTGAACGTCGACGGCGTCGACGGCGTCGCCGTGCTGGTGCAGTCGGGGACCATCGAGCATCCCGGCCCCATGCTCGGCGCAGCTGTCGCATCACTGCACTGACGAGCACGCGACTCACGCGTTGTACGTGCCCGTACGCGTTGCACGCGTGCGACGAAGTCTTTCACGTCGACAAATTTTCAGGACGTAGAAAAGAAAAGGGCCGGCAATTGCCGGCCCGAAGAGCGTTGGGGGATTGAACCGTACGCGGAACTCGGGCCCGGTCCGTCCAAGCCCCGGGGGGCTGGGGGGCTGAGGAATCCGGCGCTCGAACACGACCGGGCCCAGAGGCAACAGTATTTCTACTCTCATTATAGGGCGGCAGTCGCTGGGCCGAAATAGGGCCTCTTTGTGATTGATCTAACGTTGACGTGACCCAAAAAGCGGCAGATTCCGCGCAAAAAGACGCGAATTCCCACGGAGCGAGGATGAAGAACCGCGAAATCCCGTCATTTTCTCTACCCTTGCGACGCGAAGGCGAGAGCGCGATCATGGGCCAATCCCCGGCACGCGGGTGGAACATGGCTCCTGTGTTCATAGCGCCGTGCTGCCCTGCAACATGAAGGAGGCGCCGCATGACCTTCGGTCCCGGCGAAACCGAACCGAGCGAGTCCCGCGGGGGCGAGGCGACCGGCATCGCAACCGCTCCCGGGAATCAGGTCACTTTCGACCGGCGCGAGCTCGACCGCATCCTCAATCTCTATGGACGGATGGTCGCGGCGGGCGAGTGGCGCGACTACGCCATCGATTTCCTCAAGGACCGCGCCGTGTTCTCGGTCTTCCGCCGCACCTCGGAGATCCCGATCTACCGGATCGAGAAGAACCCGCGCCTCGCGCGCCGCCAAGGAGCCTACAGCGTGGTGTCTGCGGGCGGCCTGATCATGCGCCGCGGCCACGAGCTCGATCGCGTGCTGCGCGTATTCGACAAGTCTCTGCGCCTGGTCGCGGTCTGACGACTCAGGACTCCGGCGGCAGCGCCGTCGCGCCCGGGCCCAGCGCGCGCTGCATCAGCACGGTGTCGAGCCAGCGGCCGAACTTGAAGCCGACCGCCTCGAGCGTGCCGATGTGGTGGAAGCCGGCTGCGCGATGCAGCGCAATCGACGGCATCTGCGCCGAATCACCGATCACCGCGATCATCTGGCGGAAGCCGCGCGCTTCCGACTCGGCAAGCAGCCGGGTCATCAGCGCGCGACCGATGCCGCGGCCCTGCGCGTCCGGCGCGATGTAGATCGAATCTTCGAGGCTGAACCGATAAGCGCGCCGCGGTCGATAGGGGCCCGCATAGGCGTAGCCGAGCACGCGGCCGGCACTCTCATAGGCGAGATAGGGATAGCCGCCGTCGATCAAGGTCGTGAGACGGCGCCGCATCTCGGCTTCGTCGGGCGGCTCCAGCTCGAAGGAGGCCGTGCCGTGCAGCACGGCATGGGCGTAGATGCGTGTGATGGAGGCCACGTCGTCGGGCGTGGCAGGACGGATTGTCGATTCGCTCATCAAGGGGACCAAACGGAGAAGCCCGGCGTGAGCATTCCCCAACACTGGCGCGTAGTCGTCAAGGGCCAAGCCGCGCCAACAAAAAAGCCCCGGCGCGAGGCCGGGGCTTGAAATTGCTCGTGTGGATCAGAGCTCGCGTCACTCCTGGCGCTGCCCAAAGAGCTGCAGCAGGAAGGTGAACATGTTGATGAAGTTCAGGTAGAGCGAGAGTGCGCCGGAGATCGCCGACTTCTCTGCGATATCACCCTGCAGGGCGCCGTAGATGTACTCGCTCTTCAGGCGCTGCGTGTCCCACGCGGTCAGGCCCGCGAAGATCAGCACGCCGATCACCGAGATGATGAACTGCATGGCCCCGCTCTGCATGAACAGGTTCACCAGGCTGGCGATGATCAGGCCGAACAGGCCCATCAGCAGGAACGAGCCCATGCCCGACAGATCGCGCTGAGTCGTGTAGCCGTAGAGGCTGAGCGCACCGAACGAGGCCGCCGTGATGAAGAAGACGCGCGCCACCGAGGTGTGCGTGTAGACCAGCAGCAGCGAGCTGAGCGACACGCCGATCAGGGCTGCGAACAGCCAGAAGGTGGTGTGCGCCGCGCTGACGCTCATGCGCTCGAGACGGAAGCTGAAGAAGAACACCAGCGCGAGCGGCGCCAGGATCACGACCCACTTCAGCGGGCTGACGAAGAGCGCCACACCGATCGGGGTCAGGAACACGCCCGGACGGATCTGCGCCACGATCTCGCTGCCGCGCTGCATGGCCCGGCCCGCCGAAGCGGCATCGCCGGTCACCGACAGCATGTACACGCCAAGGGCCGCGAAGCCCGTGATGGCGAGTCCGAGCGCCATGTAGTTGTAGATGCGCAGCATATAGGCCCGCAGGCCCTCGTCGACGACCGCCGCTTCGGCGCGCGTCATCGGCCGGCCAAACTGTGCGGAGGCCACGTTGCGATCAAAGTCCGCCATAGTCGAAACCTCGCGTTTTACTCCCTGCCCGGACCCGGGCTGTACCCAGCACCGCAGGGCGGCTCCAAATATGGGAATATTGCAGAGCCCGACAAGATGATTTTCCGCCGCAGTAGGGGGCTGGACGGCCCATTTACGCGACGGATTGTCGCAAATCGCGATGGTTAATTGAAGCCGAATGGGGGCTTTTCGATTGGCGCATGTTCTGATCGGCGAACCGGTGCCCACTTCGCCGGAACATGCGCTACAAATGCCGCAACACGCGCGCGGGTTTCTGGCCCAGCACCGTGAATGTGCCGACCAGCCCGAAGGCGATCGTCAGCACGAGTGCGCCAAATGCCGCAAGCGCGGCCGGGCCGGGCAGCCAGACGAAATTGAGCTTCATCACCTCGGTCATCACGAGCCAGGCCGCAATCGATCCGGCGGCCACGCCGAACACCGCGGTGGCAAAGCCGAGCGCCAGATACTCGAGCGCATAGGCCGCAACCAGCCGGCCGCGCGTGGCGCCCAGCATCTTCAGCACGACCGCATCGTAGACGCGGTGGCGATGACCGGTCGCGAGCGCGCCGGCGAGCACCAGCACGGCCGCGATGAGCGTGACGGCGCTGGCGCCGCGAATCGCCAGCGCGAGATCGAGCACCACCTTGGCGACGGTCTCGAGCGCCTCACGCACGCGCACGGCCGTGACGGTCGGGAATTCGGCTGCCACCGCCTTGAACAGCGCGTCCTCCTCGGTGGACGAGACCGCGTCCGGATAGGTGACGGTCGCGATATGGGTGTGCGGCGCCCCGCGGAAGGTGCCGGGCGAGAACACGAGCACGAAGTTGATGCCGAGCGACTGCCACTCGACGGCGCGCAGATTGGCGACCGTCGCCGTGATGTTGCGTCCGAGCACGTTGACGGTGACGGGGTCGCCGATCTTGAGGCCGAGCCCCTCGGCGATCTTGTTCTCGAAGGAGACGAGTGGCGGTCCCGTGTAGTCGGCGCCCCACCAGCTTCCTTCCACCACGCGCGAGCCGGCCGGCAGATCGTTCGCATAGGTGATGCCGCGATCGCTCTGCAGAACCCAGACGGCGCCGGGCGCGGCCTTGATCTCTTCCGACTTCACGCCGTTCACGGCGACGATGCGCCCGCGCAGCATGGGCACGCGCTCGTAGCGCGCGCCGGGCACGCGCGTCTTGACGAAGGCGTCGAAGCGCTCGGTGTCGTGGCTCTGGATATCGACGAAGTAGAAGGACGGCGCCTTGTCGGGGAGTGCGCCGACGAACTGCTGACGCAGGTTGCCGTCGATCTGCGTGAGCGTGACCAGGAGCGCGAGGCCGAGGCCAAGTGAGAGTACGACCGTGGGTGTCAGCGCGCCGGGGCGATGAATGTTGGCGAGCACGAGGCGCAGCAGCGCCGAGCGCGGACGCGCGGCGTGGCGCGCGAGCCACATCACGAGCGTCGCGACGAGACGCAGCGTGATGAATACGGCCGCGGCGGCGCCGACGAAGATGGTCGCGATCCAGCGATCATAGGCGAGCGCGATGGCGAGACCGGCAAGCAGCGCCACCGTGAGGGCAGTGAGCGCCACATAGCGCTTGCGCGGAATGCGGCGCTCGGGCGCGACCTCGTCGCGGAACAGGGCCGAGACCGGCACGTCGTGCGCGCGGCCGAGCGGCCAGAGCGTGAAGGCGGTGGCGGTGAGCAGGCCGTAGAGGGCAGCGAGTGCGAGACCACTGGCGCTGACGGTCGGCTCGAGCGGCAGCGGCAGCACGCCCGCGATCGCGGCCGAGATCGCGAAGGGCAGCACGGCGCCGAGCGCGAGGCCGAGCACGGTGCCGAGACAGGCGAGCAACAGCACCTCGGTGAGATAGATCGCGAACACGCGGCCGCCGGTCGCGCCGAGCGATTTGAGCGTGGCGACCACGTCGCGCTGGCGATCGAGATAATGCTTCACCGCGTTGGCGACGCCGACGCCGCCGACCAGTAGCGCGGTCAGGCCGACGAGCGTCATGTACTGCATGAAGCGCTCGATGTTGCGGCCGAGCGCCGGCGAGGCATTGGTGCGGCTGCGCACCTCCCAACCCGCTTCGGGAAAGCGCGTGTTCGCCTCATCGGAGACCATCTGCGTCGCGCGGTCCGCCGCGTCCGTGACGGGCAGGCGCAGGCGATAGTGCCAGCGCACGAGGCTGCCGGGCTGGAGCAGACCGGTGGCGCGCAGTGCGGTCTCGCTCATCAAGAGGCGCGGGCCGAAGCCGATGCCGCCCGCGAGCTTGTCGGGCTCGGACTTGATGGCGGCGCGCAGCTCGATGGTGGCGTCGCCGACTTTCATGCGCGCGCCGGGCTTGAGGTCGAGGCGGGAGAACAGCGCGGGATCGACCGCGGCGCCGAACACGCCGTCGCGCGCGGCGAAGACGTTCGCGCTTTCGGCGGCTGGATCGAGCGCGAGTGTGCCATAGAGCGGATAGGCGCCATCGACGGCCTTGATCTCGACCAGCGCGGAACGCTCGCCGTCGGCGCGCGCGAGCGCGCGTAACGTGGCGACCGCGGAGACGCGGCCCTTCTGATCGAGCCAGGCGCGTTCCTCCGGGCTCGCCTCGCGATGAATGATCGAGAACGAGAGATCGCCGCCGAGAATGACGCGGCCTTCGCGCGCGAGACCGTCGGCGAGGCTGCGCGAGAAGGAGCCGATGCCCGCGATCGCGGCGACTCCGAGCATGATGCAGGCGATGAAGACATAGAAGCCGCTGAGGCCGCCGCGCAGCTCGCGCCAGGCGAGGCGCAGCGCGAGCGGGCCGCCGCCCGTTTGTGCGGGGACGAAGCCGCTCATGCGGCGGCCCCGGCGGGGAGCTCGACCCGGCCCGAGCGCAAGCGGATCACGCGATCGCAGCGGCGGGCGAGTGACGCATCATGCGTGACGAGCACCAGCGTTGTATTGCGCTCGGCATGGCCCGCGAACATCAGTTCGACGATCTCGCGGCCGGTCGCCTCGTCGAGATTGCCGGTCGGCTCGTCGGCGACCAGGATGGCGGGGTGCGGCGCCAGCGCGCGGGCGAGCGCGACGCGCTGCTGCTCGCCGCCCGAGAGCTCGGCCGGATAGTGATGGATGCGGTCCGCGAGCCGCACGCTGGCGAGCTCCTGTTCGGCGCGCTCGAACGCGTCCGCGATGCCGGCGAGCTCGAGCGGCACCGCCACGTTCTCGAGCGCCGTCATGGTCGGGATCAAATGGAACGACTGGAACACGATGCCGACATGGCGGCCGCGAAAGCGCGCGAGTGCGTCCTCGTCGAGGCTGCCGAAGTCGGCGCCCGCGACGCGCACGCGCCCGGTGTCGGGACGCTCGAGGCCCGCCATGACCATCAGCAGCGTCGATTTGCCCGAGCCCGAGGGGCCAACGAGGCCGATTGCCTCGCCTTGGCCAATGTTTAGATCAATGTCCTTGAGGATGTGCACCCGGGTCGCGCCCCGTCCCAGCGCGAGATTGACCCCGGACAGGGAAATGGTGGGAATTGCGCCCGGCGAGGTGTCGTTCATGTGGTCTCGTTTCTCCGGCGCCTTCCGCGCTTCGGCCTCATATGGGAAGCCCGGGCTGCAGGTCCAGGCGGCCCTGCGTCTGCTGGGGCTGGCATTGGGCTTTTACGTGGCGGCAGGGCTGTTCCCGTCGTTCGCGGCCGAGACGCCGGTGCGGATCGTTGCACTGGGCGACTCGCTCACCGCCGGCTTCGGCCTTCCGGCCGAGGCCGCGTTCCCGGTGCGGCTCGAGCGTTCGCTCAAGGCCAAGGGGCATGCCGTGACGATCGAGAACGCGGGCGTGTCGGGCGACACCGCATCGGGCGGGCTCTCGCGCCTCGACTGGTCGGTGCCGGACGGCACGGACGCGGTGATCGTCGAGCTCGGAGCGAACGACGCGTTGCGCGGCATCGATCCGAAGGTCACGCGCGGCGCGCTCGAGAAGATCGTGCAGCGGCTGAAGGAGCGCGGCATCGCGGTGCTGCTCGCCGGCATGCGCGCGCCGCCCAATATGGGCGCGGAGTACGGGCGCGCTTTCGACGCCATCTACGGCGATCTCGCCGACAAGTACGAGCTCGTGCTCTATCCGTTCTTTCTCGATCAGGTCGCGGCCGATCGCGCGCTCAACCAGGGCGACGGGATCCATCCGACGGCGGCCGGCGTGGACGTGATCGTGCGGGAGATCACACCGCGGGTCGAAGAGCTGATCGCGCGCGTGAAGGCGAAGCGCGGCACGTAAACGACGCGTAAACAAACGGGGCGTCGCAGAGCCGTCACAATCGCGCCCGCAACCGTATTCGCCCTGATGCGCGCGACGGTGCGCCGGCCTTGCCTGGACGCCACGAATCCCCGCATGCTGCGGAGCGATTCGTGCGCACGCGCGTTTTCTCAGGTGCGTCGGCTCGCGTTCTGGAGTGCGTCATGCCTCGCCTGTTTGCCGGTCTCGAAATCCCGCAACATGCGGCGCTGTCCTTGTCGATGATGCGCGGCGGCCTGCCGGGCGCGCGCTGGATCGACCCCGAGAATTATCACATCACGCTGCGCTTCATCGGCGACATCGACGATCGCCTCGCGCACGAGATCGACTGGCTGTTCGACCAGGTGAAGCGACGGCCGTTCGAGGTGCGCTTCGGCGCGCTCTCCACCTTCGGCGGACGCAAGCCGCGCGCCATCATCGTCACAATCGATCCGGTGCCGCAGCTCGTCGAGCTGCAGGCGGAGCTCGAACGGCTGATGCAGCGCGTCGGGCTCGAGCCCGAGGGCCGCAAGTTCACGCCGCATGTCACGCTCGCGCGCCTGCGCGAGTCGTCGAGCCAGCAGGTCGCCGAGTATCTCTCCTCGCGCGGACCCGTGTTCGTCACGCCGTTCCGCGTCTCGCGCTTCGTGCTGTTCTCGTCGAAAGCCTCGGTCGGCGGCGGGCCCTATGTGGTCGAGGCAACGTATCCGCTGGCGGCGTAGGGGTAGCCCGTAGGGTGTGCTCGGCGAGCCAAGGCGTTTCGTAACTCTCATCAGTCGATCGCGCCGAGCGCACGCGTGCGCACGGCGGACCGGACGTCGAGATAAACCGCGAGCCGCGGGCCGACCGTGCACACCCTACGAAGTGGGCCTCACCACTCCGCCTGCACGACCTCCATGCCGGCCTTCGTCAGCGCATCCGCGCGGGCCTTCATCCAGCCTTTCGCGAACTCCTTCTCATCGGACGGCGCGCTGCCCTTGTAGGCGGTCCACGCCTTCGTCAGCACGTCCTGTCGCTTGAGCAACGCGTCGTTGTGCTTCTGATGCTCGGCGGTCCAGAGGCCCTTCTCCTTGAAATACTTGATCGCTCCGTCGTGCATCGGGATCGCCCAGGCGAAGATCTGGCGCTTGATGTCCCAGCCATTGTTGCCGGGCGCGCCCTCCTTGTAGTCGTCGAACAGTTCCACCATCGCCTTCGTCATATTGTAGACGAGCGTCGCGTCGGTGGGCGCCATGGTCATCAGCACGGGATACGGATAGGTCGCGGCCTCGGCTTTCTTCTCGGGCGAGAGGTCGGCGCCTTCGGTGCCGAAGGCCGGCACGAAGAAGGGTGCGATCTTGTTGACGCGCGCCCAGCCGTCCTTGTCGTTGTGCGCGAACTTCGGATAGCGGATGCCGCGCGGCGAGGAGGCGATCTTGTAGGCATTGCCCGAGATGGTCGACGAGAAGGCGGCGTCCACCTGGTTGTTGATGATGCCGTCCATGGCTTGGCCGAAGCCGCCGAACTCGACTTTCTTCACGTCGTTCCACGTGAGGTTCGCGAAGGCGAGCAATGCCGTGATGTTCTGATTGAGTGAGGGCGCGCCGACCACCCAGGCGACGCGCTTGCCCTTGAGGTCGGCCGCGTTGACGATCTCGGCGTCCTTGGCAGTGACGATGGTGAGCAGCGCGTCGGAATTGTTGAGCAATAGCGAGCGCACCGGCTGCGGGCCCCAGTCGCGCGCGCCGAACTCATAGACACCCTCCTGCGCCAGGTAGCTGCCGCCGACACCGTTCGCCGAGAACGGCACCTTGCCGTCGCGCAACGGCACGGTGCGCGAGATGTCGTTCTTGCCGGGCAGCACGCGCAGATTGATCTGCAGCTTGTTCTTCAGCGCGTTGCCGATGGCGACCGCCTGATTGTAACCGCCGGAGCCGACGTCATAGGCCGTCCAGGTGAGCGTCTCGGGCAGCTTGGTTTGCGCCGCTGCGGGAACGACGCCCGCGAGCAGCGCGGCCGTGAGAAAGATCAGTCTCATGAGGATTTCCTCCCTTTGATTGCGCCGACGAGGGCGAGGAGCAGGATCAGTCCGAAAGCGATGACGACGATGCCGGCCGCGAGACTCGCCGCAAAGGACAGGACGAGCGTCGGTATCGCGAGCAGCACGCCGCCGGCGATCAGCAGCAGCCGCACCGCGGCGCCGCCGGCGGTGGCCGGGATCGCGCCGATGCCGAACACATAGCCCTGCAGCGCGGCAGCGGCCGCCGGAATGCCGATGAAGGCCGCAGCGATCGAGACGATCACGATGACGGGGTCGCCCTTGAACAGCAGCGCCGGGTTGAGCACGAAGCAGAACGGCACGATGTAGAGCGTCGCACCCATGCGCACCGACTGCACGCCGATGCGCATGGCGGAGACGCCGGCGAGCGGCGCGGCCGCGAAGGTCGCGAGCGCCACCGGCGGCGTGATGAAGGAGACCATGCCCCAGTACATGATGAAGAGATGCACCGCGAGCGGGTCGAGGCCCGCCTTGACGAGCGGCGGCGCCAGCACGATGGCGAGGAAGATGTAGCAGGCCGTGACCGTCATCCCCATGCCGAAGACGAAGCTCGTGAGCGCGCCCATGACGAGCAGCACGAGGGGCGCGTTACCGGCCGCATAGACGAGGTCGTTGGCGAGCGTGCCGGCAAGTCCGGTCACCGACATGGCGCCGATGATGAGGCCGATCGCCATCAGGATCGCGACCAGCTCAGCCAGACCGCGCGCGATCGCGACCGCGAAATCGCCGAGCTGACGGGCGCTCATGCGGTGCTTGGGGAGCGCCTGGTTGATCGCGAGCAGCAGTGCCGTCGCATAGAACGGCGCCATGGCTTCGTTCTGCAGCACCACCAGCAGGAATACGAGCAGCGCGAAAACCGGCAGGTAGAACCAGCCCTCGCGCATCACGGCGCCGAGGCGCGGCACCTCCTCGGCGCGCATCCCGGTCAGGCCGAGGCGCGCCGAATAGGCGTCGATCTGCACGACGAGCGCGACATAGAACAGAAGCGCCGGGATGGTCGCGGCGAGCGCGATCTCGCCGTAGGACTTGCCGAGGAACGAGGCCATCACGAAGGCGGTCGAGCCCATCACGGGCGGCATCAGCACGGCGCCCGTCGAAGCGACCGCTTCGACGGCGCCCGCATAGTCGGCACGGAAGCCGGTGCGCTTCATGGCCGGGATCGTCACCACGCCGGACGAGATCACGTTGGAGATCACGCTGCCGCTGATCGATCCTTGCAGTGCGCTCGAGATGATGCCGACCTGCGCGGCGCCGCCGCGCACGCGGCCGACCAGCGCGAAGGCGACGTCGTTGAAGAACTTGCCGCCACCGGTGTGATTGAGCGCGACGCCGAAGACGATGAAGCCGACGACGATCTCGGCGAAGGCGCGCATCGGAATGCCGAAGACCGATTCGCTGCTCGCGAGGTGATACGCGAAGGTGTCGGCCAGCGACTGCGAGGAGCCCTTGAGCGGGTTCGGGATCAGCTCGGCCACGATAGGGTAGAGCGAGATCACGCCGACGATCAGTGTCATGCTCCAGCCGCTGGTGCGGCGCAGCCCTTCGAGCACCAGGAGCCAGAGCACGAATGCGAGTGCCTTCGCGGTCGGCGGCGCGTTGTACTCCCAGCCTTCCGACAGGCTGCGCTCCGCCTCCGCCGCGAACCAGAGGAGCAGCGCGAGCGAGAGGCCGGCGAGCAGCCAGTCGTACCAGGGCGTCTCCTTGGCGCCCGCATGGGCCGGGAAGACGAGGAAGATCAGCGGGAAGAGCGAGGCCGCAAGCAGGAAGAGATAGCGGTTCTCGATGAAGACGATGCCGACGAAGAGCTGCAGGTTGAGCAGCTGGTTCAGCGCGAGCAGCACCGAGACGATGGCGGCCGCCACGAAGGCGAGACGCGCAGCGCCGACGAGCTCGCGACCTTCGAGCTCCTCGGGCATCTGCGCGGCCGCCTGCGCATAGGTCTGCGGATCCTTTGCCGCCGCCTCGCTCACGCTCCCCTCCGGCGCATCGCTTGCGGATGCGTCTTGTCGGCGTTCGCCATGCGGAACGCCCTTTGTTCTGCGTTGGCTTATCTTGTTCACCGGGCGGGCGCCGGACAAGCGGAAACACGGCCTTGCGGCTGCCACAAGGGCATCCCATGTTTGCGGCCGAGGAGTTCCCGGGAGGGCTTTGAATGTTCCAGCGCGAATCCGCCTGGCAGGATCTGGAGACGCCGTCGCGGCGCGACGAGCAGAGCGTGCGCCGGAATTTCTGGGCGAAGCTGCGGCGCGTTGCGGCCCAGCTGCCGTTCGCCGAGGACCTGGTGGCGGCTTATTACTGCGCCTTCGATCGCGACACGCCCGCGCATGTGAAGACCGCCCTGATCGGCGCGCTCGCCTATTTCGTGCTGCCGTTCGACGCGGTCGCGGACTTCATGCCGATGCTCGGCTTCGCGGATGACGCCGCGATCCTCGCAACCGCGCTGCGCATGGTCGCCTCGCACATCAGCCCCGCGCATCGCGAGGCCGCGCGCAATGCGCTGGCGCGCATGCGCGAGAGCGCGTGACGAAACCGTCTCATCATTGATCCCGTCACCCTGAGGTGCTCGGCTGCGCGCAGCCGAGCCTCGAAGGGCGACGGCCCGGACGGTGCGGCATGCTGGCTGACAGGCCTCGGCCGTTCATCCTTCGAGGCTCGCGCTCGTCGCGACGCGACGAGCCCTCGCGCCTCAGGATGACGGATCTGAGGGTTGCGCTCGCGGCGCAGTCCTAGGGCGTCAGGATCACCTTTCCCATCACCTTGCGGTCGGAGAGCGCCTTGAGCGCCTCGGCGGTGCGCTCCAGCGGATAGCTCGCGTGCACATGGGCCGAGAGCTTGCCCTCGGCGGCCCAACGCACGATCGCCTGCATGTTGGCGCGGTGGCCGGCCTTGTCGCGTTCGGTCCAGGCGCCCCAGAACACGCCGACCACGTCGCAGCCCTTCAGCAGCACGAGATTGAGCGGCAGCTTCGGGATCTCGCCGGCCGCGAAGCCGATGACGAGGAAGCGTCCCTGCCACGCGATCGAGCGCAGCGCGGGCTCCGAGTAAGGGCCGCCGACCGGGTCATAGATCACGTCGGCGCCGCGGCCCTCGGTGAGGCGCTTGAGCGCGTCCTTCAGATCCTCCTCGGCATAGTTGACGGTCTCGTCGGCGCCGTGCCGACGCGCGAAGTCGAGCTTCTCGGCAGAGGATGCACAGGCAATCACCCGCGCACCCATGATCTTGCCGAGCTCGATTGCGGCGAGGCCGGTGCCGCCGGAGGCGCCGAGCACGACCAGCGTCTCGCCGGACCGGAGCTTGGCGCGATCCTGCAGTGCGTGCAGCGTCGTGCCATAGATGACCGTGAGACCGGCGGCGCGCTCGGGCGGAAGCCCGGGCGGCAGCTTCACGACGCGCTCGGTGGAGATCGCGATCTTCTCGCGCGCCGCGCCATGGGTCGAATGGCCGAGCACCGCATCGCCGACCGCGAGGCCGGTCACGCCGGGGCCGAGCGCTTCGACCACGCCCGCGAACTCCGCCGACGGCGAGAACGGGAAGGGCGGCTTGACCTGATACTTGCCCGAGATGATCAGCGTGTCGAAGAAGTTGAGCGCGGCGGCCTGGACACGGACCACGACCTCGTTCGGACCTGCGACCGGATCCGGCAGCTCCTTGAGCTCAAGATCGTCTGGACCGCCATAGCGGGTGCAGAGAATGGCTTTCATGGGGGTGACCTGTGGTGTGTGCCCAGGTCCTAGCACATGGGCCTACGCTGGCACTAATGCGCGCCGCCCGGATCATCCATGGCGAGCAGCCGGCGCAGGCGGCTGAAAGCGAGACGGATGCGCGACTTCACAGTGCCGAGCGGCAGGCCGGTGCGCTCCGCGATCACGGTGTGCGGCAGACCCTCGAAGAAGGAAAGATGCACGAGCTCGCGCTGCTCGGCCGGCAGCGCCTCGAGCGCAACGCGGAGGCGCTCCTCGCGGCCCGCGAGATCGAGGGAGTCGTCGGCCGGCATGGCGCTGTCCGCGATGGAGAGCGCATCGCCCTCCTCGACGCCGCGCATGCGATCGCGCCGCAGCGAGTCGATCCAGCGATTGCGGGCGATGCGAAACACCCAGGTCGGCACGGAGGATTTGCTGCGGTCGAACAGATGCGCCTTGCGCCACAAGGTCGCCATCACGTCCTGTGCGAGCTCCTCGGCCGCCGAAGCGTCGAGACCGAGCCGCTGGTAATAGTGGTTCAGACGCGGCCCGAAATGATCGAACAGGCGCGCGAAAGCATCGCGATCACGATGCTGTGCGACGGCGGCCAACAGATCCGCGTACTCGTCCGACGTCGTCACCAGGTCGGCCTCCGCGCCTGGCCATCGCTCCGCAGCGATGCCGAGGCCGCCATCCCAGTTGGAAAAATGTCCTTTGCGGGATTTCTGACGTAACGTCTATTGTGGATTCGCCGGATGGCAGGCACTTCACGGGACGAAATCCGCGAAGGAATGCCTTCACATTGCCGATTTCGGTTTCTACCGATTCGCAAAGGAGCGCTGCAGCGCTCGCGTAACGCGTGAGGTCCCATGATTCCGACAGGCCATTTCCGTATCGCGGTAGCGCTCGCGATCGCGGCGATGCTCGCCGGTTCGTCGCCCGCTCTGGCGCAGTCGCAGAAGAGCGCGCCCGCCAAGCAAAGCAAGGACACCAAGCAGAAGGCCAAGGAGGCGCCGAAGCAGACCCAGGCACCGCCGCCGGCGCCGCAGGCCGCGCTCGGCGGCACGCAGCCGTCATTGCTTGGGCAGTTCGGCGATTGGGGCGCCTATGCGGCCGCAGCGGGCGGGCGCAAGGTCTGCTATGCGCTGGCGAAGCCGTCGTCCCAGCAGACCAATCCGACCGGCCGGCCGCGCGATCCCGCCTACCTGATGATCTCGACGCGTCCGGCCGAAAACGTCCGCGACGAGGTCTCGGTCGTGATCGGCTATCCGTTCAAGCCCGGATCCGACGCCACGGTGGAGATCGGCTCCAACAAGTACGCCATGTACACCCAGAACGACGGCGCCTGGATCAAGAACGCGGCCGAGGAGCCGCGCATGGTGGACGCCATGCGACGGTCCCCGGAGCTGGTGGTCAGCGGCGTCTCGGGGCGCGGCACCCAGAGCACGGACCGCTATTCCCTGCGCGGCCTCGCCCAGGCGCTCGACCGGGCGGCCCAGGAGTGCCGCTAGGGGCCCGTTAGGCGCATCTCGCCGGAATTGAGGGTAACCAATCGGGCGCGGCGCGCTTCCGTTTCGGCGCCGCACGCCCCATTTATGCTAAGACCATCCCGACAACCCTGACGATCGAGACGCATGACCACGAGCCATTCCGCCACCCTTGCGCCGTCGCGCCCCGAGCCCGCGCTCGAGAAGACGCCGCTGGAGCGCTATGTGGCGCCCGCGAAGCCGTCGCTCGTGGGCCTGTCGCGCGCGGAGCTCGCCGAGGAGCTCGGCCGCATCGGCGTGCCCGAGCGCCAGCGCAAGATGCGCGTGCAGCAGATCTGGCACTGGCTCTATGTGCGCGGCGCGCAAGGCTTCGAAGACATGACCAATGTCTCGAAGGACCTGCGCGTGCTGCTCGATCAGCACTTCACGCTGGCGCGTCCCGAGGTAGTGGCCGAGCAGGTCTCGGCCGACGGTACGCGCAAGTGGCTGCTGCGGCTGTCCGGCGAGCATGCGGGCGAGCGGCCGCACGAGGTCGAATGCGTCTACATCCCGGAGGCGGACCGCGCGACGCTCTGCTTGTCGAGCCAGGTCGGCTGCACGCTCACATGCTCGTTCTGTCACACCGGCACGCAGCGGCTGGTGCGCAACCTCACGGCGGGCGAGATCGTCGGCCAGGTGCTGGTCGCGCGCGACCGGCTCGGCGACTGGCCGGGCCGCACCGCGCCGGAAGGCGCCATCGTGCCGACCGACGGCGGGCGCTTCGTCACCAACATCGTCATGATGGGCATGGGCGAGCCGCTCTATAATTTCGAAAGCGTGCGCGATGCGCTGCTGCTGATCTCGGATCCGGACGGGCTCTGTCTTTCCAAGCGCAAGATCACGCTCTCGACTTCCGGCGTCGTGCCGAACATCGCGGCGATGGGCGAAGCGACCGGCGTGATGCTGGCGGTGTCGCTGCATGCGGTGCGCGACGAACTGCGCAACGAGCTGGTGCCGCTCAATCGCAAATATCCGATCGCGGAATTGCTCGAGGCCTGTCGCAATTATCCGGGCCTCACCAATGCGCGCCGCATCACCTTCGAATACGTGATGCTCAAGGGCGTGAACGACTCGCTCGCCGACGCCAAGGCGCTGGTGAAGCTGCTCAAGGGCATTCCGGCGAAGATCAATCTGATCCCGTTCAATCCCTGGCCCGGCACCCGATACGAGTGCTCGGACTGGGAGCAGATCGAGAAATTCTCCGAGGTGATCTTCAATGCGGGTTACGCCTCGCCGGTGCGCACGCCGCGCGGCCGCGATATCCTGGCGGCCTGCGGTCAGCTCAAGAGCCAGACCGAGAAGCTCTCGGCGCGCGAGCGCATGGCGCTGCGCGCGATGGCGATGACGGAGTAAGGCCGCGGCCCGGAGGTCGGAAGCGTGCGTGAACGTGTGCTCTCGATTGTCCTCGGCTACGCGGCTGCGGTCCTGGCCGCGAGCATTGTCATCACGGGCGCGATCTGGCTGCCGTCCTTCTGGCATGACATAGCGCGCGCCGATCTCGGCTTTCCCTTCGTCGTTCTTCGCGTCGTGCTCGTCGCGGTCACGGGTGTGTCGCTCATCCCCGCGGTGCTGGGGATCCTCTTCGCGGAACGGAAGACCGTTCGCACGGCACGTGCCTATGTCGCGTTCGGCGCCATCCTGAGTGTCGTGGCACTCCTCGGCGGCTTGGTCCTCTTCACGCCGCCTCCCGGCGCAGGGCTCGTTCACGCACTGGCGTTCCTCGTGGCCGGCGCGCTCGGCGGTCTCGTTTACTGGCGGATCGCGGGCCGAGCCGCGGGGCTCTGGCGTCCCGCGAAAGCGCAACCGGCGCCGGAGGCGTAATGGACGTCGTGCTGCGCCTCATCCTGCGCTTCATCCTGGTGCCGCTCGGCTACTTCGTGGCGGTGCTCGCGGGCGCGGCCGTGATCCTGTTCGGGTCCTGGCGTTTCGGCGAGATGGCGCTGCGGCTCGATCCGGGCAGCGCAGACGTGGCGCTCTTCGGCTTCGCGATTGCGGGCCCGATCCTGTTCGTGATGCTGCTCAGCATGATGTGGCTGCCGGGCGCGATCGGGATCCTCATCTCGGAAGCGCTCGCGATCCGCTCCTGGGTCTTCCACGCGCTCAACGGCGCGGCCTCGGCCTGGATCGGCTGGCAGCTGTTCGGCTGGTTCGACGAGTCGCGCGTGCCGCTGAACCAGCCCTTGCAGGTGATCGCGGCCGGTCTCGCGGGCGGCTTCGCGTATTGGCTGGTCGCGGGCTCGAGCGCGGGCTTCTGGAAGCCGGTGTTTCGCCGCGAACCGCTGCCGGTCACACGCAGCTAATTGTTCCGCGCGAACACCAGGCGCACCGCGAAGGCCCCCATCACGCCGGCGAAGATGTAGTCGAAGGCCCGCATGGCGCGGCGCGAGGAGCGCAGCGCCGCCGTGAAGCGATCGGCGAGCAGGATCATCAGCGCGCACATCGGCAGGCCGAGCGCGATGTAGTAGAGACCGAGGAAGGTCAGCTTCGCGCCCGCATGCGGATCGCTCACCGAGACGAACTGCGGCAGGAAGGTCACGAAGAACATGATGATCTTCGGATTGAGGATGTTGACGCCGATCGCGGTGAGGAACACGCGCGAGAGCGGGCGCGGCGCGCTCGTCTGGGTCGAGAGGTTGAGCGCGGTGCCGTGGCGCAACGCCTGCACGGCGAGCCAGAGCAGATAGGCGACACCCGCGACCTTGAGCACGTTGAACGCCGTCGCGGAGGCGGCGAGCAGCGCCGAGAGACCGAACACGGCCAGCATCGTGTGCACCAGGAGGCCCGTGCAGGCGCCGAGCATCGAGACGAGCCCGCGCGCGCGGCCGCCCGCGAGCGTCTGGCCGAGGAACAGCGTCATGTCGGGGCCGGGCGTGATGATCAGCAGCAGCGAGGCGAGCGTGTAGGCGATCAGCACGTCGATCGAGGGAAGGAAGGTCATGCCGCGGCCTCGGTGTGGCTTCTCGCCCAGGCGAGCGCCTGCTCGAGCCGGTCGTTGCCCCAGAACAGTTCGCCATCCGCCGTGACGAAGCTCGGCGCGCCGAAGACGCCGGCGCGTTGCGCCTCGTCGGTCGCGGTGCGCAGCGCGCCCTTGATCTCGTCCGATTGCGCGCGCGCGAGCGTCTTCTCGGCGTCGAGGCCGAGGCTCGTCAGCACCTCGCCGATCACGGCCGGATCGTCGATGCGCTTGCCCTCCGCGAACTCCGCCTTGTAGACGGCTGGCGCGAAACGTTCGATCCAGCCCTCCATCACGCCGACCGTCCCGACGCGACCGGCGAGCAGGCTGTGCGCCGGGAACGGCTCGGGCCGTTTGAATGACAGGCCGAGCTGCGCGCAGAGGCGCTCGACGTCGCGCACCATATAGCGGCCCTTGATTGGGTAGAGATTGAACGGCGAAGTCTCGAGCCCCTGCGCCTTGAAGATCGGCCCGAGCAGGAAGGGTTTCCACCGCACGCTCACGCCGGCGGCCTCGGCGAGCGGGCCGATGCGGAGCGCGGTCGGATACGAGTAGGTGGACGCGAAGTCGAAATAGAAGTCGATGCTTGGGGTCATGGCCAAGATATCCCATGGCGGGACCAGCACATCAACCGAGAGCGTGACACCCGAGGGTGTGCGGCATCGTGCGACCCTTTCCAAGGTGAGCCCGGTTCGCTAGACCCGTCGCATGAACCGCAGGGGGCTTTGGATCGCGCTGCTGGTCGCCGCCATTGTCGGGGTCGTGTTCGGACTCTATCCGCAACTCGATCTCGCGATCTCGCGCTTCTTCTTCAACGAGACCGCGAAGGACTTCACGATGGGTCATCCGCGCTGGGTCGCGATTCTGCGCGACGGTGCGCGCACGATCGAAGCCCTGCTGGTGGCGCCCGCCGTGATCGCGATCGTGCTCAAGCTCCTCTGGCCGCCGCGGCGCATGCTGATCTCGGGCCGCGCCGCGATATTCCTGGTCACGACGCTGGCGCTCGCGCCCGGTGTCGCCGCAAACGTCATCCTCAAGGACAATTGGGGCCGGCCGCGGCCGATCGACGTCACGGTGTTCAACGGCGCCGATCCGTTCGTCCCCTGGTGGGATCCGCGCGGTGTCTGCCCGAAGAACTGCTCCTTCGTCTCGGGCGAGGCCTCGGCCGGGTTCTGGACGTTGGCGCCGGCATCGTTCGCGCCGCCGGCCTGGCGCCCGCTCGCCTATGCGGGCGCGCTCGGCTTCGGCGCCATGATGGGCACGATCCGCATGGCGGGCGGCGGCCATTTTTTCTCCGACACGGTCTTCGCGGGCGTCGTCACCTTCCTGATCGTCTGGCTCATGCACGGGCTGATCTATCGCTGGCCGGCGACGCGCTGGACCGACGCAGGGGTCGAGCGCGCCTTCGAGCGCATCGCAGGGCCGCCGCACCGGGTGCTCGTGCGCCTGTTCACGCGCCGGCCCTCGCCGCCGCTCGACCGGCCGGATACGCCGCAAGGACGCGCCTGAGCCGATTGGTGTAGACTCAGGTCCGATCGAACCGGCGCGCCCCTGATCGACACTCATGCGTGTCCAGATTGTTGATTGGCGCAGGTTGTCGGCGAACCGGTATCCACTTCGCCGGAACATGCGCTCACCGGGATCGAAGCAATGCGTCTCCTCGCTGCCATACTTCTTCTTGCGCTCGGCGCCAGCCACGCCGAGGCCGCCAAACCGGTTGAAGCCTTCAAGCAGTTGCGCGAGTGGTTCGTCGCCTGCGACAATCTTCGCGCCTGCATGGCCTTCGGCTTCAACGACTCGGCGAGCGATTTCCGCACATTTCTGCGCATCTCTCGCGCAGGCGAGCCGGATGCGCAGCCAGAGATCGAGATCTTCTTCCAGTTCGAGGGCGTCGGCGCGCATTCGCGGCTGCGGCTCACCTTCGACGATGCCTCGCTGGGCGGAGTGCCGGCCGAGCCGCTACCCGTCACCGTGGTCGACGACGAGACCGTGAAGGCGAAGCTGCCGGCTGCGCTGGTGCCGGACTTTCTCGCCGCCGTGCGCAAGGCCGCGAAGCTCACGGTCGAAGACCTCGGCACGCCGAAGGCGAACGAGGGTGACGACGGCAAGGCGACCGTCTCGATGTCGGGCGCCACCGCTTCGTTCCTCTACATGGACGAGCAGCAGAAGCGCGTCGGCACCGTCACGGCGCTCGCTGCCAAGGGCGCGAAGCCCGCAAGCGCTGTGCCGGCGTTGCCCGCGTTGCCGGTCGTGCGCGTGGCGAAACCCTACGAAGGCGGCGCACCCCTGCCCAAGGCGGCGCCCAAAGCCGTAGTCAGCGCGGCCAAGAAGCTCCGCGCCGCCGACTTCGACGAATCGATCGAGCCCGAGCCGCTGGCGGCCCGGCTCTCGGCCAGCAAGACGCTCTGGGGCGTCGTCACTGAGATGCCGGCTTATAACTACCAATACGCGCTCTACGTCGTCGACAATGGCCGTGTCCGTCCCGTGGTGTTCGACGATCCGACGGGCGAGCGCGACAAGACCCACGAGGCGACGCTGCCGGAGTTCGATCCCAAGACCAACATCCTGAAGACCTTCTATCGCGGGCGCGGCATGGGCGACTGCGGCGGCATCACAGAATGGGGCTGGGACGGCGAGAAATTCCGCATGATCAGCACCACGCTCATGACCGAGTGCCGCGGCGTGCGCTCGGAGCAGTGGCCCGTCACGTATCGCGCGCGCGTGGAGTATCGCTGAGCGCGCGGCGCGGCGGCGGTTCACACTGGCAGGAAGCGCGCGAAGGATTCGTCGACCGTCTTCGACAGGTGCTTCCGATAGACCGCATGGCAGGGATGATCCGGCGCGATGCGGCCGAACTGCACATCCGCGACGGTGGCGACCGGCAACAGCGCGATCGGCGCCGCAACGGGAAGCAGCTGCGCGCCGAGCCCGACCTGCAGCGTGGTGAGGATGCCGTACATCTCGCCCGTGATGCTCGGGCGGCCCGCGATGATCAGCCGAAATTGCCCGTGCCGATTGGTGACGAAATAGATATGGCCGGACTGGTTCGGCACCGAGATCGAGCCGAACTGCGTGAAGGCCGCATCGAGCCGCTCGGCCTCGCGGAAGGTGAGGCATGAGGCGGCCTCGTCCCAGGCGACCTCGGTGCGATAGGCGTAGATCGCGTCGCGGTCGCCGAAGGAGGGGCGCAGCGTCAGATACGTCCCCTCGATCCAGGACACGGCGGGGCGCGCGTAGGAGCCGAGCTCGGGCGGCGCAACACCGATCGGCGTCGGCATCGGAGCGATCGGCGCCGCATTGCCCTTGCGGAGCGGGACGCCGAGGGCCTCCTCGAGGCGGATGGTGGTCGCCAGCGTGAAGGGGCGGCGGCCCGACAGGGCCTTCTCCAGGGTCGAAATGCTGATCTTGGCCTGATCGGCCAGCCGTTGCCGCGAGATGCGGCGGCGCGCCAGCTCCTCGCGGATCAGGCCCGCGACCGACTGGCTCTGCTCGTCCGAAAGCTGCTTGTCGGCTGCCGTCATTGACGCCTCGACCCGTACAAATCCTCACATATCCGCATCGGGGCGCATAGGGCAAGGCGCAACGTGACGGAAGCTTGCCGAACAACGCCAATCATGACGCTCACGGTGCGCACCGCTCCCGGCGAATAAATGGCGCGGGTTCGAAGGGGCAATGGAGTGGTCCATGCGCGCAGTGAACATCGCCGGTGCGGGCGATGAGGTGTCCGATCCGCTTTCCCTCATGCGGCGTGCCGCAGCTTCCGCCAGCCGATTCCTCTCCCTGCTGACCGTGACGGCCGCGGCGCTCGTGGCGCCCGCGGGGCCTGCGGCGCTCGCTCAGGTCAGGCAGCCGAGCGTCCCGGCGCTGGTCACGCCCGGCGAGATGAAGTCCGGCGCGCTGCTGCTCAAGAGCAACCAGGACGGCCGCTATGTCGAGGCGCCGCGTCTCGGCACCGACATCGAGCTGTCGGTCAGCGGGCCCACGGTGCGCGCGCGCCTCACGCAGATCTTCCACAACCCGACCGAAGGCTGGGTCGAGGCCGTCTACGTCTATCCGATGTCGGAGGGCGGCGCGGTCGACACGCTCAAGATGGTGATCGGCGATCGCATCGTGATCGGCGAGATCAGGGAGCGGCAGGAAGCCAAGGTGATCTATGAGCGCGCCAAGGCGGCGGGCCAGAAGGCGACGCTGGTCGAGCAGGAGCGGCCGAACATCTTCACCAATTCGGTCGCCAATATCGGCCCCGGCGAAAGCGTGCTGGTGCAGATCGAATACCAGGAGCCCGTGCGCCAGTCGGGCGATGAGTTCTCGTTGCGCGTGCCTCTGGTCGTCGGCCCGCGCTACAATCCGGCACCGGTGGTGCAGACCGTGGAGTTCAGTCCCCAGAGTCAGGGCTGGGGGCAGGTCTCCGATCCGGTGCCGGACCGTTCTCGCATCGAGCCGCCGGTGCTCGATCCCGCCAAGCATTCGCCCGTCAATCCAGTCTCGATCTTCGTGCGCCTGCAGGCCGGCTTTCCGCTTGGCGTTGTGAAGAGCCACCACCATCAGGTGCGCGTCGAGAATGACGGCGAGGAGACGCGGCTCATCCGCCTGGACGGCAATGCGGTGCCGGCGGACCGCGACTTCGAGCTCACGTGGCGGCCGGCCGCGAGCCAGGCGCCGTCGGTTGGCCTCTTCCGCGAGCGCGTCGGCGATGCCGACTACCTGCTCGCCTTCGTGACGCCGCCGGCGCTCGCGCAGGACAAGGCCGAGGACGCGCGTCCGCGCGAGATCATCTTCGTGATCGACAATTCGGGCTCCATGGGCGGCACGTCCATGGCGCAGGCGAAGGCGAGCTTGCTCTACGCGCTCGGCCGGCTGAAGCCGACCGACCGCTTCAACGTGATCCGCTTCGACGACACCATGGATGTGCTGTTCCGCGACACGGTGCCGGGCGACGTCGATCACATCTACCAGGCCCGCGCGTTCGTCTCCGCCCTCGAGGCGCGCGGCGGCACCGAGATGCTGCCGCCGCTCAAGGCCGCGCTCACGGATCCGCGTGCCGGCGACGCGAGCTTTCTGCGCCAGGTGGTGTTCATCACGGACGGCGCAGTCGGCAACGAGCAGCAGCTGTTCGACACCATCACGGCCATGCGCGGACGCTCGCGCGTGTTCATGGTCGGCATCGGCTCGGCGCCGAACTCGTTCCTGATGAACCGCGCCGCCGAGCTCGGGCGTGGCACCTTCACGCATATCGGCTCAACCGAGCAGGTCGACACGCGCATGCGCGCGCTGTTCGAGAAGCTGGAAAGCCCGGTGGTGACGAACCTGCAGGCAAATCTGTCCGGCGCACGCGCCGACATGACGCCCGCCATGCTGCCGGACATCTATCGCGGTGAGCCGCTGGTGCTGGCCGCTCGTATCGGCTCGCTCAGCGGCACGCTCGAGGTGAAGGGCATGGTCGGCGACCAGCCCTGGATCGTGCGCCTGCCGGTCGCCAATGCGGCGGAAGGCCAGGGCCTCTCCAAGGTGTGGGCGCGCCGCAAGATCGCGGACGCCGAGGTGCTGCGCACGCTGCGCCGGCTGGGCATGGACGAAGCCGACAAGCAGATCCTCGCGCTCGCGCTTGAGCATGGTCTCGTCACGCGGCTCACCAGCCTGGTGGCGGTCGACAAGACGCCGAGCCGTCCCGAGGGCGCGCGGCTCACGCGGGCCGAGCTGCCGCTCAACCTGCCGGCCGGCTGGGAGTTCGACAAAGTGTTTCGCGATCGCGCGCCGCTGCCGCGGCCCGATGCGACCGAGACGCGCCGCGCCGATGCCGACGACATGCTGCGGCTCGCCGCCGCCGGCGCCGTCGCGCAGACCGCCAAGCCCGTGCCGATGATGAAGGCGCAGGGGGGCGTGCAGCTGCCGAAGACCGCGACCGACGCGGAGCTGCGCATGCTGTTCGGTCTCCTCTTCCTCATGGCGAGCCTGCTGCTGCTCGCCCTGCGCCGGATGATGCGGACGGAGGCGCATGCCTGATGAACTTCTCCTCTGGCTCGCGGCCAACCGGGCCAGTGGAGGGAGGGAGCTAGAGTCCCCGCCAATCTCGCGGCTTCCTCCCGGCGCGCACGCAGTCCCTCCTCACGGGTTGCGTGCGCGCATCTTTTTCCCTCGGAGTGATGACCATGCGCAGAGCTGTTCGTATCGCGGCCTTGCTGCTGGGCCTCGCGGGCCTTGTGCTGGTTTCGCAGGGCCTCTGGATCCACGCCAAGGCGCTGCTGGCGCAAGTGCTGCTCGAACGCGCCTTCGCACAGACGGTGGCAACGCACAGTGTGGTCAAGCCCTGGTCCTGGGCCGACACTTGGCCGGTGGCGCGTATCGCGGTGCCGCGCCTCGGCCGCCACGTCATCGCGCTCGCAGGCTCGAGCGGCCAGGCGCTCGCCTTCGGCCCCGGCCATGTCGAGCTCACGCCCGAAGCCGGCGATCCCGGCACCGCGATCTATGCGGCGCATCGCGACACGCATTTCGCGTTTCTCGCGCACGTCGTAGCCGGCGACGAGATCCGCGTCACGCGCCGCGACGGCGCACAACTGAGCTTCCGCGTCACCCACACCTCGATCGTGCGCTTCGACCAGTCCGGCGTCGACGCGCTGGCGCCCGGCCGCCGCCTGGTGCTGGCGACCTGCTGGCCGTTCGACGCCAAGACGGACGGGCCGTGGCGCTATCTGGTGCATGCCGAGCAGGTGCAGGAGACCGCGCCGTCAATCGATTGAATCCGTTTGCGAACGCAATGACTGGTTGACAAGCTCCGCTGCGGCGCGCGAACCTCGCGGCCGGGAATGGGGCCGCGTCATGAGCGTGATCGATAGGTCGGCCGCGTTGTGGATCGGGGGCGTCTGATGGCGGAGCCCGCAGCCACCAGCTTAGCCAATCCTCCGCCCGCCAACTTCCGGGGCATCGCGACGAGCTTGGCGCTGATCGCGGTCACGCTCGTCATCGGCAGCTTCTGCATCATCACGTTGGCGGCGACGCTGACCCAGGGCCGCATCACCAGCCTCACGATCGACGGCGTCGCGGTGAACATCTGGAAGCTCGATGGCATCCGGGTGGCCTGGAACGAGATCAAGACGCAGCAGCGGGCGCATGCCAACGAGCAGGCGAAATACGAGCGGGAGCTCAGCGCGCTGCAGCAGAACACCGCGGATCTGGGGGAAAGGAATATCAACGCGAACACCACGGTTCTCGATCTCTTGGGTCAGGTCGCGATTCGCGCGCAAGCCGCCGATCCGGATCTCGCCGGGGCGTTGCACCAAGAGACGGACCTGGAAAAGCGATTGGAGAAGGTCCGTGCCGCGCAGGCGGCTCTGCGGGCAAAACCCGAGCTTGGTCTCGGCACGGTTCTCGACGCGCTGGACCGCGCGCTCGAGGATTATCGCAAGACGACCAATGCGCTGTTGGTTGCCAGCGCGCGCGGCAACGACATCGTCGAGCGCGCGCGGAAGCTCGATGAGCTTCAGAAGCAGGACGAGAAGTTGGCCGAAGCGGTGCTCGCGCGCCTGAAGAATCCCCTCGACCCGCCGACCCGCATCCGGATCGAGAACGCGCTCTACGAGCTGGGGCCGTCCTCCGAAGGCAAGAGTCTGATGAACTGGCTCGTCACGCAGCATCCGGACGTGCTCGCGCTTTCGCTCGTTATCCTCATGGGCATGCTGGGAAGCTCGCTGCAGATGCTGCTGTCGTTCTACCGCTTCGGACGGGCCGAGCCGATCGGCTGGTACTTCCTGCGGCTGAGCGCGGGCGCCATCACGGCGCTGGTCATCTTCATCGTCGCCAAGGCCGGCGTTCCGGTCATTGCCGATGCGTCGCGGCTCTCCGGCGATGCCCCGATCAATCCTTACTTCGTCTCGTTCCTCGCCATCATCTCGGGCCTCTTGTCCGAACGGGCCGTGATCTCGGTGCAGAACCAGGGCGAGCGGCTGTTCGGCGGCACCGAGGGCGAACCCGACCGCTGGGCGCGCGCCGACGTCGAGAAGCAGCTCACCGCGCAAGGCCTGACGGCCAAGACGCTCGGGGACTACCTCGGGCGCAACGAGGAGGAGACCGACGCGATCGTGAAGGGCGAGCAGAAGGCGACGCCCGAGCAGCAGCGGACCATCGCGGTCTATCTCCGGCAAGAGCAGCGCGAGCTGTTCACCGACATTCCCCCCAAGGGGCGTTGAGCCGCATGCAATGCCGGGAGGCATAGGCGTGACCCTGGCGATCCGCCTGATCATGGCGGCCAGCACTCTCGTCGCACTGACGGGCGCCGAAGCCGCGCAGCTCGGCAGCCGCTTGGACAGCCGGGACGGCTTGCACAGGAGCACGCCCTATGGGGCCTTGTTCTTCAACGAGGGTGCGATCGACAAAGCCCAGAACCGGAGCTTGCGAAATTACGTGAGCGTGGAGGGCGAGGGCGATCTCGTTCTGCCGCGCCAGGCCGGCTACTGCTTTCTGTTCAATCACCGCCTGCTCACCGGCCACAATCTTCTGCGGAGCTATCGGGCGACGATCACCAAATGGACGTCCGGTACGCGGCAGCGCGCGGACTCGGTCAGCGGGACCTTCATCCGCAACGGCGACAATCCGTCCAATATTCCGCCCGACGTGTGCGTGAGCGGCCTGCTGGATGTCACGCGCGTGGAGATTCAGTTCAGCTTCGACGGCGCGGTCAGCCGCAGCATCGCGTTCGACCGCTGAGAGTGCCGCCGCAAAGGGAAACGGGGGCCCTGCGGCCCCCGTTCACATTTCAGGCTGTGCGCTACGCTCAGCGCGTCAGCACGATGAAGTCTGTGCCCTTGCCGGTCTCCGGGCCGAGGCCCTGGTCGGAGACGATGAGCGAGGCGCCGGCGGACATCAGGGAGGCGATGCGCTCCTGGGCGTCCTGCGGGATCGTGATGCGGTCGAGCGCGCCGGCGGCCGAGAGCGTGATCTCACCCGTCTTGGAAGGCACGGACACGACGTTCCAGCGCACCTTCTGGTCCTCGACCGAGAGGGCCGTGAACACATGGGTGCCGAGCGCCTCGGCCGGGCGGTCGATGGTCACCGGCGTATCAAACACCGGCGCGAAGCCCTTGCGCACGTAGAGCTTGCCTTCCTTGCGGCTGATGAAGACCGAGACCGGGCCTGCCTTCAGGCCGGCGTCGGGCGCGGTGGCGGCCGGCGCGTCGGTGGCGGTCTGCGCGAGCGGCTTGAAGCCGACGAGCTGCGCCATCTTCAAGGTGTTGTCGGCGGCGTCGAGCGAAGCCGCCGAGAGCGGCGCGGGGTTCAGACGCGACACCAGCGCGGGCTTCTCGGCCGGCGCGAACAGCTTGGCATGCGCGATCTCGACCGGGGTCGGCTGGCCGCGCGTGATGATCACGCGGGCGCCGAGCTTCGAGACGCCGAAGAGCTGGCTCACGAAGGCCTCGGGCAGGCGGATGCAGCCGTGCGAGGCCGGATAGTTCGGAACGATGCCCTGGTGCAGCGCGAGGCCCGACCAGGTGATGCGATGCATGTAGTGCATCGGCGCGCTGTCGTAGAGATTGGAGAAGTGCCAGCGGTCCTTCTCGATCACGCTGAACACGCCGGTCGGCGTCGGATGCGCGGCGGTGCCGGTCGAGACGCGCGAGCGCGCGATCTCATGGCCGTTCGCGTAGACGGTGAGCTGCTGCTTATCGAGGGACACGATGAGGGTCATCGGGCCCTTGGCCTTGGCGGCGAATTCGGGATCGACCTTCGGCTGCGCCGGCCCGGGCCGGTGCTTCGGCCGCGACACTTTCGGACGATCAGCTTCGATCGCGGGGCGCTGGTAATAGGGCTGGTAGGCGGGCTGGTACTCGCGCTGGAAGCCACCGAACAGGAAGGCGTTGGCGGGCGCCGCGCTGCCCGCGAGCATCGCGAGGCCGACGCCGGCCGTCATGGCGGCGCCGAGAAGGCCCTTGCGGACATTGCGAAGATTTTGCCCCTTGGGCGCGAGATACGCGGTCACGAAATCCCCCTAGTCGATGCGGCGCGAGCTTTTGACGCAATTTGCGCAAATATCGCCCTAACGCCGGGCCACATCTGGTTCGCAGGGTTAGTCGTCTGTTGCCGGAAAAGGTTCGACCGCACCATCGGCAGGAACCCCGGCGTAAGGGCGGGCGTTGCCGGAGGACGCGAGAGGTGCCGCTGAATGGATCGGACTTGGCAGGATCGGAGTTGGGATAATCAGGCTCGGCGCGATGCCGAGATCTTGCCGCCGCGCAGAGGGGAGCGCGAGGCGCTGGAGCGCCTGGACCGGCTCGCCCGCCTGCTCGACACGGCGGTGCTGATCCCCGGCACCTCGATCCGCTTCGGGGCCGATGCGGTGCTCGGCCTCGTCCCGGGCATCGGCGACCTGATCACCACGCTGGTGTCGAGCTATATCGTCTACGAGGCGCATCGCCTGGGCGCGCCGAAGCGGCTGATCGCGCGCATGATCGGCAATGTGGTGCTGGACAGCACGCTCGGCGCCATCCCGCTCGCGGGCGACGTGTTCGACGTGCTCTGGCGCGCCAACCGCCGCAATGTCGCCCTGCTGCGCGAGCACCTCACCAAGCCCGGCGTGACCTCGCGGCTTGCCTGAGCGGCGGTTCTGGCCTAAGTCCGCGCCCGGCTGGTTGACAGACAACACCGGCTGTTAACCGTAATCAGAACACGCGCGGATCCCGACATGCCTGACGTGAAGAAGGTGGTGCTCGCCTATTCGGGCGGCCTCGACACCTCGATCATCTTGAAATGGCTGCAGACCACCTATCGCTGCGAGGTCGTGACCTTCACGGCGGATCTCGGCCAGGGCGAGGAGCTGGAGCCGGCGCGGCAGAAAGCGCTGCTGCTCGGCATCAAGCCCGAGAACATCTTCATCGAGGACCTGCGCGAGGAGTTCGTGCGCGACTACGTGTTCCCCATGTTCCGCGCCAACGCGGTCTATGAGGGACAATATCTGCTCGGCACCTCGATCGCGCGCCCGCTGATCGCCAAGAAGCAGATCGAGATCGCGGAGAAGACGGGCGCCGATGCGGTCGCCCATGGCGCCACCGGCAAGGGCAACGACCAGGTGCGCTTCGAGCTCACCTATTACGCGCTCAAGCCCGACGTGAAGGTGATCGCGCCGTGGCGCGAATGGGACCTGACCTCGCGCACGCGGCTGATCGAGTTCGCCGAGCAGCACCAGATTCCGATCGCCAAGGACAAGCGCGGTGAGGCGCCGTTCAGCGTCGACGCCAACCTGCTGCACGCCTCGTCCGAAGGAAAGGTGCTCGAGGACCCGAGCCAGGAAGTGCCGGACTACGTCTACTCGCGCACCGACGATCCGGAGTCGGCGCCCGACAAGCCGACCTACGTCACGATCGATTTCGAGCGCGGCGACGCGGTCGCGCTCGACGGCAAGAAGATGTCGCCCGCGACGCTGCTGGCGGCGCTCAATCAGCTGGGCCGCGTCAACGGCATCGGCCGCCTCGACCTGGTCGAGAACCGATTCGTCGGCATGAAGTCGCGCGGAATGTACGAGACGCCGGGCGGCACGATCCTGCTCGCCGCGCACCGCGGCATCGAGTCGATCACGCTCGACCGCGGCGCCGCGCATCTCAAGGACGAGCTCATGCCGAAGTATGCCGAGCTCATCTATAACGGCTTCTGGTTCACGCCCGAGCGCGAGATGCTGCAGGCTGCGATCGACCACAGTCAGCAGCTGGTCACCGGCCGCGTGCGGCTCAAGCTCTACAAGGGCAACACCATCGTGGTCGGCCGCGAGAGCCCGTACTCGCTCTACGACCAGGAGCTCGTGACCTTCGAGGAAGGCGCCGTCGCCTACGACCACCGCGACGCGGCGGGCTTCATCCGCCTCAACGCCCTGCGCCTGCGCACGCTCGGCCAGCGCAAGAAGCGGATGGAGAAGAAGTAGGAGCGCGGGCCGCGGGTGCTCCCTTCGATCCGTCACCCTGAGGTGCTCGGCACGCCGTGCCGAGCCTCGAAGGGCGACGGCCCGGGCGGTGCAGCAAGCTTGCTGAGAGGGCTCGGCCGTTCATCCCGAGGCTCGCGCTCGTCGCTGCGCGACGAGCCCTCGCACCCCACGATGACGGGATCTGGCGTTCCGCTTGCGGCGACCTTGCGCCCTCGCCATCGCGGCCGTTCTACGACGCGATCAGCCGCTTGGCGGCCTGCGCCGCGGAGGCGCCGTAGCTGCGGTCGCCGTGGATCAGCATCAGCGCCATGGCGCCTTCGAGCAGCAGCCGCGTCTCGCGCGCGGCGCGGCGGGCGTCGCGCACCTTGCGGCGCGCGAACTCGCCCACGAGCCAGTCCTCGAGCGCGGCCTTATGGCGGCGCGCGATCTTGCGCGCCGGATGCCCCGGCAGGTCGGCGAGCTCCATGACCAGGCGTGTGAAGCCCGAGCCTTCGAAGCGCGGCTTTGCGGCCCAGTGGTCGAGATCGGCGAACAGGCGGTCGATCATGGCGCCGGCGCCGTCCGGCAGCTCCTCGGTCCAGCGCCGCACGCGCGCCAGCGCGAGCTCGTGCTGGAATTCGAGCACGGCCGCGAGCAGGGCATCCTTGCTCTCGAAGTGGCTGTAGAGCGTGCGCTTGGTGACGCCGGAGGCTTCCGCGACCTCGTCGACGCCCACGCGTACGAAGCCCCTGCGATAGAACAGGCCGTAGGCGTTCTCGAGAATGCGCTTGCGGGTTGGTTGGGACGAACGCGGCACCGTCATCTATCCTTTGTTTGTATACCGACCAGTGAGTTTACTTTGCGTGCGGGGGTCGGCAACCCTGACGGCGATCCAGGAGATCGCCATGACGCCACTCACCATTCGCAGCGTGACGGCGCGCGCCGTCGATGTGCCGCTCGCCCGCCCCATCCGCACCGCGCTGGGCACGATCCCATCGGCGCCGCTGGTGCTGATCGACGTCGCGACCGATCAGGACGTGATCGGCCGGGCCTACATCTTCGCCTACACGCCGGTCGCGCTGGCGCCGCTTGCGCGGCTCATTGGCGAGATCGGCGCGCTGATCGCGAAACGGCTGGTCGCGCCGTTCGAGCGCCAGGCCGAGCTCGACCGCCGTTTCCGGCTGGTCGGCTGGCAGGGCATGATCGGCATGGCGGTGTCGGGCCTCGACATGGCTCTGTGGGATGCGCTCGGCCGCGCCGCAGGCCTGCCGGTCGCGGCGCTGCTCGGCG
>JAEYAU010000012.1 GCA_023404705.1 Pseudomonadota bacterium
GCCGCGGATCGCGCTCGCGGCCTTCGGCATGGGCGCGCTGGTGCATGGCGCGAACCTGCTGATCGGGCCCGTGGCCTGGGGCGGCCCGACCTCGCTGCGGGTGCTGGCGCTCGGCGGCCTCGTGGCGCTCGGGCTCGCGAGCTATGTCGCACTGCTGCAGCTTCTCGGGGTCGGACGGGCCGCGAGCCTCATGGATATGCTGCGCCGGCGGATCTAGAGCACATTCTAAGCCTTGCGCGAGCCGGCCCCGCCATGGCATGGGACGCGCCTCATTCGGCACGAGGGCCGTCATGTCTTTCAAGGAACGCGTATTCTCCGGCGTGCAGCCGACCGGCAACCTGCACCTCGGCAATTATCTCGGGGCCATCAAGAAGTTCGTGGCGCTGCAGGAGACCTATGACTGCATCTATTGCGTCGTGGACCTGCACGCGATCACGGTGCCGCCGGCCGTCTGGGGCGGCCCGCAGGAATTGCCGCGCGCGACGCGCGAGGTGACGGCCGCGTTCCTCGCCGCCGGCATCGATCCCAAGAAGCACATCGTGTTCAACCAGAGCCAGGTCGCCGAGCACGCCGAGCTCGCCTGGGTATTCAACTGCGTGGCGCGGATGGGCTGGCTCAACCGCATGACGCAGTTCAAGGAGAAAGCCGGCAAGGACCGCGAGAACGCCTCGATCGGTCTGTTCGCCTATCCGACCCTGATGGCCGCAGACATCCTCGTCTATCGCGCGACGCACGTGCCGGTCGGCGAGGACCAGAAGCAGCATCTCGAGCTCGCCCGCGACATCGCGCAGAAGTTCAACAACGACTTCTCGGAATCGATCGCGGCGCACGGCTTCGGCGATGCGTTCTTCCCGCTCACCGAGCCGATCATCCAGGGGCCGGCGACGCGCGTGATGTCGCTGCGCGACGGCACCAAGAAGATGTCGAAGTCGGACGCATCCGACTATTCGCGCATCAACCTCACGGACGATGCCGATGCGATCGCGCAGAAGGTCCGCAAGGCGAAGACCGATCCCGAGCCGCTGCCGAGCGAGGAAGCCGGCCTCGAGCCGCGTCCCGAGGCCGACAACCTGGTCGGCATCTATGCGGCGCTCACCGATACCAGCAAGCAGCAGGTGCTTTCGCAGTTCGGCGGCGGACAATTCTCGACCTTCAAGTCGGCGCTGGTCGATCTCGCGGTCGACAAGCTGGGGCCGATCGGCGGCGAGATGAAGCGCATGGTGCGGGATCCGGCCTATATCGACGGGATCCTGGCGGACGGCGCGGACCGCGCGCGGGTGATCGCGGCCGCCACCATGAAGTCCGTGAAAGACATTCTCGGCTTCGTTCACCGCTGAATCGGATTCAACGCGCCATCTGGCGAAATTTCGCGCATCGCGCCCGCTTGTCGTCATGCCGAGCGGCGTGGCAGCATGAACCTGATTGGCGCCACTCGCACCCGGTATGGCGGAACCCCGGAGGACTGATTGAGTCGCAAGCGCCGCAGCTACGAGGCCGGGCACAAGCCGAAATTTCTTGTGATCATCGACGAATCGCCGGAATGCGACCGCGCCGTCTATTACGCGAGCCGCCGCGCCTCGCGCATCGGCGCGACCGTGCTGATGCTGCTGGTGATCGAGCCGCACGACCGGCATCAGCAGTGGCTCGGTGTCGCCGACATCATGCGGGCCGAGGCGCACGAGGCCGCCAACCTGGTGCTCGACCAGTTCGCGGCGCGAGCGAACGGGGTCGCGGGCATCACCCCCGAGCGCGTAATCCGCGACGGGGACAAGACCGAGGAGATCCTCAGCCTGATCGACGAGGACGAGGACATCGCGATCCTGGTGCTCGCGGCCGGTGTCGGTAAGGAAGGCCCCGGCCCGCTGGTCTCCAATATCGGCAAGACCGCGGGGGATTTCCCGATCCCGGTCGCAATCGTCCCGGGACACCTCAACGATGAAGAACTGGACGCGATGTCGTAAATGGCTGCCCAAGGGGCAGGATCGGGGCTTTTCCCGCGTTGACCTTCCCGCGGAAACCCCCATTTATTACAATGACACCCCAGCTCAACGGGCGTTCGCGCCCACGGTAGGCAGCCATGTTCATCCAGACCGAAGCGACGCCGAACCCGGCGACCCTCAAGTTCCTGCCCGGGCGCACCGTTCTGGCGAACGGCACCCTGGAGATGCGCCACCCGCAAGAGGCCGCACAGTCGCCGCTGGCCGAGCGCCTGTTCGACATCGAAGGCGTCGGCGGCGTGTTCCTCGGCTCCGACTTCATCACGGTCACCAAGTCGACCGGCGACTGGCCGCAGCTCAAGCCCGCGATCCTCGGCGTCATCATGGAGCACTTCATGTCCGGCGCGCCGGTCGTGAAGGCGGATGCGGATGTGAGCGAGAGCGGCGGCGACGAGTTCTTCGAGCCCGCCGATGCCGAGACGGTCGCGACCATCAAGGAGCTGATCGAGACGCGCGTGCGCCCGGCGGTCGCCAATGATGGCGGCGACATCACGTTCCGCGGCTACAAGGATGGGGTCGTCTATCTGGCGATGAAGGGCTCCTGCTCGGGTTGCCCGTCCTCGACCGCGACGCTCAAGCACGGCATCCAGAACCTCTTGCGCCACTTCGTGCCCGACGTGACAGAGGTGCGGCCGATCTAGTCTCGCGGCCGCAGCCACGGGGGACGGCGTCGGCGCCTCATCATGCGCGTCCTTGCCATCGACACCGCGCTGGAAGCCTGTGCGGCCGCCGTGCTCGACACCGCGGCCGGCGCCATCGTGTCTTCCGAATCCATCACCATGACCCGCGGTCACGCCGAGGCGCTGATGCCGCTGATCGCGCGCGTGATGGATGGCGCACAGCTCGAGTTCGGCGAGATCGATCGCATTGCCGTGACGGTCGGGCCCGGCAGCTTCACGGGGCTGCGCGTCGGCATTGCGGCGGCCCGCGGCATCGCGCTCACGGCCGCCAAGCCCGCGGTTGGGCTTTCGACGCTCTCGGCCTTTGCGGCGCCGCATGTGGCGGGCGGCGCGACCGAGACTATCATCGTCGCCATCGATGCGCGCCATGAGCAGGTCTACTGCCAAGTGTTCGGGCCCGGCGGCCGCACCCTGGTGACGCCACGTCTCGACAAGGCGCAGAACGTCGCGCGCGCCGCGGATGGACCCGTGCTGCTGGTCGGCTCGGGCGCATCGGTCGTTGCGGCCAAATGGCCGCCCGGTATCGCGCCACCGCGCATTGACGACAGCCGCGCGCCGGACTTCGGCTGGAGCGCGCGGCTCGGCGCGGCGGCCGACGAGAACCAGGCGATGCCGAAGCCGCTCTACCTGCAGCGCCCCGATGCGAAGCCGCAGGACGCGGCGCGGCTGCCGCGCCGATGATGCGCTGGCTCGCGCAATTGTTCGGGCGCGGCGAGCCCGTGCTCACGGCGGCGCCGCAGCGCGCCGCAGCGCAACTCGCCGCGCTGCATGCGGCTTCGTTCAATCGTGGCTGGAGCGAGCAGGAATTCGAGCAGCTGCTGGCGGATCGCAGCGTGGTGGCGGATCGCGCGACCATCGGCCGCAAGACGGTCGGCTTCATCGTCTCGCGCATCGCGGCGGACGAGGCAGAGATTCTCTCGATCGCAGTCACACGCGCGTGCCGCGGACGCCGGATCGGCGCGAAGCTGCTCACCCTCAACCTGCGCCGGCTCGCCGGCCGCGGTGTGCGCTCGGTGTTCCTGGAAGTCGACGAAGACAACTCCTCCGCGCGGCGGCTCTACGCACGCGCGGGCTTCCGCGAGGTCGGACGGCGCGAGGGCTATTATGGCTCGGCCAGCGGTGCTAAGGCGGCCGCGCTGGTGCTGCGGCGCGACCTGCGGTGAGGCCCGCATGGACGCCGCGGAGCACGGCTTTTATAGTGGGGCCTTGCCCGGGACACACTGACGGAACCGAGACGAAACGTGGGTTTGACCGCGCCTAAAGTGAGCATCATCGAAGCGCAGTGCATCGCCAAGGGCATGCGCATGACCGAGCAGCGGCGCGTGATCGCGCGCGTGCTCGCCGGCTCCGACGACCACCCGGACGTGGAGGAGCTCTACCGCCGCTGCGCCGAGATCGACCCGAACATCTCGATCTCGACGGTCTACCGGACCGTCAAGCTGTTCGAGGATTCAGGGATCATCGAGCGGCACGACTTCCGCGAAGGCCGCGCGCGCTACGAGCAGATCCCGGACGCGCATCACGACCATCTCATCAACCTGCGCACCGGGGAGGTGATCGAATTCCAGTCCGAGGAGATCGAGCGGCTGCAGGCCGAGGTGGCGCGCCGGCTCGGCTACCGGCTGGTGGATCACCGACTCGAGCTCTATGCGGTCCCGCTCGACGACGAAAAGAAATCCTGATGCTGCGTGCCGTCTATGTTCTGAGTGCGGTGCTGGTGATCACCCTGCCGCTGATGCCGGTGCAGTGGCTCGCCGTGAAGTTCCGGCATCCGCTCCGCCGCAAGATCCCGGTGTTCTATCACCGCACCATGTGCCGTCTGCTCGGCCTGCGCGTGCGCGTCAACGGCGCGCCGATCCGCGAGCCTCCGGTGCTGATCGTCTCGAACCATTCCTCGTGGCTCGACATCCTGGTGATCACGTCGCTGGCGCCCGCGGTGTTCATCGCCAAGCGCGAGGTCGCGACCTGGCCGTTCTTCGGCTGGCTCGCCAAGCTGCAGCGCTCGGTGTTCGTCGACCGCGAGCGGCGGCACAAGACGGGCGAAGTCAACGCGGAGATCGCGCAGCGGCTGGCGGAAGGCGATCCCGTGGTGCTGTTCGGCGAGGGCACGTCGAGCGACGGCAACCGCGTGCTGCCGTTCCGCAGCGCGCTGATCGGCGCCGCGCGCGATGCGCTGGCCGCCGCCGAGCACACTGGCAAGGTCTGGCTACAGCCGCTCTCGGTCGCCTATGTGCGCCTGCATGGCTTGCCGATGGGCCGGCAGATGCGGCCGGTGGCGGCATGGTACGGCAAGACCGATCTCGTCCCACACCTCCTGCGCATCAGCCGGCTCGGCGCGATCGACGTGACGGTGTCCTGGGGCGAGCCGGTGGCCTACGAAGGCACTACCGACCGCAAAGCAGTCGCCCGGGAGCTCGAGACCGCCATCCGGGCGAGGACGGTCGGGCTGCTGCGCGACCGCCAGACGGGGCTCGCGCCGGTTCCACAACCCATTGTGGTTACTACGGAAACTGAAGTGAATTCCCAACCTGCGGCGGCCCTGCAATATAGCGCCATGGAGGCGTCATCGGCCGACGTCACTTTGGGAAGCATGGCTCAGGGCCGGATGGTCCCAAGCACGACTGGGCTCGAATGAGCGGACCGCGCAAGCTTCACGTCAAATCCTACGGCTGCCAGATGAACGTCTACGATTCCAATCGTATGGCGGACTTGTTGGCGCGCGACGGCTATGTGGAGACGCCGGAGCCCGACGATGCCGATATCCTGATCCTCAACACCTGCCACATTCGCGAGAAGGCGGCCGAGAAGATCTATTCGGAGCTCGGCCGCGTGCGCGGCATGAAGCAGCGCGCCGCCGAGGAAGGCCGCCGCCTGATCGTCGCAGTGGCGGGCTGCGTCGCGCAGGCTGAGGGTGAGGAGATCATCCGCCGCGCGCCGGTGGTCGATCTCGTGTTCGGGCCGCAGAGCTATCATCGGCTGCCGGATCTCATCGCGCGCGCGGAACAGGACGGCCGCGTGGTCGAAACGGAGTTTCCGATCGAGGACAAGTTCGACTTCCTTCCGGCGCCGTCGCAAGCCGTGACACGCAAGCGCGGCGTGACCGCGTTCGTCACCGTGCAGGAAGGCTGCGACAAGTTCTGCACTTTCTGCGTCGTGCCCTATACGCGCGGCGCCGAAGTCTCGCGGCCGGTTGCGAAGATCGTTGCAGAGATCGAAATACTCGCAGCTGCGGGTGTGCGCGAGATCACGCTTATCGGGCAGAACGTGAATGCGTTTCACGGCGAAGGGCCGGACGGCGCGGCCTGGACGCTGGCGCGGCTGCTGCGCCGCGTCGCCGAGATCCCGGGCATCCTGCGGCTGCGCTACACGACGAGCCATCCGCGCGATGTGAGCGACGATCTGATCGCGGCGCATGGCGAGCTGCCGCAGCTTGCGCCGCAGCTGCATCTGCCGGTGCAGTCGGGCTCGGACCGCATTCTCGCGGCCATGAACCGCAAGCATACGCGCGACGATTACCTGCGGGTGATCGACCGGCTGCGCAGCGCGCGGCCGGATCTCGCTTTCACGTCGGACTTCATCGTCGGCTTCCCGGGCGAGACCGAGGAGGATTTCCGCGACACGCTGCGCATGGTCGATGAGATCGGCTTCTCGACCTCTTTCTCGTTCAAGTATTCGCCGCGCCCTGGCACGCCGGCCGCGACCGAGCCGGTCCAGGTTCCCGAGGCCGAGAAGTCCGAGCGCCTGCAGCGGCTGCAGCAGGCGATCAACCGCCACGCGGCGGATTTCAACGCGCGCTGCCGCGGGCTTACCTTCGACGTGCTGTTCGAGAAGAAGGGCCGCCACCCTGGCCAACTGGTCGGCCGCTCCCCATATCTGCAGCCCGTGCAAGTGATTGCGCCCGATCAGCTCATCGGCGAGCTCGTGCGGGTCACCGTGACGGATCTCGGCAGCAACAGTCTTTACGGCCGTCTCGTGGACGCCGACCACGCGCCTTTGAGCGCAGCAGGAGCCTGACCGCGTTGCGAACGCTTCCGCCCCGTGACCGGACCCTCTTGCCGACAGGCAGCGAGGGCAGCGACTCGAATGCAAGCCAGATCGTGATCTCCTTCGACGACAACCGGCTCGCCTCGACGCTGTTCGGACAATATGGCCAGAACCTCGCGCTGCTGGAACGCCGGCTCGGCGTCGCGGCGGATTCGCGCGGCAACCAGGTCACGGTGGAAGGCTCGCGCGAAAGCTGCGAGCAGGCGCGGCGCGTGCTCGAAGGGCTCTACGACCAGCTCAAGCGCGGCCAGGATCTCTCGCAAGGCGACGTCGAAGGCGCGATCCGCCTCGCGCTCGCGCAGGGCTCGCTGTTCGATTTCGATCCGGCGACCGCGCGGCAAGGCTTCGAAGAGATCAACCTGCGCAAGCGGCCCGTGCGTGCGCGCACGGCCGGCCAGGATGCGTATCTACGCGCGCTCAAGCGGCATTCCCTGGTGTTCGGCATCGGTCCCGCGGGCACCGGCAAGACCTGGCTCGCGGTCGCCTATGCGGTGGCACTGTTCGAGCGCAAGGAAGTGGACCGCATCATTCTCTCGCGGCCCGCGGTGGAAGCCGGCGAACGGCTCGGCTTCCTGCCGGGCGACATGCGCGAGAAGGTCGATCCCTATCTGCGGCCGATCTACGACGCGCTGTTCGACATGATGGATGCGCGCATCGTCGAGCGCGCGCTGCAGAGCGGCGAGATCGAGATCGCGCCGCTCGCCTTCATGCGCGGCCGCACGCTCTCGAACGCGGTGGTGATCCTCGACGAGGCGCAAAACACCTCGTCGATGCAGATGAAGATGTTTCTCACGAGGTTGGGCGAGAACAGCCGCATGATCGTCACGGGCGATCCGAGCCAGATCGACCTGCCGTCGGGCCAGACCTCGGGACTGAGCGAGGCAACGCGCCTGCTCGCCGGCGTCGAGGGTATCGCGCAAGTGACCTTCACGGCCGAGGACGTGGTGCGCCACGATCTCGTGGCGCGCATTGTGCGGGCCTATGACGAGCATGCGCTCGAGAAGCAGCGCAAGCGCGAGACCGGAGAGTGATGACGTCTCCCGGCATCGATCTGGTGGTCGACTCCGAACTTTGGACCGCGGCCCCCGAGGCGGAAGCCACGATCCGACGCGCCATCGCGGCGGCCGCCGAAGCGGCTCCCAAGCCGGAAAGCGAGGTCTGCGTGGTGCTCACCGACGATGCGACGGTGCGCGAACTGAACCGGAACTGGCGCGGCCTCGATAAGGCCACGAACGTGCTCTCCTTTCCGGCCGCGGAGCCGCCCGGACCGGCCGGGCCCGTGCGACATCTCGGTGACGTGGTCATCGCCTACGAAACGATGGTGCGCGAGGCCGATATCGACCAAAAGTTGTTCCTGCACCATCTTTCGCACCTGACCGTGCATGGCTATCTTCACCTCTTGGGCTACGATCATGAATCGGATGCGGAAGCCGAGGCGATGGAAGAGCTCGAGCGCAAGATCCTGGCGCGGCTCGACGTGCCGGATCCGTATTCGCCACGCGAGGTCTGACGCCGACTGCCATGCCTGATACCGACGCGCCTAGTCGCAACGATGTGGCTGCTTCCGGCGAACGTGTGAATCTCCCTGTACCGGTTCCACGCCCGAGCGAGGTCGCGCGCGAGCCAGCCGAGAGCTGGTTCACGCGCGTGCTGCGCACCGTGTTCGGCTGGAAGCCAGGCTCGATCCGCGCCGACCTCGAGGTGGTGCTGAAGGCGGGCGCGCCGGAAGAGACCGGCTTCTCGCCCGAGGAGCGCACCATGCTGAGGAACATCCTCGGCATGCGCGAGCGCCGCATCGACGACGTGATGGTGCCGCGCGCCGACATCGTCGCGGTGCAGAAGGATATTCCGATCGGCGAACTGCTCAAGAGCTTCGAGGGCGCGGCCCATTCGCGGCTCGTCGTCTACGACGACACGCTCGACGATCCGATCGGCATGGTGCACATCCGCGACCTCATCGCCTACATGGTCAAGAAGGCGACCGTGGATCCCGAAGCGCCGCGGCGCAAGAAGCCGTTCCCCGCGGGACTCGACCTGCGCGCCGTCGATCTTGCGGTGCCGCTGTCGGACACGCGCATCGTGCGCGACATCCTGTTCGTGCCGCCCTCGATGCCGACCGGCGACCTGCTCGCCAAGATGCAGGCGACGCGCGTGCATCTCGCGCTGGTGATCGACGAATATGGCGGCACCGACGGCATCGTCTCGATCGAAGATCTGGTCGAGCAGATCGTCGGCGAGATCGAAGACGAGCACGACGAGGACGCGCTGCCCTCGGTGGTGCGCCAGCACGACGGCTCGTTCCTGGCGGATGCGCGCGCCAATCTCGAGGACGTGGTCGCGACTGTCGGCACCGAGTTCGAGATCGGCGACATGGCCGACGAGGTCGACACGCTGGGTGGCTATCTGGTGACCCGGGTCGGCCGCCTCCCGGCGCGCGGCGAGGTCGTGCAGGGGCCGAACGGCTTCGAGATCGAGGTGCTCGACGCGGATCCGCGACGCATCAAGCGCGTGCGCATCACCCACGGCAAGCCCGGCGAGGCGCGCGTCGAACGTCTCACGCGGCGCCGCCCTGACGCGACGCCCGCGCAGCCGCCAAGCTCCGATCCGCCATCGGGCGCGGCCTCATCGTGAGCCAGCACGTCTCGGCGGCACTGACGCGCCTCTCGCACGCGATCCTGCTCTCCTATGGCTGGCGCCGCGCCGCGATCGCCTTCCTGGCCGGCGCCGTCACGGTGCTGGGCTTCGCGCCGTTCAATGCCTGGCCGGTGCTGTTCCTCACGCTCCCGGTCGTGGTGTGGCTGCTCGACGGTGCGGCCGCCGGCGCGCTCGGCGGCCTCGCATCGGCCGCGGCGGTCGGCTGGTGGTTCGGCTTCGGATTCTTTCTCGCGGGCCTCTACTGGATCGGCTTCGCCTTCCTGGTGGATGCCAAAACCTTCGGCTGGCTGCTGCCCATTGCGGTCACGGCGCTGCCGGCGGGGCTCGCAATCTTCATGGCGGCCGGCTTCGCCTTGGCGCGGCTCATCTGGGTGCGCGGACCGACGCGCGTGATCGCGCTCGCGGTCGCGCTGACCGCGACCGAATGGCTGCGCGGCCATGTGCTGACGGGTTTTCCCTGGAACACGTTCGGCTATGCGCTCACGGGTCCGAATGTGTTGGCGCAAACGTCGGCGCTGATCGGGCTGTGGGGCCTCACTTTCTTCGCCATCATCCTGTTCGCGAGCCCCGCGGTGCTCGCGGACGAGCCGAAGGAGACCCCGCATCCGTGGCGGCTGTTGCTCGGATCGCTCGCCGTGCTCGCGGCCTTCGCGACCTACGGCGCCTTGCGGCTCTCGCGCACGCCGACCGAGCTCGACCCGCAAGTGAAGCTGCGCATCATGCAGCCGAACCTCTCGCAGGACGCCAAGTTCAACTACGGCTCCAAGAGCCAAGTGATGCAGCTCTATCTCGCGCTATCGGATCGCGCGACCGGGCCGAACGCGGCCGGCGTGAAGGACGTGACGCATCTGATCTGGCCCGAGTCCGCGTTTCCGTTCTTCCTCGCGCGCGAAGCGGATGCGCTGGCGCAGATCGCGGCGCTTCTGCCGCCCGGGACATCGCTGATCACGGGCGGCGTGCGTCCTGCAGCACCGCAGCCGGGCGGTGGCTTCCGCGCTTACAACTCGATCTATGTGATCGATCACGACGGCTCGATCCTGTCGGTCTACGACAAGCTGCATCTCGTGCCGTTCGGCGAGTACCTGCCGTTCCAGGACTTGCTCGAGCGCATCGGCCTGCAGCAGCTCACCAAGGTGCAGGGCGGTTTTCTCTCGGGCGATCGGCGGCGGCTGATGACGGCGCCGCGCGCGCCCTCGTTTCTTCCCTTGATCTGCTACGAGATCATCTTCCCGGGCGAGGCCGTGCCGCCCGGCGAGCAGCCGGCCTGGATGCTGAACCTCACCAATGACGGATGGTTCGGCAACTCGACCGGGCCCTATCAGCACTTCCAGCAGGCGCGCGTGCGCGCGATCGAGGAAGGCGTGCCGGTGGTGCGCGCCGCCAACACCGGCATCTCGGCGGTGATCGATCCGGTCGGCCGCGTGATCGCATCGCTGCGGCTCGGCGTCGAAGGCGTGCTGGATGCCCGGCTGCCGAAGCGCATCGCATCGCCGCCCTATGCGCGTTTCGGTGATTTGCCGGTCGCGATGGTGGTCGCAGGCGCCCTGATCTGGGTGCTGCGGCGCCGGCTCGGTCGCGTTTGAGCCCCCTCACGGGCGATTTGCGGTGGCGCGATACCCACATTAACGCCCTGTGGATAGCTGCTTACGTTTTCATAACCTTGCCGCCAGCTCATCACCTTTCGTCAAGCCGTGGCCACACTCCTGTCCCAAGAGCACCTTCGCGCCCTTCTGGGGCATAGGAGATCGTGATGGCCAAAAAGGCACCCAATCCGATCGACAAGCACGTCGGCAGCCGCGTGCGCATGCGCCGGATGATGCTCGGCATGAGCCAGGAGAAGCTCGGCGACGCGCTTGGTCTGACCTTTCAGCAAGTCCAGAAATACGAGAAGGGGACGAACCGCATCGGCGCCAGCCGGCTGCAGCAGATCTCCAGCATCCTGCAAGTGCCGGTAGCGTTCTTCTTTGAAGGCGCGCCCGGTGACGTGAGTCAGCAGGATGACTTCGCCGAGGCGCCCTCGCCGGCCTATGTCACGGACTTCCTCGCCACCAGTGACGGGCTCGCCTTGACCAAGGCGTTCATGCGCATCGGCAGTCCGAAGCTGCGCCGACGCATCGTCGACCTCGTCGAAGAAATCGCCGAGACGCATACCTGACCGATACGGTCTCTTCCCTCGCCTTCTCCCGAAACCGCCCGCGTCAGCATGGAACTGCTGGCATGCGCCTTTGCGCGCAAAAAAAGCCTGCCCAAGAACGCCCACTCCTGCCCACATCTTGACCCCGCTGCGGGACACTGCAAGAAACGCCCTCGATCCAGCCGCGCCCGTGGCTCCGTTCCGCTCAGGAGTTCTCCCAGTGTCCCGCAAGAACTACCTCTTCACCAGCGAGTCCGTCTCCGAGGGCCATCCCGACAAGGTCTGCGACCAGATCTCGGATGCGATCCTCGACGCGTTCCTCGAGAACGACATCAAGCTCGGCATCGCGGACGACAGCAAAGTGAACACGCGGCTCGGCTGCGAGACGTTGACCACGACCAACAAGATCGTGATTGCGGGCGAGGGCCGCGGCCAGGCGCCGTTCTTCCGGAAATACGGCAGCCATGCAGTGGTCGACCGCGAGATGATCGCGCATATCGCGCGCAACGTCGTGAAGGATATCGGCTACGACCAGGAGGGCTTCTCCTATCACGGCGCCGATGTGGAGGTGCTGCTGCACGGCCAGTCGCCCGACATCGCGATGGGGGTCGACGCCAAGAAGACCAAGGGCGGCGAGGAAGAGGGCGCGGGCGACCAGGGCATGATGTTCGGCTTCGCCTGCAACGAGAGCGAAGTCTACGAGAAGAACTCCTTCATGCCGGCGCCGATCTATTTCGCGCACAAGATCCTGAAGGTGCTCTCGGAGAAGCGTCACGGCGGCCAGCTCTACGACCTGCAGCCGGACGCGAAAAGCCAGGTGACCGTGCAATATGTGGACGGCAAGGCGGTGGGCTGCACCAAGGTGGTGGTCTCGACCCAGCACAATGCGCAGAGCCGCAACGGCAAGAAGTACACGCCCGGTCTCGTCAAGGAGATGATCGCGGACGCGGTCACCTCGGCGCTGCCGGAAGGCTGGATGCCCAAGAAGGCGAGCGACTTCCTGGTGAACCCGACCGGCAACTTCGTGGTCGGCGGTCCGGACGGCGACTGCGGGCTCACGGGCCGCAAGATCATCGTCGACACTTACGGCGGCTATGCTCCGCACGGCGGCGGCGCCTTCTCGGGCAAGGACCCGACCAAGGTCGACCGCTCGGCCGCCTATGCGGCGCGCTATCTCGCGAAGAACGTGGTGGCGGCCGGCCTCGCCGAGAAGTGCACGATCCAGATCGCCTATGCGATCGGCGTCGCCGAGCCGATGTCGCTGCTGGTCGACACCCACGGCACCAGCAAGGTGGACGAGCGCAAGCTCGAGAAGGTGCTGCCTGAGATGTTCCGGCTCACGCCGACCAATATCCGCCGCACCCTCAAGCTCAACCGCCCGATCTACCGGCGCACCGCGGCCTACGGCCATTTCGGCCGCGCGCCCGAGAAGGACGGCGGCTTCTCGTGGGAGAAGACCGATCTCGCGGCCAACCTGAAGAAGGCCTTGAGCTGAGCCGAGCGGCCGGTTAGCTCCCGGTCGAACCGGGAGCCGCGCATGATCCCGAAAAGTGGATACCGGTTTTCGGACAAGATCATGCGCAAGCAAAAATGAGCGAGACGGAGCAGCGTGGCGCCTTCTTCGGACGGCGCAAAGGCAAGAAGCTCCGCTCGCAGCAGGCGGAGCGCTTCGACACGCTGCTCCCGCGCCTGGCTCTCGATCTCACGACGCCGGCGCCCGCGGACCTGCCGGCGCTGTTTTCATTTCCGGCCGAGGCCGTGCGGCTCGAGATCGGCTTCGGCGGCGGCGAGCATCTGATCGCGCAGGCCGAGGCCTATCCGCGCACCGCCTTCATCGGCTGCGAACCTTTCATCAACGGCATGGCCAAGGCGCTCGCCGCGATCGAGGCGAAGGGCCTCGTCAATGTGCGGCTCTATCAGGGCGACGCGTCGTTCCTGCTCGACTGGCTTCCGTTCGAGTCACTTGATCGCATCGACCTACTCTACCCCGACCCATGGCCGAAGAAGCGGCACTGGAAACGCCGCTTCATTCAGGCGGACAGCATCGCGGCGCTTGCACGCGTTCTGAAGCAGGACGGCGAATTCCGCTTCGCCAGCGACTGGCCGGATTATGTGGGCTGGACGTTGCAGCGCCTGACCCAGGCCCCTTACTTCGCCTGGACGGCCGAGCGTGCGGACGACTGGCGCAAGCCCTGGCCCGACTTCGTGCGCACCCGCTACGAGCAGAAGGCGCTGCGCGAAGGGCGGACGCCATGCTATCTGGCGTTCCGGAGAGTCTGAACTTCAAGCCTCGGCTTCGGTATCCATCTCGTTCTGGCGCGCCTGCCAGAAGCGGAGCACGCGTTGCGCGGTGGAGAAGGAGAGTCGCTCGAAATTCGTGCGCGCGGTATCCATGGTGCGCCCGGCCATGCGGCGGCCGCCGGGCGAGACCGAGATGACGGCCTTGGCCGTGGACCAGCCGAAGCCGGCGGCCTTGCAGAGGATCAGCACCGGATCGGGGCGCTCGCCGCTGAGCAGGCGATCGACAATGTCGAGCGAGATGCCGCAGAGCGCCGCCAGCGAGGCGACCGTGTGGTCGTATTGCCCCGAGGCCGCGAAGTTGAAGAGGTCGGTCTCGCTGAGCTTCTCGGCCTGATAGAGCGACAGCACGGTCCGCTGCGCGGCCGAGAAATCCTTCTCGGGTGCCGCCATTGCGCTGATCTCGCCGGAGACGCGGGCGAGGATCTGGCGGATCTCGAGCTGCGTCTCGGGGCGCGCCGAGGAGAGCAAACGGTTCTGCACGATGTCGGTCGCCTGCATGAGCAGCCGGCGGAACATGTGCGGCGGAATGTCGGGGCGCTTCGCGACCTTCTCGGCGAGGTCGCCGTCGCGGCTCGCGCGCCGCACCAGCACCGCGAAGCCCGCATTGGAGAAGCGCGCCTCGCGATTGTCCACGACGGTGCGCACCGTCCGTGAGTCGCCGCGCTGCACGATCACGTCGGTGATCGCCTCGCTCACGCCGCGGCGGCCCGAGATGGCGCGCAAATGATCCTGGCTCTTGCTCTTGGCGATGGCCACGAGATCGGAATCGGCGAGACGCCTCGCCTTGGAGAGCACCGGGCCCGCGACCGCGATGTCGTCGTTCTCGGCGAGCCGGCGCAGCAGCTTGGGCGGACCGTTGTCGATGGGCGCGATGCGGCCCGCGAGCTCGGCGAGCGCGCGCGTCTCGATCTCGGTGACGAGCTGGCTCAGCACGTCGTCGAACAGCGACACATGCTCGGCCGAATAGCGCTCGGCACCCGCGAGATAGAGGTCGGTGATGCGCCGCAAGGTTTCGGCCCGCCTCTCGGCCGAGGCGCCGTGAAGCAGGTCTTCGAGCTCGGGAATCAGGGACGCGAGAGCGGCCATGCCGAAATCCAAATGCCAATGAGGCGGCGCGCCGAGCCTAGGCCCCGATCGTGAACGAAGCGTTAGGGACGTTCGGTCGGATTTTTATGGGCTCGGGCGGGCTCAGCGGGGGCGCCCCTGGCCCCGGATCGGCCTTGCATCCTTGGGCCAAGGCGCTATATATGTCGCGTCCAGTAGGACGTCTCATAACGGTCGGAGTGATCCGAGCGGCTATTGAGAGTGGGCCCCGCCCGGGACCCGCTCTTTTTTATTACCCAGGCCGGCCGCCGGATCCGGACGGGTACATGATCGATACGGTCGACCAGAAGAGCGAAATAGAGCCTCGTCTCGTCAGCGAGCAGGGCGTGGCCGCGCGCGTCGCGGCGATCGCCGAGGCGGTGATCGAAGATCTGGGCTATCGCCTGGTGCGCGTGCGCATCTCCGGCACGGGCGGCGGAACCGTGCAGATCATGGCCGAGCGTCCGGACGGGTCGATGGCGATCGAGGATTGCGAGGCCGTCTCGCGCGCGCTGTCACCGGTGCTCGATGTGCAGGACCCGATCGAAGGTGCCTACCGTCTCGAGATTTCCTCGCCGGGCATCGACCGGCCACTGGTGCGCCGCTCGGATTTCGAGCGCTATGCGGGCCACGAGGTGAAGGTCGAAATGGCGGTCGCCCGCGAGGGCCGCCGCCGCTTCCGCGGCACCCTGCTGGGCGCCGATGCGGAGGCCGCCAAGATCCGCCTTCCGGACGTGCCGGAGGGAGAGGACGCCGACGTGCTGCTCCCGTTCGAGGAGATCGGGGAAGCGAAGCTGGTGCTCACCGACGCGCTCGTGACCGAGGCGTTGCGTGCCGGCAAGGCCGCGCAGGGCGAGGACGAGGACAACGCGGGCGAGGCCCGCAGGGATAAACGTCACGGGCAGCCGGCCAAGAAGCGCCGGGCCCAGCAGAAGGGAGACTGAGCAATGGCTGCTGTCAGCGCCAACCGGCTCGAGCTGTTGCAGATCGCCGACGCCGTCGCTCGCGAAAAGTCGATCGACCGCGGCATCGTGATCACCGCCATGGAGGACGCGATCGCCAAGGCGGCACGCTCGCGCTACGGCAGCGAAACCGACGTGCATGCCGAGATCAATCCGAAGACCGGCGAGCTCCGGCTCTCGCGCCACCTGCTGGTGGTCGAGACCGTCGAGAACCCGTCGAACCAAATCAGCCAGGACGATGCCCGCCGCCGCAACCCGGCCGCGCAGGTCGGCGACACCATCGCGGACGCGCTGCCGCCGCTGGAATATGGACGCATCGCGGCGCAGTCCGCGAAGCAGGTGATCGTGCAGAAGGTGCGCGAGGCCGAGCGCGACCGGCAGTATCAAGAGTACAAGGACCGCATCGGCGATATCGTCAACGGCATCGTCAAGCGCGTGGAATACGGCAACGTGATCGTCGATCTCGGCCGCGGCGAAGCGATCGTGCGGCGCGACGAGATGCTGCCGCGCGAGGTGTTCCGCAACGGCGACCGCATCCGCGCCTATATCTACGACGTGCGCCGCGAGGCGCGCGGCCCGCAGATCTTCCTCTCGCGCACGCATCCACAGTTCATGGCGAAGCTGTTCGCGCAGGAGGTGCCGGAGATCTATGACGGCATCGTCGAGGTGAAGGCGGTCGCGCGTGATCCGGGCTCGCGCGCCAAGATCGCGGTGATCTCGCGGGATTCGTCGGTCGATCCGGTCGGCGCCTGCGTCGGCATGCGCGGCTCGCGCGTGCAGGCGGTGGTGAATGAGCTGCAGGGCGAGAAGATCGACATCATTCCGTGGTCGCCCGACATCGCGACCTTCGTGGTGAATGCGCTCGCTCCGGCCGAAGTCGCCAAGGTGGTGCTCGACGAGGAGCGCGAGCGCATCGAGGTGGTGGTGCCGGATCAGCAGCTCTCGCTCGCGATCGGCCGGCGCGGCCAGAACGTGCGCCTCGCCTCGCAGCTCACGGGCTGGGACATCGACATCCTCACCGAGCAGGAGGAGTCGGAGCGCCGCCAGGCCGAGTTCGAGAAGCGCACCAATATGTTCATGGAGGCGCTCAACCTGGATGAAGTCGTCGGCCAGCTCTTGGCGTCCGAAGGCTTCACCACGGTGGAAGAGCTTGCCTACGTCGACCAGAAGGAAATCGCCTCCATCGAGGGCTTCGACGAGGAGACCGCCGAGGAGTTGCAGACGCGCGCGCGCGATTACCTCGCGCAGATCGAGGCCGAGTATGACGCGAAGCGCGTCGAGCTCGGCGTGGCCGACGAGGTGAAGGAAGTCCCGGGCGTCACCACCAAGATGCTGGTCGCGTTCGGCGAGAACGACGTGAAGACCGTCGAGGATCTCGCGGGCTGCGCCACCGACGACCTCGCGGGCTGGACCGAGCGCAAGGACGGCGAGGCCGTGCGCAAGCCCGGCATTCTGGACGGCTTCGAAGTCTCGCGCGATGAGTGCGAAGCGATGATCATGCAGGCTCGTGTGAAGGCCGGCTGGATCAGCGAGGCCGACCTTGCGCAGCCGGCGGAAGAGCCCGCCGAGGCGGAAGCCGAAGCCCAGTCTTGAATGTGATGCAGCGGAGCCAAATCTAACGGATGCTGGCCATCGCCGAAGATCAGACCACCGACGCCGGACCGCGCAGTACGCCTGCGGGAACGGAGCGGCTTTGTGTCGCAACCCGTGTGGTCCGCCCCGTGGAGGAGTTGATCCGCTTCGTGGTCGGTCCCGACGGCAGCGTGGTGCCGGATCTCAAACGCAAGCTGCCGGGCCGTGGCGTGTGGGTCACGGCCAAGCGGCAGGCGATTGACGAGGCCGTCAAGCGCAAGGCGTTCGCGCGCAGCTTCAAGCGCGAGGTGCGCGCGACCCCCGAGCTCGGTGCGCAGGTTGACGGGCTCCTCGAGCGGGCGACCCTCGATGCGCTCTCCATGGCCAACAAGGCCGGACTGGTCGTGTCCGGTTTTGCCAAGGTCGAGGCCGCACTGGTCGATGGCGACGTGGCTGGGCTGCTGCATGCCTCGGATGCGAGTTCCGATGGGGTGCGCAAGATCACGGGCACCGTGAAGCGCCTTTACGACGGGGAAACCGGGCATTTCCCGGTCGTCACGGCGTTTACCTCGGCGCAATTGGATTTGGCATTGGGCAGGCCAAATGTGGTACATGCAGCCCTGCTTGCTGGCCCGGCGAGCAAGGCGTTCCTTGCCCGAACCATGAGCCTCGAACGTTTTCGGAAAAGTGCTCCGGACGTTCGCGGCGGGCCGTCGCACGACCGAAATTGATGCTTGTTCGCACGCGAAGTTCGTTCGCACGCAAAGTGAAGGTTGGATCGAGATCGCATGACCGAAACGAAGAACCCCGGTGAAAAACTGAGCGTCAGTTCGACGAAGACGCTCACGCTGAAGCGTGGCGGGGTCGAGCAGGGCGTCGTGCGTCAGAGCTTCAGCCATGGCCGCACCAAGCAGGTCGTGGTCGAGAAGGTGAAGCGCCGCGTCGGGCCCGGCGAGCCGGCCCCGAAGGCCGAGGCCGCGCCGGCTGCCGCCCCCGCGCAGGAACGTCCTGCCGCGCAGCCGAGCGGC